>NZ_JBEZKI010000005.1:0-430128 GCF_040651615.1 Streptomyces sp. NPDC048417 | reverse complement strand
GGTCACGCCCACCCGGCGGAGCCCCATGTCAGACAGAGCCCCGCGCCCCTCCGGGGCGCGGGGAACTGCGCGAACGGCCACGACGGGCCCGCACCCGGATGACTACCGGATGGTGTTCGCCGGGTCGAACGGGTTGTCCGTGTTCTGGCCCGTCGGCGTCTGGCTCGGCGTCTGCGACGGAGTCTGGGACGGCGGCGCGGAAGTCGTCGGCGTCTGGCTCGGCGTCTGCGACGGAGTCTGGGACGGCGGCGCGGACTTGGTCGGCGTCTGGCTCGGGGTCTCCGACGGCGTCTCGGACGGCGTCGCGGACTTCGACGGGGTCTCCGTGGGCTGGACGGCCGCGCCCAGGTCGGTGTTCAGGTCGAACTTCTGCTTCTTCGTGACCCCGAAGGTGTAAGCCGCCCAGACCTGCGCCGGGTAACCGCCACCGTTGATCCGGCCGGTGCCGGGGATGAGGCCGGTGGCGCCGGTCAGCGAGACCTGGTTGTGGCTCTTGGAGTCCTCGCCGAACAGTCCGACCGAGGTCACCAGGTCGGGCGTGAAGCCCGTGAACCAGGCCGACTTGTTGCTGTCGGACGTACCCGTCTTGCCGGCCACCTGCTGGCCCTTGCGCAGCGGGTTCTGGGCCACCGAGACCTTCGCGGTGCCGTCGTCGACCACACCGGTCAGGACCGAGGTCACCTGGTCGGCCGCGCTGCTGCTGATCACCTGCTCGCCGATCGGGTCCGGCAGGTCGACCTTGCGGCCGGTCTTCTCCGCCGACGCGAGGATGCTCGGGGTGACCTTCTGGCCGTGGTTGTCGAGAGTGGCGTACACCCCGGCCATCTCCAGCGGGCTCGCGCCCATGCTGCCCAGGGTCTGCGCGGGCACCGCCGGCAGATCCGTGGTGTCCAGGCCGAGGTCGTCGGCGACCTTCATCACGTTCTTCATGCCGACGTCCACACCCATCTGCGCGAACACCGAGTTGACGGACTTGTTCATCGCCGTCTGCACGGTGATGTCGCCGTAGTCGGCGTCGTCCTCGTTCGGCGGCGAGAAGGCGATGTCACTGCCCTTGACCGCGCGACCGCTGGTGCCGTCGTAGATCGTGTTGGCGTTGATCTCCTTGCCGTCCTGCGTCTTGGCGTTCTGGTCCAGCGCGGCGGCGAGGATGATCGGCTTGAAGGTGGAGGCAGGCTGGTAGTCGGCCCGGGTGGCGTTGTCGGTGTAGTGCTTGTAGTAGTCCACGCCGCCGTAGAGGGCGAGGATCTTGCCGGTCTTGGGGTCGACGGAGACGGCGCCGGCCTGGACGTTCTTGTCGACCTTCCGCTTCTTGCCGTCCAGCTTGCTGGTCAGCTGGCTCTTGACGGCCGCCTCCAGCTTCGCCTGCTTCTTCGGGTCGATGTTGAGGGTGATCGTCCAGCCCTGGTCCACGACCTGGGCCTCCGCCTCGGAGCGGGTGAGGCCCTGGGTCTTCATCAGCTGGTTCTCCAGCTGGGTGTTGGCCAGTTCGACGAGGTAGCCCTTCTGGCCCTCCAGACCAGAGGCGGCCTTCGGCGCCTTGGGGATGGGGAACTTCAGGGTGTCGCGCTTGGACTTGTCCAGCCAGCCCTGGCCGACCATGTTGTCCAGGACGTAGTTCCAGCGCTGCTTGACCAGTTTCTTGCCGATGGGGCCGGCCACCGCCCAGTCGTACTGGCTCGGCGCCTGGAGCAGCGCGGCCAGGTAGGCGCCCTGCTGGACCGAGAGCTTCTCGGCGTCGACGCGGTAGTAGGCCTGGGCGGCGGCCTGGATGCCGTAGGCGCCGCGGCCGTAGTAACTGGTGTTGATGTAGCCCGCGAGGATCTCGTCCTTCGACTTCTCGCGGTCCACCTTCAGCGAGATGACCAGTTCCTTCAGCTTGCGCGTGACGGTCTGGTCCTGGTCGAGGTAGTAGTTCTTGACGTACTGCTGGGTGATCGTCGATCCGCCCTGGGTACCGCGGCCCCGCGCCGTGTTGTAGAGGCCGCGGGCCATGCCCTTGAGGTCGATGCCGTTGTCGTTGTAGAAGGTCTTGTTCTCCGCCGCGACGAAGGTGTGCTGGACCTCCGTCGGGACCTTGGAGAGGTCCACGATCTCGCGGTTGACGGTGCCCTTGCGAGCCAGGACCGAGCCGTCGCTGTACTTGTAGACGTTGCTCTGCGTCTGCGCGAGCGCGTTGCCCTCGGGCACGCTCACCATCGTGTACAGCGCGATGAAGGCGCCGATGCCCAGCAGACACACGGTGAAGAAGGCGCCGAGCATCTTCTTCCAGGTGAACAGCCGGCGTATGCGGCCCTTGCCGCCCGTGGCCGGCTTCCCCTTGCCCTGCTTGCCCTTGCCGGCGGCGGCCTTGCGGCGCTCAGCGCGGGTGCCGCCCTCGGCCACCGGCGCCTGGACCGCCGTCGCGGTTCCGCCCGGGGACTCGGCTGTCTCGTGCGCGGTATCGGGCGACGAGCGGTGCCCGGGCGCGGCACGGCGGCCACCGCGCTGTCGCGCTTTTCTCTCTTCCGCTCGTCCCATGAGTCCGTCCGCTCCGCTTCGTCTCGGCTGTCACACGTGTGTACGGGTGTCACACAAGTACGTGGCTCAGGTCAGCTCAGAAAGCTAACACCGCTCTCTATGACAAAGAGCAGACGATCCGCCCTTTACGGACGTGACAATCAGCACCCTGCTCCAACGGAACCGACGAGCGAAGAGGCCAGAGGGTTGCCTCCGCACTGAAAGTGATATCGCTTGGATAGAAGCGGGCCGAGATGCCGGCCCCGCCTGTGCGGGAGTTCACGGCGCACCGCACCGGCGGCGGACTCGCCCTGCTGCTGGGCCTGTTGGGGTTCCTGGCCGCCGGCACGGCGATGCGCGACCTCGGCACCGTGGCGCCGAACGAGGCGCGGGTCGCCCAGCTCTTCGGACGGCGACGGCGGGGGAAGGGCATCGTGGCACTGGGCGAGGAGCGCAAGGCCGCGATGGTGTCCAACCTGATGGTGGTGCCGTGCGGGGACCGAGCGCCGGGCTCAGGCCAGCTCCGCCCTGAAGCCCTGCCGCCAGGACGGGTACCGCAGCTCCCAGCCCAGCTCCCGCTTGGCCTTGGCGTTGGAGAAGCCGCGGCCCTGGGTCATGATCACCACCGCCTGTTCGCCGGCCAGCAGCCGGGCCAGCCAGACCGGCACCCGCAGCGGCCGCCCGGCCCCGGCGCACTCGGCGAGGTACGGCAGCCACTCGGCGGCCGGCGCCGGTTCGTCGTCGACGATGTTGAACACGCCCCGCGCCTTCCGCTCGACCGCGAGCACGGTGGCGCTCGCCGCGTCGTCGAGGTGGATCCAGCTGCTGTGCCCTTCGGCGCGGCCGACCAGGGGGTACTGGCGCTTGCGGACCAGGGTCACCTGGTCGTCGATGGCTCCGGGGCCGTAGAAGGCGCCGTACCGCAGGGCCGCGCCGCCCGCCTCGAGGACCGCTTCCTCCAGGTGGCGCAGGGCCAGCATCCCCTGGTGCGCGGCCGTCCCGGCCATCAGGTCCAGCGGGTCCTCCTCCGTCTTCACCCAGCCGCCCTCGCGGATGCCGTTCCAGCTGGCGTGACTCTGCGCGACGACGTGGGGGACGCCGGCCGCCTCGGCGGCGGCCAGCAGATGGTCCGTGCCCTCGGTGCGCAGCCGGTTGGTGAGGGCGAACCACCGGTCCGGATGCTTGATGTCGGGCTTGCCCGCGTGTGCCGGTGAGATCGCGGTCAGTTGATGCACGATCACCTCCGGGCGGGCCTCGGCCACCGCCGCCCCGACCGACAGCGCGTCGAGGGCGTCCATCACCACACCCTCGGCCCCCAGCCGCTTCAGCAGGTCCAGCCGGGCCGCGCTGGTGGTCGTGGCCGTCACCCGATGCCCCCGCGCCACCAGTCGCGGCACCAGCCGCCGTCCCAGAACACCGCTGCCCCCCGCCACGAAGACCCGCATGGCCATCCCCTTTCTGATACCGGAAACAGGCTCCCGGAGCGGAGACGAGACAGGCCCGCGCGCTGTGACACCGCGCTGTCGCACAACCGTGACAAACGGCTCCCACGTGCGCGTTCGCACACCCGGCCATGATCTACACACCGTGCGTATACATGCGGCGTATACACCGTGTGTAGAGTGCTGCCATGTCCATCGGTCACACCCTCCTGGGGCTCCTGGAGTCCGGCCCGCGCCACGGCTACGACCTGAAGCGGGCCTTCGACGAGAAGTTCGGTCACGACCGGCCGCTGCACTACGGCCAGGTCTACTCGACGATGTCCCGCCTGCTGAAGAACGGGCTCGTGGAAGTCGACGGCATCGAGGCCGGCGGCGGCCCCGAGCGCAAGCGGTACGCCATCACCGACGCCGGCGTCACCGACGTCGGGAAGTGGCTGGCGACTCCGGAGAAGCCGGAGGAGTACCTCCAGTCGACCCTGTACACCAAGGTCGTGCTCGCCCTGCTGACGCACCGCGACGCCGGCGACGTCCTCGACGGCCAGCGCTCCGAGCATCTGCGCAGCATGCGGATCCTCACCGACCGCAAGCGTCGGGGCGATCTCGCGGACCAGCTCGTCTGCGACCACGCCCTGTTCCACCTGGAGGCGGATCTGCGCTGGCTGGAGCTGACCGCCGCCCGCCTCGACAAGCTCCGCACGGAGGTGACCAAGTGACCGCTCCCGCTGGTTCGCTGCTCGCGGCCGAGGGGCTGCGCAAGGCCTACGGCCCCACGCTCGCGCTCGACGGGGCCGGGTTCTCGATACACCCGGGCGAGGTCGTCGCCGTGATGGGCCCGTCCGGCTCCGGCAAGTCGACCCTGCTGCACTGTCTCGCCGGGATCGTGCCGCCCGACTCGGGCTCGATCGTCTACGCCGGACGCGAGATGGCCACCATGAGCGACACCGAGCGCAGCGCCCTGCGCCGCAGCGAGTTCGGTTTCGTCTTCCAGTTCGGCCAGCTGGTGCCGGAGCTGACCTGTGTGGAGAACGTCGCGCTGCCGCTGCGGCTGAACGGCACCTCCCGCAAGGAGTCCGAGAAGGCCGCGCTGGGCTGGATGGAGAAGCTGGAGGTCGACGACCTGAGCCGCAAGCGGCCCGGTGAGGTCTCCGGCGGCCAGGGGCAGCGGGTCGCGGTGGCGAGGGCGCTGGTGACCAGCCCCCGGGTGCTGTTCGCCGACGAGCCGACCGGCGCGCTGGACTCCCTCAACGGCGAGCGCGTGATGGAGCTGCTGACCGACGCGGCCCGCTCCACCAACGCGGCCGTCGTGCTCGTCACGCACGAGGCCCGGGTGGCCGCCTACTCGGACCGCGAGATCGTCGTACGCGACGGCAAGTCCCGGGACATGGAGCGGGCCGTATGAGCCGGGGGCGCTGGGCCGGGGATCTGGCCATGGGGGCGCGGTTCGCCTTCACCGGCGGGCGCGAGGGCTGGATACGGGCTCTGCTGACGGGCGTCGGCGTCGGGCTCGGGGTGGCGCTGCTGCTGCTCACGGCGGCGGTGCCCAGCATCCTGGACACCCGGCACCAGCGCGAGGCGGCCCGGCAGGACTACCTGCTGGCCCCCGCGAAGATGCCGGCGGCCGACGACACCGTCGTGGTCGCCCACACCGACACCGTCTGGCACGACCAGGACGTACGCGGCCGGCTGCTCCAGCCGGAGGGCGCCAAGGCCCCCCTGCCGCCGGGGATCGACCGGTTGCCGGCCGCGGGCGAGATGTACGTCTCCCCCGCCCTGGCCGACCTGCTGAAGTCCCCCGGCACCGCACTGCTGCGCGAGCGGCTGCCCGGCAAGGTCGTCGGCACCATCGGGGAGTCCGGACTCATCGGCTCCCGCGAACTCGCCTACTACGGGGGCTCCGAGCACCTGGCCCCGCTGATCGGCAAGGGCGCGGTGCAGCGGATCAACCACTTCGGGGACACCTCCGACCAGGGATCCGAACCGCTGGACCCGGTCCTGCTGCTCCTCGTCCTGATGGTGTTCGTGGTGCTGCTCACCCCGGTCGCCATCTTCGTCGCCACCGCCGTGCGGTTCGGCGGCGAGCAGCGCGACCGGCGGCTCGCCGCCCTGCGGCTGGTCGGTTGCGACGGCGGCATGGCCCGGCGGATCGCGGCGGGCGAGGCGCTCGCGGGCTCCGTGCTGGGTCTGGCGTTCGGCGTCGGCTTCTTCCTGGCCGGCGCACAGCTCGCCGGGTCGATCGAGCTGTTCGACATCAGCATCTTCCCGGACTACCTCACCCCGTCGCCCGTCCTGGCGCTGCTGGTGGCCGTCGCGGTCCCGGCGACCGCCGTCCTGGTCACCCTGTTCTCGCTGCGCCGGGTCGTCATCGAACCGCTGGGCGTGGTGCGCACGTCCGGGCCCGGGCGGCGCCGGCTGTGGTGGCGGCTGCTGCTGCCGCTGCTCGGCCTGCTGATGCTCGCCCCGATGATCGGGAAGGGCAACAGCGGCGGCGACTTCAACCCGTACCTGGTGACCTTCGGCGTGCTGGCCCTGCTGGTCGGCATCACCACGCTGCTGCCATGGGTGGTGGAGCGGGCCGTCCACCGCCTGCACGGCGGCTCGGTCTCCTGGCAACTGGCGGTCCGCAGGCTCCAGTTGAGCAGCGGTACGGCGGCCCGGATGGTGAACGGCATCGCGGTGGCGGTGGCCGGCGCGATCGCGCTCCAGATGCTGTTCTCCGGCGTCGACGCGGACTACACCAAGTCGACCGGGAAGGACCCGTCCCGCACCCAGCTGGAGGTCGACCTGCGCGCCACCACGGCCCCGGACGCCACCGCCCGCACACTGCGGGAGACCCGGGGCGTACGGCAGACCGTGGCCCTGTCGGAGACCTGGTTCGGGGCCAGGCCCGCGGGCACCGAGGACACCATACAGATCATGGTCGGCGACTGCGCGGCCCTGCGGGAACTGGCCAGGATCTCCGCCTGCCACGACGGTGACGTCTTCATCTCCAGTGACGCGTTCTCCGATCCCGCCTCCCGCAAGCTGATGACGCCGGGGCACACGGTCTGGGTCGACCCCACCTACCCCGGCAGCACGAAGGGAATCGAGGCCCGCTGGACGCTGCCTGCCGAGCTCGGGCGGGCGCAGGTCCGCAAGGACGCCCTGCGCAGCGACCTCACCGGCCTGCTGGTCACCCCGTCCGCCCTGCCGGCCAAGGCCCGCCCGAGCCTCACGAGCAGCGTCTACGTCCTGCTGGACCCGAAGGTCCCGGAATCGGACGCAACCGAGGAGGTACGGACCGCCGTCCAGACCGTCGACCCGCTCGCCGACGTGTCGATCTGGCAGTCGACCCAGCGCTCCACCCGCTTCGACACCATCCGCACCGGCCTGTTCGCGGGCGCCGCCGCCGTCCTCGCCCTCATCGGGGCGAGCCTGCTGGTCTCCCAGCTGGAGCAGCTGCGCGAGCGCAAGAAGCTGCTGTCCTCGCTGATCGCCTTCGGCACCCGGCGCCGTACGCTCACCCTGTCCGTACTCTGGCAGACGGCGATCCCCATCACCCTGGGCCTGCTGCTGGCCATGGCGGTCGGGCTGACGCTCGGCGGGGTGCTGATGAAGATGACGGCCGTACCGCTGCGCGTGGACTGGCCGAGCGTGCTGTCGATGACCGGCTTCGGCGCGGCGATCGTCCTCGCCGTGACCCTGCTCAGCCTGCCGCCGCTGCTGCGCCTGATGCGCCCGGACGGGCTGCGTACGGAGTAGGGGTCTACGAGTCGGCGCCGAGCACCCGGACGGGCAGCGGCCGCAGCGCCTCGCGCAACGCGGCCGCCAGCTCCCGGTACTCGGCGCCGCGCGCTGCCCCGGCGCGCGTCGCCAGGGCGATCCGACGGCTCGGGGCGGGCTCGGCGAAGGAGCCGGTGAGGAGCCGGTCGCTGCGGCTGGTCTCGACCCGGACGGCGGTGTGCGGCAGCAGGGTGCAGCCGAGCCCGCCGGCCACCAGCTGGACGAGGGTGGCCAGGCCCGCGGCCGTGGTGGTCACCGGCGCGCCCTCCCGTCGCCCACCACCGCCCTCGACCGAGGGACTTCGCCCCGCCCCTTTGATTCCTCGGCCCGCCTCCCGGCAGATGTCCAGGGCCTGGTCACGCAGACAGTGCCCTTCGTCCAGCAGCAGCAGAGTGAGCTCCTTGAGCGACTCGCGCGCAATACCGGCCCGGCCGCCCAGCGGATGGCCGAGCGGGGTGACGAGCACGAAGTCCTCGTCGTACAGCGGGAGTTCGACGACACCGGCGATGCCCAGGGGAACCGCGAGCAGCAGCAGGTCGAGGCGGCCGGCGGCCAGTCCGTCCAGCAGGCTGGCGGTCTGCTCCTCGTGCACCTGGAGGTCGAGGTCCGGGTAACGGTCGTGGACCAGCCGCAGCACGGTGGGCAGCAGATACGGCGCGACGGTCGGGATGACGCCGAGCCGCAGCGCGCCGGTGAACGGCGCCCGTACCGCCTCGGCCTCCGCGAGCAGCGACCGCACCTCCTCCAGTACGGCCTTGGCGCGTACCGCCAGCCGCTCGCCGGCGGGCGAGAGCAGCACCTTGCGGGTGGTGCGCTCCAGGAGTGTGACGCCGAGCGTCTCCTCCAGTGCCGAGACGGCTCCGGACAGCGCGGGCTGGCTCATGCCCATCGCGGCGGCCGCGTCCCGGAAGTGAAGGTACTCCGCGACGGCGGCGAAGGCGCGCAGCTGGGCGAGACTGGGTTGACGGCGCTTGCTCCCCATGCCGACACCGTTCCCCATGGGGTTACCCACAGCCACTGATAGCCACCTCCGATCAATCCGACCGAGTGTAGCTATTTCAGGAATCAATGCACCTTGTGCCACGATCAGCGGCGTCCAACCCATCGGAGGCGACCCCGCGATCCGGGGTGCTTCCGCGCTGCAAGGAGAGCGTGTGCTCACTGTCGGTGACAAGTTCCCCGAGTTCGAACTGACCGCCTGCGTCTCGCTGGAGAAGGGCAAGGAGTTCGAGACGATCACTCACAAGACCTACCAGGGTTGGAAGGTGGTCTTCGCGTGGCCCAAGGACTTCACCTTCGTGTGCCCGACCGAGATCGCCGCGTTCGGCAAGCTGAACGAGGAGTTCGCCGACCGTGACGCGCAGGTCCTCGGCTTCTCCGGTGACTCCGAGTTCGTCCACCACGCCTGGCGCAAGGACCACGACGACCTGCGCGAGCTGCCGTTCCCGATGATGGCCGACTCGAAGCACGAGCTGATGCGCGACCTGGGCATCGAGGGCGAGGACGGCTTCGCCAAGCGCGCGGTCTTCGTCGTCGACCAGAACAACGAGATCCAGTTCTCCATGGTGACCGCGGGCTCGGTGGGCCGTAACCCCAAGGAGGTCCTGCGGGTCCTCGACGCGCTCCAGACGGACGAGCTCTGCCCGTGCAACTGGAGCAAGGGCGACGAGACGCTGGACCCCGTCGCGCTGCTGGCCGGTGAGTGAGTTGTCGCTCGACACCCTCAAGTCCGCGGTCCCGGACTACGCCAAGGACCTGAAGCTCAATCTGGGTTCGGTCATCGGCAACTCCGAGCTGCCGGCCCAGCGGCTGTGGGGCACGGTCCTGGCGACCGCCATCGCCTCCCGATCCCCGATCGTGCTGCGCGAGCTGGCGCCCGAGGCGAAGGCGAACCTCACGCCGGAGGCGTACCGGGCCGCCAGGTCCGCGGCCGCGGTGATGGCGATGAACAACGTCTTCTACCGCACCCGCCACCTGCTCTCCGACCACGCGTACGGCTCCCTGCGCGCGGGGCTGCGGATGAACGTCATCGGCAACCCCGGTGTCGACAAGGTCGACTTCGAGCTGTGGTCGTTCGCGGTGTCCGCGATCAACGGCTGCGGGATGTGCCTGGACTCGCACGAGCAGGTGCTGCGCAAGGCCGGGGTCGACCGTGAGGTGATCCAGGAGGCGTTCAAGATCGCCTCGGTGGTGCAGGCGGTGGCCGTGACGCTGGACGCGGAAGCCGTGCTGACCGAGTTCGAGTAGGCGCCGTTGCCCCGTGGACCCCGCCCACCTCTCAGTGGGCGGGGTCTTCCGCGTTCCTGGGGGCCGCGCCCCCGGATCCCGCATCGGCCCGAACGGCCTCGTCCTCGGTCGCCGGATCGGCTGATGTGTGTGGCTGAGCACCGTCGTCGGGCTCCGCGTCCGCGTGTCTCTCGTTCGAGTACTGGTGCAGATAGCTGACCACCGTGTTCGTCACCGCCACCAGCGGTACGGCCACCACCGCGCCGCCGATGCCCGCGACCAGGCCGCCGGCCGCGACCGTGAGGACCACCGCGAGGGGGTGGACACGGACCGCGCGGCCCAGGATGAACGGCTGCAGGATGTGGCCCTCGATCTGCTGGACGGCCAGGACGACGATCAGGGTCATGACCGCGGCGAAGACGCCCTGGGTGACGAGCGCGACCACCACCGCCAGGGCGCCCGAGGCGACCGCGCCGACGAGCGGGATGAAGGAGAACAGGAAGATGAAGACGGCGAGCGGGACGGCCATCGGGACGTCCAGGAAGTAGATGCCCAGGCCGATGAAGATGGCGTCGATGAGGGCGACCAGGACCGTGCCGCGGACGTAGGCGGTGAGCGTGCGCCAGGCGCGCGGGCCGGCGCCGGCCACCCCCTCGCGGGCGGCGGCGGGCACCAGCTTCAGGAACCACTGCCAGATGCGCGCGCCGTCGTAGAGCAGGAAGAGCGTGGAGAAGAAGACCAGCAGGATGCCGGTCAGGGCCTCCACGACGACCTGGACGCCCTCCAGGCCGAACGAGGTGATCTGGTCGGTGTTGGCGCCGATCGCCTCGCGGAGGTTCTTGGCGATCTGGTTGATCTGTTTGTCGGTGACGTGGAAGGGGCTCTTCAGCAGCCAGTTGCGCAGGTCGTCGATGCCGTTCTGGACCTGGTCGGAGAGCGTGTCGATGTTCTCCATGACCTGCCAGGTCACGAACCAGCCCATCAGGCCTATCACCACGAAGCCGGAGATGGCGGTGAGCGCGGTGGCCGGCCCGCGGGGCATGCCGCGGCGGCACAGCCAGGCGACCGCGGGCTGGAGCAGGGCGGTGATGAGCAGCGCGATGACGAAGGCGAACACCACGAGTTGTACGGCGCTGATGACCCGCATCAGGATCCAGACCGTGCCGGCCAGCACCAGCAGCCGCCAGCCGGCCTCGGCGGCGACCCGTACGCCCCAGGGGATGGCCGTCACGGGGTCGGGACGCGGTGCGGGCTTCCGGACAGGCCTGGGAGCGGCGGTGGCAGGGGCCGCCGGGGCGGGCTCGGGAGCGGGGGCCTGTGCGGGCAGTGCGGGCGGCTCCGGTTCGGTGTGCTCACGCTCCACCTCGGCCCGGCGTTCGTCCAACCGCTCGCTCATTTCGCTCAGTCGGGCGCCGAGCCTGCCGAGCCACTCCGGCACTCGCGACATGATCCGCTCTCTTCCCCCGCGTCTCCGGGTGCTCCTCACCACTCCCCCCGGGAGTCGTTCGGTCCGACCGTACAGGGCGACAGCCCCTCCCCGTAGGACGGGGAGGGGCTGTCGAAGGTTGAGAGAAGCGGAGCAGCCTCTAGTACCAGCTGTTCGCCTGCCAGAACGACCAGGCCTCACAGGGGCTGCCGTACCGGGAGTTCATGTAGTTGAGGCCCCACTTGATCTGGGTGGCCGGGTTGGTCTGCCAGTCGGCGCCCACGGAGGACATCTTGGAGCCGGGCAGGGCCTGGAAGAGGCCGTAGGCACCGGAAGAGGCGTTGACCGCCTGGTAGTTCCAGCCGGACTCGTGGCTCACGATGTTGCTGAAGCACTGGTACTGGCCGCTGGCCACCATCTGCTGCGCCATCGCCTGGATCTGCGCCACGGAGTACGAGCTGCGGACCGGGAAGCTGGCGGTGGAGCGGCTGGCCGCTTCCTTCGCCTCGGCGCGCTCCTTGGCCTCCTTCGCCGCCTGCTCGGCCTCGGCCTTCTTGGCGGTCGCGGTCTTGGCGGCCGCCACCCGGGCCGCCTGTTCGGCGTCCTTCTTGGCGGTCGCGTCGGCCTGGATGGCCACGGCGTCGGCCTGCTGCGTCAGGGACGCGGTCTGCACCGTCGCCTGCTGACCCGCGGGTATGTCCGCGAGCAGCGTGGTGTCGGCTGCCGTCGCCTCAGCGTCGTTCGGCTGTGCGACGCTGCCCGAGGCAACACCGACAACGCTTCCGACGGCGGTGACCGCGGTGGCCGAGGCCACTGCGAATCCCCGGACCGAAATCCGGCTCACACGGTTTCCTTCCAGCATCGCCCGCTTCGGTGACCCTGGCGGACGCAATCGTTCCCCTGACGCTGGCCTCCCAACTGCGGGGTCACGGGAGGCGCGGGCCCGATGGGCAACTCCCCGACAGAGAGTGCCGTGTGGTGCTCGGGCGGCATACGACGTCGCTATGGAATTAGCCGTGATGCTTCTGTGTTGCCGTACCGCTGGGGGTACAGGTGTGTCGTATGCGGGGCCTGACAGGAGTGAGACTCTGCCGTACCCCGACGCCGGGTGGCAATTCCGAGTTGCGTGTGAAAGCTCACATCCCGTTTCCCCCAGGGGATTTCAGGAAAGCCGCACACCCGAAGGCGCCGCCCGGCTAGGCTCAACGCCTTTGCCGGACGGCGCCAACGGATGGGTAATCAGCCCAAGTTGGACACAGGGATCAGATGGATCAGATGTGTCCGTCCTCCAGCATTTCGGTCACAAGCGCGGCAATCTGGGACCTCTCGGACCGGTTGAGGGTGACATGCGCGAAGAGCGGGTGACCCTTCAGCTTCTCCACCACGGCGACCACACCGTCGTACCGGCCGACCCGGAGGTTGTCCCGCTGGGCCACGTCATGGGTCAGAACCACCCTTGAGTTCGCGCCGATCCGGGACAGAACGGTCAGCAGGACGTTCCGTTCCAGCGACTGGGCCTCGTCGACGATCACGAACGCGTCGTGCAGGGAGCGGCCGCGGATGTGGGTGAGCGGCAGCACCTCCAGCATCCCGCGCGCGGTGACCTCCTCGATGACCTCGCGGCTGGTGACCGCCGAGAGGGTGTCGAAGACCGCCTGCGCCCAGGGGCTCATCTTCTCCGACTCGGAGCCGGGCAGATAGCCCAGCTCCTGGCCGCCGACCGCGTACAGCGGACGGAAGACCATGACCTTCTTGTGCTGGCGGCGCTCCAGGACCGCTTCCAGACCCGCGCACAGCGCCAGCGCCGACTTGCCGGTGCCGGCCCGGCCGCCCATCGACACGATCCCGACGTCCGGGTCGAGCAGCAGGTCGAGCGCGATGCGCTGCTCGGCGCTGCGGCCCTTGATGCCGAACGCCTCCCGATCGCCGCGCACCACACGGACGTTGCCCTCGGCCGTCACCCGGCCGAGTGCCTTGCCGCGCTCGGACTGGATGGTCAGGCCAGTGTGCACGGGGAGGTCCGAGGCCTCCGGGACGTACACATGCCCTTCCTCGAAGAGGAGGTCCACCTGTTCGCCGGACAGCGTCAGTTCGGACATTCCGGTCCAGCCGGAGGCACCCGTGATGGCGAGTTCGGCGCGGTACTCCTCGGCGAGGAGGCCGACCGACGACGCCTTGATCCTGAGCGGGAGGTCCTTCGAGACGACGGTGACGTCGTACCCCTCGGCCTGCAGGTTGCGGGCGACCGCGAGGATGCGGGAGTCGTTGTCCCCCAGGCGGTAGCCGCTGGGCAGGACGCTGGGGTCCGAGTGATTGAGCTCGACACGGATCGTGCCGCCGAGGTCCCCGATCGGGATGGGGGCGTCCAGACGGCCGTGCCGGACCCGGTAGTCGTCGAGCAGGCGCAGGGCCTGCCGGGCGAAGTAGCCGAGTTCGGGATGGTGCCGTTTGGCCTCCAGTTCCGTGACCACGACGATCGGGAGCACGACCTCGTGCTCGTCGAAGCGGGCCATGGCGTTCGGGTCGGCCAGCAGGACGCTGGTGTCGAGAACATAGGTGCGCCGGTCGGACTTGCGGCGCGTTGTGCTGGTCACCACGGAAGGACGTACCCCCTCGGATGAGGTCGGGGAGCGACGAAGAGGAGCTGGACCGGTTGACGGCCACCCTGCACGGGCCGAAAACCGGCCCCCCGCTGCTTCTTCCGTGCCGTGACCGCACGGTCGGGCTGGTGCAAAGGGCCTCCCGGGCGGACGACCCCGAGTCGCCCGCTGAGATCCGATGCCCGTGGTTCGGGCATCGACCTGCTTGCCTTATGCCCTCGAACATGCGCCGCCATGCCACGGTCTGCAACGACGCGCAGGTGAACTCCGTGTTACTGGCGCCCCGAAAAGGGTGATTTACGCCTCATGGGTGCGGTGGGGTCATCCACCGTAGCGAAGGGGTTATCCAGCGTGGCGACGGTGACAGGTGGCGTATGCCGTGTTGACGTCCACCGTCACGATGACGTCACCCGCCGTAGCGGCGGTGGCGGGCCGCGTAGTCACGCAGGGCCCGCAGGAAGTCGACCTTGCGGAACGCGGGCCAGAAGACCTCGCAGAAGTAGTACTCGGCGTGCGCGGTCTGCCAGAGCATGAATCCGGACAGCCGCTGCTCCCCGCTGGTGCGGATCACCAGGTCCGGGTCGGGCTGGGCGCCGGTGTAGAGGTGACGGCCGATCATGTCGACGTCGACGGCGTCGGCGAGGTCGTCCATCGCGACACCCTTGTCGTGGGCGTCCAGGATCATCGAGCGGACGGCGTCGGCGATCTCCTGGCGGCCGCCGTAGCCGATGGCGACGTTCACCAGTATTCCCTCGACGTGCGCGGTGGACTCCTCGGCCTCCTTGAGCGCGGTCTGCATCGGGGAGGGCAGCAGGTCGGGGGTGCCGACGTGGTGGACCCGCCAGCGGCCGTCGGCGGCGAGGGTGCGGACGACGTCCTCGATGATGCCGAGGAGGGGGACCAGCTCCTCCTTGGCGCGGTCAAAGTTGTCCGTGGACAGCAGCCAGAGGGTGACGACCTCGACATCGGTCTCGGAGCACCAGCCGAGGAACTCCTCGATCTTCTCGGCGCCGGCCCGGTGGCCGTGCACGGTGCTGGATCCGGCGGCCTTCGCCCAGCGGCGGTTGCCGTCCATGATGACGCCGATGTGCTTGGGCACCTGAGCGTGGTCCAGGTGACCTTCCACCCGGCGTGCGTAGAGCCTGACGAGCAGGCCGCGCAGCTTGTCGCGCAGGTTCACTTGAGTCCGCCCCTCGTGTCTCGCTGCGGGGTTCCGCGGGCCGAAGCCTACCCCTCCGGGAGTCGAGGGGGGCGCGGTGGGGAGGGCGCCCCAAGGGGGTGGGGGGCTTGTGCGGTCTGGTGAGTGAGGGTGCGTCGGGGCTGGTCGCGCGGTGCCCCGCGCCCCTTCGGGACGCCGGGTCCGAGGGCGCTTAAAAGTGGGTGAAAAACGGGGGTGGCCGCAGGCGGAAGGACGGCCCGGTCCCCGGGCAGAAAAACGGGCCGGTCCGTGGGGGGGAGACGGACCGGCCCGAGGGGGGGTTTCCACCATAACCCTTTGTAAGTGATGCTGCGTGCATCGGCGTGCCACAACTACTCTCCGGAGTCACCCGACAACGCCCCGAGCGGCCCGGAACGCTGGATTCAAGGGCCTCGCATGGCCGATTCACAGCGGAATCCCAGGAAAACTGGTCGCATTCGGGGAGATCAAGAGGGTTTGGGCCGTCTTGGGGACGCCTCGGCGGGTTGCTCACCCGTCCCTCCGATGGGCTACCCCGGCCGCGAACGACGGCTTGACGGGAGCCAGCGGGGCATTACGGCACCGCGCAGCCCCCTCCACCGCACGGTGCCGCCCGCGCAGCTTTGCTCACGCGAATTACCTTGGTCTGAACTTACGTGAGCCAACCGGGGGATACAGGGCAGCGGAGGTAACGATGTGAAAACTCTATGGAAATGAGAGATGAACAAGGAGGCCGGATGTTCACTTATGCGTAGATCCGTTACCTACGAAACAGATTGATCCTGTTGGTTCTTCAGTGTCACGACATGCCCCATGATGATCGTCGAGGTGTGCTCGGGACCCGGGGGGACGTCCGGGGGCTCGAACGGCAGTTCTTGGCCATTCTTCGGCACCTGGCATTTCAAGGGCGGTGGATCACGGCCGGCGCGCCGGCTTGCGGGTGTCGAAGAGGTGCCGGGTGCTGTGCGCGACGAAGGGGCCTTCCGCCTCGATCCGCCGGTGCAGGGCGCGGAGTCGGGGCTCGTACTCCTCGACCGTGAAGCCGGGGACCATCCATACGACCTTCCGCAGGAAGTGCACGACGGCGGCGATGTCGTAGAACTCCATCCGCAGCCGTTCGGCCCGCAGATCCACGACCTTCAGCCCGGCCGCCGCCGCCCCGGCGCGCTCCCGGTCGGGGTCGCGCCCGCCGCGGACCGCCTCCGGCTGCGGCCCGAGGAAGTACTCCACCAGCTCGAAGACGCTGGCGGGTCCGACGTGCTGGGCGAAGTAGGTACCGCCGGGGCGCAGCACGCGCGCGATCTCGGACCAGTGGGCCCGCACCGGGTGCCGGCTGAGGACCAGGTCGAAACTCTCGTCGGCGAACGGCAGCGGGGCGTCCTCGGGCGAGGCGACGACCACGACACCGCGCGCACGCAGCAGGTCGCTCGCCTTACGGACGTTCGGCGGCCAGCCCTCGGTGGCGGCGAGCAGCTGCGACGGGCGGGCCGGGGCGGTCAGGGGGGAATGGTTCTGGGCCGCCGTGCTGAGGGCGAAGTCGAGTACCTCGCCGCCGCCGGTCTGGATGTCGAGGGCGGCGGTGGCGCGGGCCAGCCGTCCGCCGGCGGCGCGGGCATAGCCCCAGGAGGGGCGCGCCTCGGTGGCCCGGCCCTCGAACCAGGAGAAGTCCCAGCCCTCCGTCGGCACGGCGGCCCCCTCGGCGACGAGGTCCTCGAAGGTCTCGAAGGTGCGATGCGTGTGCTCTGCCATGGCCCGCATGATCCCAATGGATTGTCAGTGCCCGCTGGTAATTTCGCCCACCATGACGACCGATGACACGTACACCGCTGGTGAGAAGGACATCCTGCAGGCGAGCCTGAACCGGCACCGGGACGCGGTGCTGTGGAAGCTGGAGGGCCTCGACGACGAACAGCTGCGCCGCCCGATGACCCCGTCCGGGACGAACCTGCTGGGGCTGGTGAAGCACCTGGCGTCCGTGGAGTACGGCTGGTTCGTGTCGAGCTTCGGCGGCGAGATCGAACCCCTGTGGTTCGACCCGTACACGGACGAGGACATGTCGGTCGGCCCCGGCGAGACGACCCAGCAGATCATCGACTTCTACGGCCGTGCGCGCGCCGCCTCCGACGCGATGATCACCGCGCGGCCCCTGGACACGCTGGGCAAGCCGGACTGGCGGGACCACGCGGTCTCCCTGCGCTGGGTGCTGGTCCACATGATCGAGGAGACGGCCCGGCATGCCGGGCACATCGACATCCTGCGGGAGCTGGTCGACGGGACGGCGGGCGACCACCGGCGGACCACTCCCACGGGTACCGCCTGACCGGGCGGTCCCGCCGGTCGCGACCGGCGGACGGCGCACGGCATCTCACGACGGCTCAGGGCAGCTCAGGGCAGCTCAGGGCAGCTCAGGGCAGCTCGCGGCAGCTCACGGCACGAGCGGCCGGACCTCCTCGGCGGTGAACCGTACGAAGCCCTCGGGGTCGGGTTCGTCCCCCGTCGGCTGGAGGATGACGGTGTCGGCGCCGGCCTCCGTGAGCCGCCGCACCGCTTTGGCGACGGCGCCCGCGTCTCCGGCGACGCCGAGCTCGGGGACCGACTCCAGGCCCTCGGCGACGAGTTCGGCCCGGAGCCGGGCGGCCGCGTCAGCCCCGGTGGCGGTGAGGAGATAGACGACGACCTGGTGCGGCTCGTCCGCGCCCCGCCCGGCGGCCGCCCGCCCCTCCTCGATGAGCCGCCGGGCCCGGCGGACGCCGTCGGGCGGAGTGGCGGCGGTGAGGATCGTCCCGTCGGCGGCCTCGCCGCTGAGGCGGAGGGTGCGGGGGCCTTCGGCTCCGGCGAGGATCTGGACGGGCCCGGCGGGCGGCCAGTCGAGCGCGACGTCGTCGAGCCGGACGTACCGCCCGTCGACGGTGAGCCGCTCCCCGCGCAACAGCGCGCGCAGGGCGCCGAGATGCTCGCGCAGCAGGGTCAGCGGGGACTCGGCGCGGGCGCCGACCTGGCCCATCCAGTCCTGCACACCGTGGCCGACGCCGAGGATCGCGCGCCCCGGGAACATCCGGTGCAGCGCGGCGGCCTCCATCGCGGTGATGGCGACGTTCCGCAGCGGCACGGGCAACAGCCCGACACCGATCCGCACCCGCTCCGACCAGGCGAGAGCAGCGGCGGCGGTGGAGATCCCACCCTCGCGGAAACAGTCCTCCCAGAGCCACAGCTCCTCCAGCCCAACCTCCTCCGCGAGCCGGACCACGGCACGGAGTCGCTCGGGGGGCAGCTGGGGGCGGAATACGGCGCCGAGTGTGGTCATGGGGAACGTCCTACCCGGAGCCCGAGGCCGTCACAACTGATTTGCCGAGCTGCCGAGGCAGGCGATGGTCAGGAGCCGACCGAATCAGGGCCCGGCACCCGGACCCCGGCACGCCGGGCAAGTTCGAGGGCCTGGGATCCGGCTCCGTGGCCGTCTGCGGGGATCCCCGGGTTGTAGCTCGGGCGCTGATGGAGCACGTAGAGGCGGCGTGGACCCGAGACGGCGATCACCGCGGCGAATCGAGGGTCACCGGCGAACCAGACCTCCCGCACCTGCGCCTTCCGCTCGTCCTTGGCACGCTTCCCGAGGCGGCCGCCCCACCAGATGGAGCGCACATGCGAGTGCATCACCATCGTCACCTGCTGATCCGGCACTTCGGGGTTGGGGAACCTCAGCCAGGCATAGCCGTTGCCGACGCCGGGGAGGTTGCCGATCCCGCTCTCCGGAGCCTCATACACGTGCCAGGGGTACTGCCGCAGAAGACGCCGTGTACGAAAGGCCCCCCGCCAATAGGCCCATTGGAGGAACGTTCGGTAGAACGCGTAGGCCATCGGGACGAAGAAGAGCCACAGCGTCCACGTGATCGACATGGACACGTACCACGCCAGCAGCCCCAGCCAGACCGCGGGCCACAGCAACTGGCCGAGGGCGGCGGAGATCAGCAGCTTCGTCCAAGCACGGCGGGTCGCCGGGTCGCCCCAGGCTGTGGGATGGTGCGTGGCGGGCATGTCATTCCTTGTCGGGTACATCGTCGGATACTTCGGGAATTGGGTTCTCGAAACTGACCGTACCTGCGACGTCCGTGAGCAGTGCACGGTAGCGCCGCGCCCGCTCGACAGTTGTCGCGGCCAGCGAGAGGATCGCGATGCGCTCACCGTCCGGACAGGGCAAGTAGACCGTGACCTGGAGCAGTTCGCACGGGGCGCCGAGGCCCAGTTCCGATGGCGCGTTCAAGCGCGTTTGTACAAGCGAGGCCGGGCCGCACGGCAGGTCCAGAATCTCGATGTGCTCTGGCCGCTCCGCTACGGCGGCGGCGCGGCCGGCGAGGACGCTGCGCGGGGCCCAGTCGACGCGCCGCCAGGCAAGCGTGAAGAAGGACATCAGCGGACCGCCATCTCCCTCGTCATCGGCGTGCAGACCCAGGCAACAGTGCACCGTTCCGGCTTCCAGGAGCAGCCTGGCCAGCCGGAGCACCGGACCGAGGCTGGCGAAGCGATCCGCCGTCTGCCCCGGTTCACGCCCGGCCGCGGCCAGCTCCTGGAGAGGCAGCGGAACGAATCCCGGGGGCAACGCGAACCAGATGTCGGCGTCCTCGCTCCGCGCCGAGTCATCGATCACGTAAGAGGGAGCACTTCTCATGACGCCTCACCAGCGCCGCGCAGCAGGAAGTGGAGGGCACCCACGGTCGCCGGAACATCGACGCCCAGAGTTCTGGGTCCGTCGAGGAGGTTGCCGACCGTCTTGGCCTCGTCATTGTCCAAGGTGTCGACAAAGCTGCTCGTCACACCATAGACGGCCGTCCCCGCCCCCAAGATCGTCGCCGGCTTGTCGATCTTCTCCACGATCGGTGCCAGCCGGCCACCGAGCACCCTTGGATGGGCCAGCAGGCTCGCGGCCCCTCCGGCTGCGGCGGACTCTGACCTGATCGTGGTCCCGACGGTCTTGAGTGAAGTTCCGACATTGGTGCCGACCCGCGCGAGCTTCTGCCCGAGTGTCAGCACCTCGTCGCCCTCTCCCACCAGCGACAGCAGTTCTCCGGACTCACCCACTGCGCGAAGCCCGAGGTAGCTGCCCTTGGCCACCACGCCGAGCCCCGGCAGCATCCCCAGAAAGTCCCCCGCCACCCCCAGCAGATTGCCCCAGAAGTCGACATCCAGCTCGCCCTTCGTGAAGCCGTCCTCCAAGGACGCCAGGACCTCGGGGTCGCTGACGCGCAGGCCGAAGGCCAGTCCGCTGAGCAGTCCGGCCGCCAGGAACAGCATCCACGGGGCGATGGCCGTGAGACCCAGCAGTGCGATCACGCCCAGCACAGCAGCGCACGCGCTGAGAATGTCCGGGAGGTTGTCGCCCAGCCAGTCCGTGAACTTGTCCCACGCGTTCGGCTCGTGCGGCGCCAGCCTGTGCGTGGCGTCGCCGATGCGCCGGGCCCGCCTGCGGGCGGTGTCCTCGTGTTCACTCGCAAGGGATCGGGCCCGCTTCAGTACGTCGTCCAGGTCGTCCTGCGCCGTCGTGACCCTGCTGTTCGCTTTGTCCAGAGCCGAGCCGGCGTCACCCTTGCCCACGCTCGAAGTCTCCGAGGCCCTCTTCGCGTCGTCCGCGTGACCCTGAGCACGCCGCAGCGCCTCGCGGGCGTCCTTGGCCTCACCGTCGAGTTTCTTCGCGCGCCTCTGGAACTCCTCCAGCTCTCCGGCCCACAGATCCAGCTGCTTCGCGGCCTTGTCAACGGAGTGGGCGCCGTTCTTCAGGTTGAGCGGCAGCGGGCCGCCCTCCAGTTGCTCGCGGAACGCGACGGCCGCGTCGCCCTCCCAGTAGCTGCCGTTCATCAGCTTGGTGACCTTGGAGTGCGCCTTCTCCATCTCCTTCGCGCAGCCGGACAGCCTGCGGTGGATGTCGTGCACCAGATCCGTGCTGCCGGGAGCAGGGTTGAAGCCGAGATGCGGGTAGGGATTCGTGACCGTCACTTGCTCCCGCTCTTCCGCCTCGCCTTTTCCAACGCCTTCTCCAGGGCCACGTCCACCTCGTGGAAGTCGTCCTTGGCCTTCTTCGTGATGTCCGTGAGTTCCCCGATCTGCTCGGCGATCGCCTTGGCCCCGTAGTGCCAGTCCTCCTGGAACCGCTCACAGGCCTCGTCCAGGTCGTCCGTGCCCAGACCATTGACACCGGGGTCACGCAGTACCTTCTGCAGGGCGGTGAACGACTCCTGCGCTCGCTTCAAGTCCTTGAAGAACTGGTCGAGTTCCGTACCGTCGACCTTCAGCCGCTCAGCCATGCGGATGCCCCGTTACGGTGGTGGCGAAGGCCCCCTCAGGAGGATCACCCGCCGTGCCGCCCGCGGACCGTGGGCAGCGCACACCGCGTGCGGTCGTGAGGAACCGGGCAGGGCGGTGCACTTGCGGACTCCAGGTGGGGCCAGAGGTCTCTTGATCCTCACGACGATATCGGCGGGACATGGGCGCCTCTGGGTACGGACCTGCTGGGCCGGGGGCGGCCGGCCGATTCGGTCTGCCTGTTCTGAGGCGGGATTCCGGCCGTGTTGCGCACTTGAGCACTGCGGCGAGCGTCACTCGTCCGTGTTGCGGATACGGTCGCTTCGGGGAACCGCTGGGAGACAGGGGAGAGGCAGGCCATGAGGCGCTGGCGGGACAGGCGAGGAAGTTTGGTCATCCATGGCAGCGAGGAACCGGTCATCGTCCCGCTGGAGCTCGCCACGTCCTATCGCGCCCGCTCAAAGGGCCTGTTGGGACGCGATGGGCTCGACGGGGCGATCCTGCTCTCCCCCGCCAACAGCATCCACACGTTCCGGATGCGGATGCCGATCGATGTCGCCTATCTGGACCGGCGGCTGACCGTCATCGCCGTACGCACCATGCCGCCGGGGCGCCTGGGCCTGCCGCGTCTCCGGTCCCGGCATGTGCTGGAGGCGGAGGCCGGGGCCATGGCCGAGTGGGGAGTGAGGGTCGGCACGCGTGTGAGCGTGGAGACGAGCTGAGTCCTGTTCCGGGTCCCTCCGGATCAAGCCGCGTGCTCCGCGAACACCACCGTGTTGTGACCGCCGGAGACGACATGCAGGTTCGCAGTGAAGTCGGCTGCCACAGCCAACCTGATCAGCAGATCAGCGGTGATCGGAAGCATCCCTCCGAGCTCGACCGCCCGCCCACGGGAGGAATCACGACCGCCGGGCTCCTCTCCGAGCCGAACGCCGCGCCCCGCGCAGGGGCACTGGCCTCGTTCAGCCCCCCGTCCTCGGGAACGTCACCTCCACGCGGCGGTTCTTCTTGCGGCCCTCCTCCGTGGAGTTGTCGGCGATCGGGTACTGCTCGCCGTAGCCGCGGACGTCGAAGGTGATGTTCGGGTCGTTCAGGTCCTGGTCCAGGACGCCCTGCACGGCGTTGGCGCGCTGGCGGGAGAGGACGTCTCCGTGGGCCGAGGAGCCCAGGTTGTCCGTGAAGCCGAAGACACGGACCTGGGTGGCGTTCTGCTTCTTGATCTCGTCGGCGATCGCCCCGATCCGCGCCTTCGCCGCCGCGCTCAGCTTGGCGCTGTCCTTGCTGAACAGCACCTCGGCCTGGAGGGCGAACGTCACGTCCGTGTTGGTGTCCGTACGGCGCTCGTCACCGCTCTGGTCCTCGACGACCGACTTGATGTCCAGCACCTTGGGATCGGCGAGGGTGGCGCCTTCGGGGAGCTTGAGGTCGGGGTCCGTCGGGTCGATCTTCACGGGCGCGCTGGCGGAGGGCTCGGTGCCCGGGGGGACGCTCGGGCCGCCGTCGTCGGCACGGGCGGCCGTCGCGCCGTAGAGATTCGTGACCAGCAGGAGCGTGGCGGCGCCCAGGGTCAGCGGGAGGCGTGGTGTGGTCACGTCGGCCTCACCCGGAGATCTGGATCGTGCCGCTGGCGAAGGTGGGAAGTTGGAGGGTTACCTCGGTGGTGTCGGCGGGTGGGGCGGGGAACTGCATGAAGACGGGGACGGTCTGGCCGGCGTCGACGTTGGTGATGCCGATGCTGGTGAGCGGCCGTCCGTCCGTGTCGCGCAGGACGTAGTAGCGCTTCTTGCCCTTGGAGTCGACCAGGGTGGCCCCACCGAAGGAGAAGCCGTGCCTGGTGATCTCTGTTTCGTCACCACTGACCTGAGCGGGGATGACGACGGATTCGGCACCGTCGTTCTTGAGGGTGCCGTTCACCGTGACGAACCCGCCCGAGTCCCGCTGAGCGGACGTGACCTGAAGGAGCAGGCTGTCCGTCCCCCTGAGTTCGGCGAGCGGCGCCTGGGACTCGCCCTCCTGAGCACTCGGGTTCGATCCCCCGCTCTTGGACGCGGAGGCCGACGTCTGGGGCTTGTCCGCCTTGTCGTCGCCTCCGCCGCCGCAGCCGGCGACCCCCACCGCAAGGCCCGTCGCGACCAGCAACGCGACCGCCCCCCTGCGGGCCTTCGCAGTGAACCCCATGCTCATCGTTCCCGCCTCCTTCTTCGCTCGTCGATTCGCTTGTCAGTCGGCCAGGTGGACGTCGAAGAGGTCTTCGGGGCCCGGCAGATCCGTCGGATCGGTCGGGTCCAGATCCCAGTTGCGGTCCTTGCAGGTGAGTTCGGGCAGTACGCCACCCTCACCGGAAAGCGAGAACGTGCAGAGCGGCTCGATCACGGCGGTGGCGCTCGCCGTCGACCTCATGCTCTCGGTGCCGGGCACGACGGAGTCGCCCACGGTCTTGTTCGTCTTGGCGTCGACCTTGTAGCTCAGCGGAGGTTCGGACACGCAATGTGCCGTCGCGTCGTTCTGGGCCGCCAGTTGGCTGGCGCGCCAGCACGAATCGGCGACGTTCACCTTGCCGTGGAAGATGTCCAGCCACTTGGTCGGGTCGCGTACGTCCTGCACCCACTGGTCCGCAAGCTCGTCACGCGTGTTCACCGCGGCGGCGAGCGCCGCCGCGTCGGCGGCCGTCTGGGCACCGTTCCGGTTCACCGCGGCCTGGCCGACCGCGAGGTACGCGAACGCGAGAAAGAGCAGGCCCCCCGCTACCGTGATGTAGATGGGGAAGGCCTGCCCTGAGTCGCCGTAACGGCGGAGACGCATCACACGATCTTGTTGATTTGCGCAGTGATCTTGGTGAGGATCGTCTGGCCGATGCTGGTGCCCGTGACGGCCAGCACGATCGCCACCACCACCGCGATGATCCCCAGATACTCGACCGCGGTCTGCCCCCGGTCGTCGGCGCGGCGCTGCAGCGCGACAAGCATCCTCAGCATCCGGTCGCTCATGGTGCTCCCCTCCGGGTTCGGTTCCGATCCTCGCAACGTACGGCGGAACATACCCATCCGCGGAGGGTCCCAGGACCCAAATCCGGACCCAGTTCACCCAGTTCATCTCACGCCACCCCCAGCCACTTGGCCGTCGCCTGGGCGCGGGTGGTGGTGTGGAGCTTGGCGAAGATGCGGTTGATGTGGTTCTTGACCGTCTTCTCGCTGATGAAGCAGACGGCGGCGATCTGCTGGTTGGTCATGCCGGACGCGATGAGGTCCATGATCTCCGCCTCCCTGCTGCTCAGTTGAAACCGGGACTTCGACGACTGTCCCACAGTGGATTGCAGTTGCGAAAGTCCTTTGGGTGGAAAATGTGTTGGGAGAGCGCGTAGTTCGGGTTTTGCGTGTGCAGTTGCGTGCCCTCTGATATGGGCCAGCAACGCGTTCGTCGCGGTCGGTGTGAAGTGCGGCCGGCCGCCGCCCACGTCCCGTACCGCCTGCGTCAGCTGGGCCGTCGTGAACTCGCCGTGGACCAGGTAGCCTCCGGCGCCCAGGCGTACGGCCTCCTGCACGATCGCCGTCTCGTCGCTGTACGTCAGCATCATGACCGGGGCCAGGCGCACCAGGTGCGGCAGTGCCGCCATGCCGTCGACCCCGGGCATGCGGACGTCGAGGAGGATGACGTCGGGGTGAAGACGCAGGGCCGCCTCGTAGGCCGCGCGGCCGTCGTCGGCCTCTGCGACGACCGTGAGGCCCTCCGCGGCGGAGAGGACCGCCGTCAGGCCCGCGCGGATCACCGGGTTGTCGTCGGCCACCAGGACGCGCAGGGGTGGTGGGGGCGGAGGTTCTGCGCACTCCATGAAGGGGTGCTGCGGCATCGGGGGGCCTCCTCTCGTCTCCGTCATGTCAGTGGCACCTCCACTCGGACCTCGGTGCCCTTGTCGGCGGTCAGCCGGAGGCGCGCGCCCATCGACGCGGCCCGTTCTGTCATGCCGAGCAGGCCGAAGTGGCCGGTGCGACGCAGGTCTTCGACGGTCGTGTCCGGGGGCAGGCCGCGTCCGTCGTCGTGGATCGTGACGATCAGACGGTGGTCGGGGGTCGTCTCCGCCCGTACGTCGACCCTTGTCGCCCGTGCGTGGCGGTGGGCGTTCTCCAGGGCCTCCGCCGTGATGCCCAGCAGCTGGCGAGCCGTGGCGTGGGGCAGCGGGACCGGGGTGGCGGGGCCTTCGTAGGTCGCCGTCATGGCCGTACGGGCCGTGAAGTCACTTGTCAGCGATTCCAGTTCGGCGCGTACGTCCGGGGCCTCGCCGTCCGTCCGGGTGCGCAGGTCCGTCAGGAGTTCGCGGGCCTCACCCGCCGCCCTGCGGGCCGCGTCCGCCACCAGTTCCGCCTGCTGTCTGATCAGCGCCGGGTCGAGGCGGTCCGGGGTCGCGGACGCCGACTCCGCGAGGCCGTCGGCGATCAGTGCGACGCCGTAGAGGGTTTTGGTGACCGAGTCGTGCATCTCGCGGGCCAGGCGGGCGCGTTCCGTGCTCACCGCCTCCGTCGCGGCGAGACGCGCGCGGGTCTCGGTGAGGGCCTCGGTGGCGGTGCCGAAGCGGAGCATCAGGGTGCGCAGGGTGGAGCCCATCGCGCCGGTGATCACGCACAGGCCGGGCAGGAGGAGGGAGTCCGCCACGCCGGTGTGGTGCTTCAGCGTCTCCACCACGACCAGGAGGATCAGCGACTGGAGGGACGCGAAGACCGCCGCTCCGCGCCAGCTGTAGAGGAGGCCGGCGAGGAACGGGGTGCAGACGCTGACGTACGCGAGGGTCGTGTCGGGGCCGGCCGAGATCAGCAGGAAGGAGCCGAAGAGGGTGTCGGCGGCCAGCAGCGTGGGGTGGCGCAGCAGGAGGGGGCCGAAGCGCTGCCAGTCGCGGAAGAGGACGTACGAGATCATGAAGGTGACGACCACCGCGGAGCCGACCAGGCGGGTGCCCAGGCCGGGGGTGGCGTTGAGGAGGGCCGCGGGGGCCGCCACGGCGATCATCGCCAGGCGGAAGCCGAAGACCTGGCGGCCCATCGCCCGCAGGGCCCGGATCTCGACCTTCCCGTCGTCCTCCCGTGTCGCCATCGCCCTCACCCGCCCTTCCTCGGCTACTTCCCCGTGACCGACCCGAAGTCGACCCCGGAGCCCAGCAGCAGGCCGGCGGCCAGCAGGAGCATCGTGGCCGGGACCATGAACGTGGTGATCATCAGCGTGGCCCTCGGGACCGCCCGGGCCGCCTTGCGGCGGGCGTTCTGGGCGTCCGTGCGGCGCATGTCCTTGGCCAGGGCGACCAGGGTGTCGACGATCGGCGCGCCCAGTTCCTCGCCCTGCTGGAGCGCCGTGACGAACATCGCCACCTGTTCGGAGTCGTTGCGACGGCGGAGTTCCGCGAAGGCCTGGCGGCGGCTCATGCCCAGGTCCAGCTGGCGGAGGGTGATACGGAGTTCGTCCGCCCAGGGGCCCTCGTAGTGCGAGGCGACCCGGTCCAGGGCCTGCCGGAAACCGAGGCCGGCGCTCACCACCACCGCGAGGACGTCCAGGAAGTCGGGCAGGGTGCGTTCGATGACGTCCTTGCGGACACGGATCGCCGACCAGATGCCGACCTCCGTCCAGAACGCGCCGAAGAGGAGGAGGACAACGGCCATCAGCCATTGCCCCCTCAGCAAGAAGACCAGGAAGCCGACGCCGCCGAGTGCGCCGTAGACCGCCCGGCGGGCCGCGTAGCGGTCGATCGTCAGGCCGCCGGGGTTGCCCGCCAGGTCGATCTTGCGGCGGTACCGCGCCACCTGGCGCGGGCCCATCAGGCGCAGGACGGCGGGGGCGTAGCGCATGCCCATGCGGTCGATGAGGGAGTTGGCGGCGCCGGTGCGGGTGGCGCCCACTTCCAGGGCGATCTGCAGGTCGGAGGGGAGTTTCGCGTCCGCGCGGTACATGCGGATGCCCGCGAAGGCGCCGTAGACGGCGAGGGCCGTCACAAGGGCCAGGAGCAGTGCCATGGTCACAACCCCCTATACGTCGACGCGGCTGAGGCG
Organism: Streptomyces sp. NPDC048417; assembly: GCF_040651615.1. Classification (NCBI taxonomy): domain Bacteria; kingdom Bacillati; phylum Actinomycetota; class Actinomycetes; order Kitasatosporales; family Streptomycetaceae; genus Streptomyces; species Streptomyces sp. NPDC048417. Next base: position 402,679 of record NZ_JBEZKI010000005.1, on the reverse strand, counting down.
GCGGATGAGGACGAACCCGATGACGTAGAGGCCGAACGCGATGAGGACCGCGGCCTGGCCGAGGGTGGTGCCCGTCATGCGGTCCAGGGTGTCGCCCTTGACCCCGTTCATCAGGAACAGGGCGCCGATGCCGAGCACCGGGACGGCGTACGACGTCATCGTCACCTGGGAGAGCTGGGTGCGGACCTCGCGGCGGGTCTCCTTGCGCTCCTCCAGGGTCTCGGTCAGGTTGCGCAGCGCGGAGACGACCTGGCCGCCCGCCCTGTTGGAGAGGACGAGGGTCGTGACCAGGACGACCAGCTCGCGGGACGGGAGCCGGTCGGCCAGTTCGCCGAGTGCGTCGTCCATGGAGTGACCGATCGCCAACTGGTCGGCCACCTTGCCGAGTTCCTCACCGGCCGGGGCCTCCAGCTCCTCCGCCGCCATGCCGATCGCGGTGCGCAGGGCGAGTCCGGCGTGCGTGGCGTTGGCCAGGATGCGGGCGAGTTCGGGGAGTTGGGCGATGAACCGCTCGATGCGTTTCTGCCGCTGCCAGTTGAGGAACTGCACGGCGGCGAAGACCCCGAGGAGGCCGGCGATCGGCCCGAAGAAGGGGGCCAGGGCGGCCTGGCCGATGAGCCAGAGGGCCACGACGGCGGCGAGCATGTAGGCGAAGAACTCGCCGGGCGTCACGTCCAGGCCTGTTGCCGCCAGCCGGAGTTCGAGGCGGCGGCCGATCCCCGTGCCGCGCAGCCGGCGGTCCAGGTTGCGGAAGCGGCGCCGGCGGCCGGTGAGCGGGGCCTGGCCGGTGTAGGAGAGGCGTTCCACCAGGGCGGCGCGCTGGGCCCGGCCGGAGGCGTAGGTGTGCAGGCCCACCACGGCCAGCAGGCAGGCCAGCAGGGTGACGCCGGTGGTGAGGGTGACGAGGTCATGGAGGGTCATGGCCTACCTCGCTTCTCGGGTGGTGAGCTGGTCGAAGTGCTGGGCCACGCCGAAGGCCTGCGGGATGGGCTGGCCGGCCATGTAGAGGCGGTCGGCGGTGCGGCGCGGGAGCGGGAAGTACTGGAAGGCGCCGTGGACATGGCCGTCGTGGGTCATGGGGCGGGCGTCGAACCGGGCCACCGTCGCCAGCCGGTACGGCTCGCTGCCGTGGCTGTCCAGCACCGCGATCTCGGTGATCCGGCGGGCGCCGTCCGCGAACCGGGTCAGCTGGACGAGGACCTCGACCGCGCTGTTGATCTGGTCGTGCAGGGCGACGAAGGGGACTTCGACGTCCGACATGGAGGCCAGGGTCTGGAGCCGGGTCAGAGCGTCCTCGGCGCTGTTGGCGTGGACGGTCGCGAGCGAGCCGTCGTGGCCGGTGGACATGGCCTGGAGCATGTCCAGGGACTCGCCGCCGCGGACCTCGCCGACCACGATCCGGTCGGGGCGCATCCGCAGCGAGTTGCGGACCAGGTCGCGGATGCTGACCTGGCCCTTGCCCTCGACGTTCGCCGGGCGCGACTCCAGACGGACCACGTGCGACTGCTGGAGCTGGAGTTCGGCGGAGTCCTCGATGGTGATGATGCGTTCGTGCGCCGGGATGAGCCCGGACAGGGCGTTCAGCAGGGTCGTCTTTCCGGTGCCGGTGGCGCCGGAGACGATGATGTTGAACTTCGCCTGCACCAGGCCCGCCAGCAGGAACACCATGGGCTCGTCGAGCGAGCCGAAGCCGATCAGCTCCTGGAGGGTGAAGGAGCGCGGGAAGCGGCGGATGGTGAGGATGGGGCCGGTCAGGGAGAGCGGCGGGATGATGACGTTGACGCGTTCGCCGGAGGGCAGGCGGGCGTCGACCATCGGGTTGGACTCGTCCACGCGGCGGTTGACCGTGGAGACGATCCGCTCGATGGTCTGCATCAGCTGGTCCGCGGACGCGAACCGCAGCGGCAGCTGCTCGACCCGGCCGCCGCGCTCGACGAAGATCGCGTCGGGGCCGTTCACCATGATCTCCGTGATCGACGCGTCTTCGAGCAGCGGCTCCAGGATGCCGAGGCCCAGTGCCTCGTCGACCACTCGGCGGATCAGCTGGGAGCGCTCGACGGTCGACAGGACCGGGCCCTCGCGGCTGATGATGTGGCCGAGGACGCGTTCGAGGCGTGCCCGGCGCTCGGCGGCGGCCAGCGCGCTCATCTCCGCGAGGTCGATCTCCTCCAGGAGCTTGGCCCGGTAGGAGGAGACCAGATGGCCGTCCTCGCCCCGGCTGCCGTGCTCCTCGGGGGAGTTGATACGTGCCCGCAGGCTCATGTTTGCCGTGCTCCTCGTTCAGTGGTCGACGGGCATCGTGGCGGACTTGGTGGCGTTGCCCAGCTCCCAGACGATCTTCGGGATGTGGACGGTGGCGGTCACGGTGACCGAGTCGCCGCCGCCGGAGGAAGCGCAGCTCACGTCGATCCGGCCGCTGACCGCACTGGCGCAGGCCGCGCCGACGTCTTCGTGCAGCGAGGCGGCCCGGGCCCCCGCCCGGGCCGCCGTCCCGGCCTGCTCGGCGGCGTAGGCGACGGCGCCGAGCTGGATGCCGGCCAGCCCGACGATGAGCAGGATCGGGAGGAAGCCGAGGTACTCGATGGCGACCTGGCCGCGGTCGCGCAGGTTGCGGCGCATCAGCGCTTCACCTCCTCCACCGTGCCGGCGTGGCCGTGCACGGTGACGGGGAAGTCGATGGTGCCGGGGAAGAGCACCGGGACGCGCAGGGAGACGTCCGCGGTGACGGTGCCGGTGCCGCCGCACTGGCCCACCGTGGCGCCCTCCCGCCAGGCGCTGGAGAGGTCCTCCAGCGCGGCCTGCTCGCAGACGCCGAACCGTTCTCCCCGGGGGACGGCCGTGCCCGCGCGGACTCCTTCGTCAGCGGCGTTTCCGGCGAGGGTGAAGGCGTATCCGACGAGGACGGCCTGCCACATGAGTACGAGGGTGAGGATGATGACCGGGGTCATGCCGAGGAGTTCGATGGTGACCTGGCCGCGGTCGGATGGTCTTCGGCCGGGTACGGCTGCGGCTGTGGTGGGCCGTCGGTCGGGTGCGGGTGCGTGGGGGCTGGTCGCGCAGTTCCCCGCGCCCCTTGGGCGCGCTTCGGCCGGGCGCGTCTTTGCAGCGAACCGCAGAGAAGCGACCCGTAGGGGCGCGGGGAACTGCGCGCTGAGCCCCCTCCGGCCCGCACCCGACCGAGGGCCCACCGGCCCCGCGCCCCGCCCCGACCGGCAGACACTCATGGGAGTTCCTTCCGTCGCCGGAAACCGACCGCCCCCCGCTCCGCGGCCCGGGCCCGTGCCCCGGCCCGTCGCGGCACCGTCCCCTCCGCCGTCCGTACCAGGCCCAGCTCCCCGGCCAGTGCCCACAGCGCCTGCTTCACCGTGCTGCGGGCGTCCAGTTCGTGGATCCGCCCCGCGTCCACCACGCCCTGGAGTTCCTTGAAGTTGGCGGGGATCGGCGTCCCCGCCAGCGCGGTGCCGGTGATCCGCTGGATCAGCGCGGGCTGGATCTCCGTGGCCCTGGTGTGCCGGTTGACGACCACCGTCGTCTCCTCGGCCTTGCGGATCTGCAGCCGGTCCCACATCCGCACCGTGCGCTTGGCGGCGCGTACGGCGACCACGTCGGGCGTGGTCACCAGGAGGGCCAGGTCGGCGGTCTCCACGGCAGCCGCGCCCGCCCCGCCGAGCTGGGCGCCGCAGTCGACGACCACGATCTCGTAGCGGGAGCGCAGGGCGCTGAGGATCTGGCGGGCGGCCCGGTCGGTGACCTCCTCGCCGCGTTCGCCCTCGGCGGGTGCGAGGAGCAGGGCGAGCCCGGAGTCGTGGCGGAAGACGGCCTCGGCCATGACGCGGGGCGAGATGTCGTTGACCGCGGCCAGGTCGGCGACCGAGCGGCGGAACTGGACGTCCAGGTAGGAGGCGACGTCCCCGGTCTGGAGGTCGAGGTCGACCAGGGCGGTGGAGTGGCCGGAGGCCTGCGCGGCGAGGGCGATCTGGATCGCCACCAGGGTCGCGCCGGTCCCGCCCTTGGCGCCGCTGACGGTGACGACGGTCCCGCCGACGCCGGCGAACGCGTCCGCGCCGTGGCCGAGGTGGCGCCGTACGCCCGTGGACCACTGGGCGACCGCCTGGACGCGGCCGGCCAGCTCCTCGTAGCTCATGGGGAGCCCGACCAGGCCGCGGGCGCCGGAGTCCATCGCGGCGGCGAACAGGCCGGGGCTGGTGTCGGTGGTGACGAGGACGACGCCGACCGCCGGGAAGCGCAGGGCGACCTCGCGGATCAGCTCCAGGGCCGGGACCGGGCCGATGCGTTCGTGGACGACGACGACCTCGGGGAGTTCGTCGACGGACTCGGCGGCGAACCGGGCCAGGGTGTCGACGAGTTGGGTGGAGTCGACGACGGGCGGCAGCGGTTCGCTGTCCGGGAGCTGGCTGAGCAGGGAGACCAGCGAGCGGACGGCGTCCGCGTCACCGACGGCGGGGAGGATCCTGATGGGCATGCGAGGCGCCTCTCACTTGTCCGTCGCGAGTTCGTAGGTGCGGTCCTTGTCCGGCACGGTGGTGGTCGTGCCGGGCGCGACCAGGGCGAGCCGGACCCGCTGGGCGAAGGACTCCGCGTAGGTGAGGCGCTGGGCGTCGAGCGTGGACAGCGCGAAGGTGATGGGGACGGCGTCGCTGGGCTGCTGGTTCCGGTTGTCCGGGTCCACGTAGCTGAGCTGGGCGCCGACGTCCAGGACCCGGGCGTTGGTCACGATGATCTTCGACTGGTCGGGGTCGCTCTGCTGCTTGCCCTGGAAGGTGGCGTAGACGTTGACCAGCGAGCCCGGGGTGATCTTGCCGGCCACTCCGGTGGCCGCGTCGATCATGATCGCGACCTCCTGCTCGCCGGCCTTCAGCGCGGGCTGGTCGACGATCATGTCGCTCTGGAGCAGCGAGCCCTTCTTCAGCGTGGTGACCGCGATCTTTCCCTCGATCGCGCCGAGGCTGGTGACGGCGTTGGCGGACAGCCACCGCTGGGGCATCTCGACCTTCTGGAACTGGTCCGCGCTCAGCGTCGTGTACGGCTTGACGTCCGACCGGACCTTGTACGCGGTGACCTTGGGGCCGACCTCGGACTTCGCGTTGTCGATGACCGAGAGCACGCCGGCGAACGCGCCGAGCGCGCAGATCACCGACAGGATCAGGAGTATCACGCCGCGGCGCTGACGGGAGTTCATGGACCGTGCGACCTCATCGGGGGAAGCGGGGAAGTGGGGGAACCGAGCGGTGGGTGTACGGGTCAGGCGGGCGTCCGCTGTTCCAGCGCGCGGTGCGCCGGCGGGTCGTAGACGGGCGGGGTGGCGGAGCAGAAGACACAGCGGTCGCCGATGACGTCGATGCCGCACCAGTGGCAGCTGGTCTGCCGGACCGAGGTGACCAGTTGGTAGAGGACCGACAGGTCGGCGAGATAGCTGGTGAACTCGATCATCCGGCCGGTCCCCCACCAGTGGGACGACTCGGCCGGCAGCGGGGTCTCGCGCAGCCCGTACGCGCCCCAGGACTTGGCGAGGCCGCCGATCCACTCGGACTGCAGCTGCCCCCTGGCGACCAGCATCCAGGTGCTGAACTCGGGTCCGGTCAGGGTCGTGTCCGGGCCGACCCGGACCAGTTGCGGCTGGGGGTGCGCGACGACGGCGAACTGGGTGCCGGGCATCCAGGACTTGGCGTGCGCCTTGAGGGTGACCGGGACCCGGTCCAGCTTGGCGACCGAGCCGAGGACGGCGCCGGAGTGGATGTAGTGGGTGAGCAGCCGGCCGGCCGACGCGAGGACGCCGGGGCTGAGGTCGCAGGAGGCCAGCTGCCGCAACTGCCGGGCCAGGACGGCGATGCCGAGGGGCGGCAGGTCGGGGCGGAACAGGGCGATCCGGTCGCTCTCCAGCAGGGAGCGCAGGGTGTGCAGGCGCCGGGTCACGGCTTCGGGTACGGCCGCGGAGCAGACGACGATCACGTGCCCGTGCTGCTCGATGAGCGCCACGAACTCGGCGAGGGTCTGGTCGAGGGGCCGCTGGTCCAGGTCCCGGAGCACGACCGCGGGCATGGTCCGCTCGTCCTGCACCGGCAGTGCCATGTCGGCACTGGTCACGGCAATGGCAGTTGGCACGCGCAGCTCCCCGCTCTTCACACCCCGGCGGCCCACCGGTGTTACTCCAATGAGCCGGGACGACTTCATTGCGTGACTACCTCAGCACTGTAACCACGCCTCTGTGACCGGAGAACAGCGTTTGTCCAGCTGTCTGGGATCCGTGACCACACAAGTAGCTTCAAATCGGGACAGGTTGAGCATATGACCGCGGCCTGATCCGCTCAGCGGCGGCTTTGAATTTGGTCTGGACCTATTGACACGTGAATTGGTCTGGACCACCTTGATTGTCATGCCCAGACTCATCCCCCGACTCGTGTCCCGGCATGCCGGACAGCGAGGTATCCGAACCTGGTCGGCCGTGGCCGCGCTCGCCACCGCCCTCGCGATGGCGGGCCTGGCCTCCTCCCCGGCCTCCGCCGCCGACGTCAACAACGTGAAGAACGCCGGCTTCGAGTCGGCCCTCGCCAACTGGACCTGTTCCGCCGGCAGCGGTACGACCGTCTCCTCCCCCGTGCACTCCGGCGCCGCCGCCCTGAAGGCGACCCCGGCCGGGCAGGACTACGCCCAGTGCAGCCAGACGGTGGCGGTCAAGGCCAACTCGACCTACACGCTGAGCGCGTGGGTGCAGGGCTCCTACACCTACCTGGGTGTGACCGGCACCGGCACCACGGACGTGTCGACCTGGACCCCGAACACGTCCTGGACGCAGCTGTCGACGACCTTCACCACCGGTTCCTCGACCACCTCGGTCACGGTCTGGACCCACGGCTGGTACGGCCAGGCCGCCTACTACGCCGACGACGTCTCGGTCTACGGCCCCGACGGCGGCGGCGGTTCCGACCCGGCCCCGACCGTCCCCGCCACCCCGACCGGCCTCGCGGTCTCCGGTACGACGTCGTCCTCGGCGTCCCTGTCCTGGAGCGCGGTGTCGGGCGCGACCGGCTACAACGTCTACCGCAACGGCACCAAGGTCAGCGCGGTCACCGGCGCCTCGGCCACCATCACCGGGCTCGCCGCCTCCACGGCGTACTCCTTCCAGGTCACCGCGACCAACTCGGCGGGCGAGTCCGGCAAGTCGACGGCGGTGACGGCGACCACGACCGCCTCCGGCGGCAGCGGTGGCGGCTCGCTGCCCAAGCACGCGGTGACGGGCTACTGGCAGAACTTCAACAACGGCGCGACCGTCCAGAAGATCTCCGACGTGCCGTCCTCGTACGACATCATCGCCGTCGCCTTCGCGGACGCGACCAGCACACCGGGCGCGGTCAGCTTCACCCTCGACTCCGCCGGTCTCGGCGGGTACACGGTCGACCAGTTCAAGGCCGACATCAAGGCCAAGCAGGCGGCCGGCAAGAAGGTCATCATCTCCATCGGCGGCCAGAACGGCACGATCTCGGTGAGCGACTCGGCGTCCGCGACGAACTTCGCCAACTCCGTCTATTCGCTGATGCAGACGTACGGCTTCGACGGCGTCGACATCGACCTGGAGAACGGCATCAACGCCACCTACATGAGCCAGGCGCTGCGCTCGCTGTCGACGAAGGCGGGCTCGTCGCTGATCATCACCATGGCGCCGCAGACGATCGACATGCAGTCGACGTCCAACGGGTACTTCCAGACGGCCCTGAACGTCAAGGACATCCTCACGGTCGTCAACATGCAGTACTACAACAGCGGTTCGATGCTGGGCTGCGACGGCAAGGTGTACAGCCAGGGCTCGGTGGACTTCCTCACCGCGCTGGCCTGCATCCAGCTGCAGGGCGGGCTGTCCCCGTCCCAGGTGGGCCTCGGCCTGCCGGCGTCGACCAGCGCGGCGGGCAGCGGCTACGTCTCGCCGACGGTGGTCAACAACGCCCTGGACTGCCTGACCAAGGCCACCAACTGCGGCTCCTTCAAGCCGTCGACGACCTACCCCGACCTGCGCGGCGCGATGACCTGGTCGACCAACTGGGACGCGTCGTCGGGCAACGCGTGGTCCAACTCGGTGGGAGCCCACGTCCACGGCCTGCCGTAGCGCCCCGAAGGGGCGCGGGGCCGTATCGATGTACGGCTGCCGCGCCGCATGGGCGCGATCACCCACGCCGATCCCGCACCCACGAACGGGCCGCGGCGCCCCCACCGCCGCGGCCCACCCAGCGGAACCGCTCGCAGCCACACGTACCGAGCTCGAACCACACCGTTCACGCGTCCCCCCGGCCTGCACATCGACGTACGCGCACACCTGGCGGGTGAACCACAGCCCCTGCCCGGGGCCCGGCTCCCCGCCCCGTGGCGGTTCGAACCCGGCGAGCGGGTCCGCCACGGCCCGGCACAGCCGCAGTTCGCAGACGCAGGCCGGGGCCTCGCCCCAGGCGAGGAACTCGATGACCGGACCATGGGCGTCGGCCGCGGCCACGACCGCCTGTGCGAAGAGCTCCGCGTCCACGGCCCCCAGCCCCTGCCCGGCCGCCCAGGCGCGCACCGACTCCGCGGCCGGCGGCCGGGCGACCGCCCGCGGCGGCGGAGGAACCGGCCGGTGTGAGCACCGCCCGGCTCCGCCGGGACCAGCCCGCGCGACGCTCCGCGCCGCAGCGAGGAACTGCGGTGTCCGGCTCCGCCGGACCTGAATCCGCGACGCTCCGCGTCGCCACCATCAGATTCGCTTCGCCACCGGCCTGAAGGCCGATGCACTGCGAATGAATTCCGGTAGCGGATCCACTCGGTGCTCTCCCCCGCCGAACGCCCGGCCCGGCCCGCCCAGTCGGGCTCCCGTACTGGTACCCGTCATCACCCAGCCCTCCCCTTGGCCCTCCGTCCACGGGCTCCCGGCGGACCGGGGAGACGCACCGACGTCACGCGGGTGGGTGTACTTCGGTGGGGGCCGCCTGCGATTGCGGGTAAAGGCGTACACTCCGCGGCCGTTTCGCGCGGCCGGTCACCGCGGCTGGTTTACGCGACCGGTTTTACGGTCTTGACCTGTTCATGCCATCCCTTGGACGATGAGCGGCACCCGCACAGCCTCCGCACAACAACTGCACAGGTATGTCGCACTGGACCACCCCCACCTCCCCAGGAGATTTCATGCGACTTCGCATGCGCGGCTCCGGCGCCCTCGGCCGCGGCCGGACCGCCGCGCTCGGCGCCCTGCTGGCCCTCGCCCTCGCGGCCCCCGTGTCGGCGACGGCCACCCACGCGACCGCCGACAGCGCGCGCCCGGCGCCGCCCTCGGCCGACGACGTCCGGCAGTACGAGATCCACCAGAGCACCACGCCCGTGACCCGCGCGGCCATCCAGCAGACCGGCGTCACCGTGGACGAGGCCGACGAGGAGACTGTGGTCGTCTCCGGACGGGCCCCGCAGATCGCCGCGCTGAAACGCCTCGGCTACGACGTCACGCCCCTCGGCGCGGCCCCCGACCGGTCCACCGCCGCCGACGAGCTGCGTCTGTTCGACTTCCCGACGGCCGACTCGAAGTACCACAACTACGCCGAGGCGAACGCCGAGATCGGCCAGCGGCTCGCCGCCTACCCCGCCATCATGAGCAGGCAGGTGATCGGCAAGTCGTACCAGGGCCGGGACATCGTCGCCATCAAGGTCAGCGACAACGTCGCGACGGACGAGAACGAACCCGAGGTCCTCCTCACCTTCCACCAGCACGCGCGCGAGCACCTCACGGTGGAGATGGCGCTGTATCTGCTGCGGGAACTGGGCGCGGGATACGGCTCCGACTCCCGGGTCACGAACCTCGTCAACAGCCGGGAGATCTGGATCGTGCCGGACCTCAACCCGGACGGCGGCGAGTACGACATCGCCACCGGCTCCTACCGGTCGTGGCGCAAGAACCGGCAGCCCAACTCCGGCTCCTCGTACGTCGGTACGGACCTGAACCGGAACTGGAACTACAGATGGGGCTGCTGCGGCGGGTCCTCGGGCAGCACGTCCGCGGAGACCTACCGGGGCGCGGCCGCCGAGTCGGCGCCCGAGGTGAAGGTCGTCGCCGACTTCGTGCGCGGCCGGGTCGTCGGCGGCAAGCAGCAGATCAAGGCCGGGATCGACTTCCACACGTACAGCGAACTGGTGCTGTGGCCGTTCGGGTACACGACGGCCGACACGGCCACCGGGATGACCGCGGACGACGCGGCCGCGTTCAAGGCCGTGGGACAGAAGATGGCGGCCAGCAACGGCTACACGCCGGAGCAGTCCAGTGATCTGTACATCACGGACGGGTCGATCGACGACTATCTGTGGGGTACGCAGAAGATCTTCGACTTCACGTTCGAGATGTACCCGACGTCCAGTTCCGGGGGCGGGTTCTATCCGCCCGACGAGGTGATCGAGCGGGAGACCTCCCGGAACCGGGACGCGGTGTTCCAGCTGCTGGAGAACGCGGACTGCATGTACCGGTCGATCGGGAAGGAAGCACAGTACTGCGGCTAGGCGGCCACGGGACCGGGGCCGCCCGCCTGTGCCGGGCTACTTCTCGTCGCGGACCTTGTCCTCGGCGCCGGCCTCGGCAGCGGCCTCGGTCTCGGTCTCGGTCTCGGTCTCGGCAGCGGCCTTGTCGTCCGTCTCCAGGGCGTCTTCCTCTTCCTCGCCCTCCTCGAAGTACGCGTCCAGGACCGCGTCCAGGTCGTTCTCCCACTCCTTGAAGCGGGAGCGGGACGTCGCCTCGATCTCGATGGGGTACCAGCGGCGGTCCGGGGTGTGGACGGTGATCGTGAAGCGCTTGCCGAAGCGCGGCACCTCGGTCTCGATAGCGCCGATCTCGTCCCAGCGGAACTCGCACTTCTCCTCGTCGAGACCGAGGCGCACGCCCTGGTGGTCGGCCACTATCCGGGCACGCCGGTCGGAGGCCTCGAAGACGGGACCGTCAGCGGCCTCCTCGGTGTCTTCGGCGTTCTCGGCGTTCTCGGCGTTCTCGGCGTTCTCGGCGTCGTCCACCGTGCTGTCGGCGTCGGCCGCGTCCTTGGTCAGGGCCACCGGTTCCACCACCGCCTCGGCACCCTCGGCCTCCTCGGGCCGGGTGTCCTCCGGCCCCGCGTCCTCCGGCTCGGCGGACGCGGGTGAGGTGAGCCCGGGGACGAAGGCCGGGTCGAATCCGGCGCCTTCCAGGGGCTGGCTGTTGGCTCCTATGCGCTGCTCCACAGCGGGCAGTATGGTCCAAGAACCTGTGCCGGAGACAGCCGGTCCCGACTTCGTTATCAGACGCCTACACGAAGACGCCGAGCACGGCCGCCACCGCGAACCCGGCCACCGACAACACCGTCTCCAGCACGGTCCAGGTCTTCAGGGTGTCCCGTTCGCTGATGCCGAAGTACTTGGCCACCATCCAGAAGCCGCCGTCGTTGACGTGCGAGGCGAAGATGGAACCCGCCGAGATGGCCATGATGACGAGGGCGACGAAGGCCTGGGAGTGGTGGCCCTCGCTCAGCAGCGGGGCGACGATGCCGGCCGTCGTCACGATCGCCACCGTCGCCGAGCCCTGGGCGACCCGCAGGACGACGGAGATCAGATAGGAGAGCACGATCACCGGGAGGCCCACGCCGTTGAAGGTGTCGGACAGGGCCTGGGCGACCCCGCTGGCCTTCAGCACGGCGCCGAAGATCCCGCCCGCACCGACCACCAGCAGGATGTTGCCAACCGGCTTGAGGGACGCGGTCGACACCGTCTCCAGGGACTTGCGGGACCAGCCGCGCCGGATGCCGAGCAGGTAGTAGGCGAGCACCAGGGCGAGGGTGAGGGCGACCATCGGCGTGCCGAAGAACTCGAGCACCGAGCGGCCGGTGGAGGGGTCCAGGGCGATCGAGGAGAAGGTCGCGGCGAGGATCAGAACCAGCGGCGTACCGATGATGGCAAGGACCGTGCCGAGCGGCACCGGCTTCTCCTGCGGCTCGACGCCGGCTGCCCGCTGCTCGGCCAGGACCGCCTGCCTGGCCTCGTCGGCCGCCTCGACCATGTCCTGCGGTACGGCGACGAAGATCCGCTTGCCGATCCACGCCGAGTACACCCATGCGGCCAGTACCGCCGGGATGCCGCAGACGACGCCCATGAGGATGACCCAGCCGAGCTGGACGTGCAGCAGCGCGGCGGCGGCCACCGGGCCGGGGTGCGGCGGCAGGAAGGCGTGGGTCATGGAGAGACCGGCGAGCAGCGGGAGGCAGTACAGGAGGATCGACTTGCCGCCTCGCTTGGCGGCCGCGTAGACGAGCGGGGCCAGCACGAAGATGCCGACGTCGAAGAAGACCGGGATGCCGAAGATGAGGCCGGTGAGGCCCATCGCGAGCGGGGCCCGCTTCTCCCCGAAGAGGTTGAGCAGCCGGGAGGCCAGCACCTCTGCTCCGCCGCTGACTTCGAGGATCGCGCCGAGCATGGTGCCGAGGCCGATGATGATCGCGACGTGGCCGAGGATGCCGCCCATGCCGGACTCGATGGTGGAGACGGCGTCCGAGCGCTGGACGGTGCCGAAGAGTTCGGTGACGGAGAGACCGGCCAGCAGGCCGACGGCTATGGAGACGGCGAGCAGGGCGACGAAGGGCTGGAGTCGCGCCTTGATGATGAGGAAGAGGAGCAGGGCGATGCCGATGGCGGCGACGGTGAGCAGTCCCGCGGTGCCGTCGAGGAGGAGGAGCAGCCCACCGGTGTGGGGTGGGGTGGCTGGGGCGGTGGTGGCGGATGCGGCGAGCGGTAGGGACATGTGGGGGTCCTCTTCGTAAGTACATCGTGCTTTCGGGCAGGGGGGATCGCGGCACGGCGCCCGGTGGGGTGCCGTGCCGTGCAGGACGTGCGGGAGTCGGCGGGCCGTCAGCCGAGGACGGCGAGGGCGTCGATCTCGATGAGGAGGCCGGCGGGCAGCCCGACGTAGACGGTGGTGCGGGCGGCGGGCGGGGCGGTGAGGCCCTGCTCCTCGAAGTAGGTGTTGTAGACGCCGTTCATCTCGGCGAAGTGGTCCACGTCCGTCAGATAGACGCGGATCATCATCACGTCGTCCCAGGAGGCGCCGCCCTCCTCCAGGATCGCCTTGACGTTGGCCAGCGTCTGGAGGGTCTGCTCGCGCAGGGTGGGGCCGGCCGGCGTCGGAGGCCTGCCCTCCTCGGCGGGCAGGAAGCCGACCTGGCCGGCGACCTGGAGGATGTTGCCCTTGCGCACACCGTGGGAGAACTTGGCGGGCGGGGTGGTGTGGGTCGTGGGGGTGAGCGCGATCTTCTCGGTCATCAGTTGCTGGCTTCCTTGATCGGTGTTCTGCCGGAGTACTCGCCGCTGATCGCGTCCGCCGTACGGCGCACCTGCGGGAGCAGGGTGAGGAGTTCGTCGGCGGTGACGACGACGTTGGGCGCGGAGACCGACATCGCGGCGACGACCCGGCCGTCGGCGCCGCGGATGGGGGCCGCGACGCAGTTGATGGACTCCTCGTGGCCGCCGAGGTCGGTGGCCCAGCCCTGTTCGCGCACCTTGGCCAGTTCCTTGCGGAAGGCCTCCGCGTTCGGTGTCGAACGGGCCGTGTACATGGGGTAGTCGAGCTTGTCGGCGAGGGCGCGCCGCTCGGGCTCGGGCAGGTCGGCGAGGAGCAGCTTGGCGACGGCGGCGACGGTGATGGCCACCGGCTTGCCGATCCGCGAGTACATGCGCACCGGGTAGCGGCTCTCGACCTTGTCGATGTAGAGGACTTCGCCCTCCTCGAACACCGCGAGGTGCACGGTGTGCCCGCAGGCCTCGTTGAGCCGGGCCAGGTGGGGGTGGGCGATCTCGCGGATGTCGAGGTTCTCCATCGCCTCCTGGGCGAGCGCGAAGAGCCGGGCGCCGAGGCGGTAGCGCTGGTCGGACTGGCGGTAGACGAGTCCGTGTTCGTGGAGGGTGCGCAGCAGCCGCAGCGCGGTCGACTTGTGCACGCCGAGGCGCTCGGCGACCCGGCCGAGGTCGGCGGGGCCCTCGGCGAGCAGCGGCAGGATGCTGAGCGCTCGGTCGACGGTCTGGCTCATGGGGTGCGTACCTCCTGTTCGGCCGTGCCGGCCTGGGTCCAGCCGGGGCCGAGTCGAAGTCTCTCCCACCCGCTGTCGTCGAGGGCGGTCAGGCGGTCGGTGGTGTCGCGGGCGGGCGGCGCGGCGAGGTCGGCGGGGGTGGTGAGGGTGGCGGCGGCGAAGAGGTGGCCGAGCCTGAGCGTCTGCCTGACCGGCAGGCCGCGCAGGATGCCGGACAGGAAACCGGCGGCGAAGGCGTCACCGGCACCGACGGTTGCCACGACGTCGACGGTGGGGGCGGGTTCGAAGGTGCCGTGGGTGGAGGCCGAGGTGGAGGTGGGGACGCTTACCGGCGTCGGCCGGGTGCCTCCCCCGGAGGGGGTACCCCCAGCGCCCGCCCTCCCCCGCTCTCGGCTTCGCTCGAGCGAGGGGACCCCCAGCGCCCCGGCGGCAAGACTGCCCGCGGCGGGGAAGGAGCGGCGGTCGTGGCGCCCCGTAAGGGGCGCGGGGAGCTGCGCGACCAGCCCCCACGCGCCCGCGGGCGAAGAACCGTCCGCACCACCCCGCCGAAACGCCGTCGCCCCCTTCGCCCCCTCCTTCACCACCAGCACCCTCGGCTCGGGCAGCAGCTCCCGAACGGCCGCCGGCCCGCCGCCCACCCCCCACGCCTGCTCCGCCTCGTCGTCCCCCACAAAAACGACGTCGGCCCGACGCGCCAGCTCCAACAGCACCTCCGCGCCGCCGGAGCCGGTCCACAGCCCCGCCCGGTAGTTCACGTCGAACGACACCAGTGGCCGCTCCCCGGCGGGAGCCGTCAGCTCGCGCAGCAGCCCCAGGCAGCCCTCCGACAACGCGGCCGTGATCCCCGACAGGTGCAGGATCCGGCCCGTCCGCACCGCCGCCAGGTCCACCGTCGCCGCCGACATCGCGGACGCCGCCGACCCCGCCCGGTAGTACGCGACCTCGTGCGCATCCGTCGCCCGGTCACCGGCGGTACGGAAGTAGACCCCCGTCGGCCGCGCCGGATCGCGGCCCACGCACGAGACGTCCACGCCGTACGCGGCGACGGTCTCCACCAGATGGTCGCCGAACCCGTCCGCGCCGACCCGGCTGACCCACCGCACCGAATGTCCCGCCGCCGCCAGCGCACACGCCAGGTTGGACTCCGCGCCGCCGATCGCGCGGTCGAAGGACGGCACGCCCGCGAGGCGCCCCGGCCGCGTGGGCAGGAACGTCACCATGGACTCTCCGAGCGCGACGACATCCACGACATCCACGCCGGCAACGGCGTCAACGGCGTCCGTGGGCTTCACGATGGTCGTGACTCCTCGTCGATGGGGCCCCGGCTCGAGCGAGGCCGAGAGTTGGGGGAGGGTCACTGCAGGCTTCATTGACCCGGCGTTGGCGTGGATGTTAGACAGCGGTAAGCGATATACGCAATGGGCGTTGCACATAATGCAACCAACCTGATCAGGGAGGCTCCGTGTCCCCAGACACCGGCACCGAAGCACTCGCCCGTCTCACGGACGAACGCGTCGACCACCGTTTCAAGGGCCTCCCGCCCGACGCCGAGGGCCTCACCGTCGGAGAGCTGGCCGCCCAGCGCCGCAACCTCTTCTCCGACGGTTTCGCCACGCCCGTGCTGGCCCTCTCCGCCGAGCACCTGGAGCACAATCTCGCGCTCATGGAGACGTACACCGAACGGCACGGCCTCGCCTTCGCCCCGCACGGCAAGACCTCCATGGCCCCACAGCTCTTCCGGCGCCAGGTCGAGCGCGGCGCGTGGGGCATCACGCTCGCCGTGCCGCACCAGGTGCGGGTGGCCCGGGCCTTCGGCACCCGGCGGATCTTCCTGGCCAACGAGCTCGTGGACGCCCCGGCGCTGCGCTGGATCGCCGCCGAGCTGGAGCGGGACGCGGAGTTCCGCTTCGTCTGTTACGTCGACTCGGTGCGCGGGGTCGAGCTGATGGACGCGGCGCTGAGGGGCACCTCCCGTCCCGTGGACGTCGTCGTGGAGCTGGCCGCCGGGGAGGGCGCCCGTACCGGCGTCCGTACCGAGGCGGAGTGCGCGTCGGTCGCGGACGCGGTGGCAAAGGCGGCGGGGACGCTGCGGCTGGTCGGGGTCGCCGGGTACGAGGGCGAGGTCCCGCAGGCGGACCCCGACCGGGTGCGCGCCTATCTGCGCCGGCTGGTCGCGCTCGCCGTCGGCTTCGACCGGGAAGGACGGTTCGCCGGCACGGACGAGGTCGTCATCAGCGCGGGCGGCAGCGCCTGGTTCGACGCGGTCGCCGACGTCTTCGCCGGGATCCCCGAACTCTCCCTGCCCGTGCTGAAGTTGCTGCGGTCCGGCGCCTATGTCTCGCACGACGACGGCCACTACCGGGAGATCACCCCCTTCAACCGCGTCCCCGAGGAGGGCGCCCTGGAGCCGGCCTTCCGGCTCTGGGCGCAGATCGTCTCCCGCCCCTGCGCCGAACAGGCCTTCGCCAACGCGGGCAAGCGGGACGCGGCCTACGACCTGGACCTCCCGTTCGCCCAGGTGATCCGCCGGGACGGCACCGAGCGCCCGGCGACGGGCGTCACCGTGACGGGCCTCTCCGACCAGCACGCCTGGCTCGCCACCGCCCCCGAGGCCGACGTCCGGGTCGGGGACTGGGTGGGCCTGGGCCTCTCCCACCCGTGCACGTCGTTCGACAAGTGGCAGCTGATCCCGGTCGCCGAGGCGGACGGCACGGTCGTCGACTACGTCCGCACGTTCTTCTAGGAGGGGTCATGGAGGATCTGGTCATCCGGGACGCCGATGTCGTCGACGGCAGCGGCGCGCCCTCCTACCGCGCGGACGTGGTCGTCGACGACGGCAGGATCGCCGCCATCGTCAAGGAGGCCGCGGCGGCGGGCTGCCAGCGCCCGCGCGCGACGCGCGAGCTGGACGCCGAGGGCCTGGTCCTCTCCCCCGGCTTCATCGACATGCACGCCCACAGCGACCTGGCCCTGCTCCGCGACCCGGACCACAGCGCCAAGGCC
The DNA here is from genome assembly GCF_040651615.1 of Streptomyces sp. NPDC048417. Taxonomy (NCBI): domain Bacteria; kingdom Bacillati; phylum Actinomycetota; class Actinomycetes; order Kitasatosporales; family Streptomycetaceae; genus Streptomyces; species Streptomyces sp. NPDC048417. Next base: position 385,616 of record NZ_JBEZKI010000005.1, on the reverse strand, counting down.
GCACAGGGGGTCACCCTCGAAGTCCTCGGCCAGGACGGGCTGTCGTACGCCCCGGTCGACGACCGCACCCTCGCCGAGGTCCGCCGGGCCGTCGCCGGCTGGAACGGCCACGGCGACGACATCGACTTCGACTGGCGCTCGGTGGGCGAGTACCTGGACCGCCTGGACCGGGGCATCGCCGTCAACGCGGCCTACCTGATCCCCCAGGGCACGGTCCGGGCACTGGCCGTCGGCTGGGAGGACCGCGAGGCGACCCCTGCCGAGCTGGACCGGATGCGCCGGCTGGTGGCGGAGGGCATGGAACAGGGCGCGGTCGGCATGTCCTCCGGCCTCACCTACACCCCCGGAATGTACGCCGAGGACGCCGAACTGACCGAGCTGTGCCGGGTGGTGGCGTCGTACGGCGGCTACTACTGCCCGCACCACCGCTCGTACGGGGCGGGCGCCCTGGAGGCGTACGAGGAGATGGTGGCCCTGTCCAGGGAGGCGGACTGCTCCCTCCACCTGGCCCACGCCACCATGAACTTCGGCGTGAACAAGGGCCGGGCGCCCGAGCTGCTGTCGTTGCTGGACCAGGCCCTCGCGGCCGGCGCCGACATCACGCTCGACACCTACCCCTACACCCCCGGCAGCACGACCCTCGCGGCGATGCTGCCGAGCTGGGCGAACGAGGGCGGCCCGGACGCGGTCCTGGCCCGGCTGGCGGACGACGAGACGTCCGAACGCGTCCGCCACCACCTGGAGTCCCTCGGCTCCGACGGCTGCCACGGCGTCCCCATCGAGTGGGACACGATCGAGATCTCCGGCGTGGCCGACTTGGCGCTGGCGGACTTCGTCGGCCGTACGGTGGCGGAGTCGGCGCGGCTGCGCGGCGAGACCCCGTGGACGACGGCCCGCCGCCTGCTGCTGGCGGACCGGCTCGCCCCGTCGATCCTCCAGCACGTCGGCCACGAGGAGAACGTCCGCACGATCATGCGCCACCGCGTCCACACCGGCGGCTCCGACGGCATCCTCCAGGGCACGAAGCCGCACCCCCGGGCGTACGGCACGTTCCCGCACTACCTCGGCCGCTACGTACGGGAGTTGGGAGTCCTCTCCCTGGAGGAGTGCGTCGCCCACCTCACCGCCCGCCCCGCGGGCCGGCTGCGCCTGCCGGACCGCGGATTCGTCCGCGAGGGGTACCGGGCCGACGTCGTCCTCTTCGACCCGAGGACGGTGGCGGCGGGCTCGACGTTCGAGGACCCACGCCGACTGCCGACGGGCATCCCCTACGTCCTGATCAACGGCCGGTTCGTGATCGAGGAGGGCAGAAGGACGGACGTGATGGCCGGGCGCGCCATCCGCCGCACGCTGTGAACACCTCGCGCGCAGGCGCCCCGTCAGGGGTGCGGGGCTGTGTCGATGTGCGGCTACCGCCGCGCGGGCGCGACCAGCCCCCACGCACCCGCACCCGCAGACGGCGCACCCGGCGGAGTGCTACGGCTTGGGCAGGGTGCAGGCGCTCGCGCTCAGGTTCAGCACGTTCCCCGTCGTGAAGCACGCCGGGATGATGTACGTCTCCTCCGCGTAGTTGATCCCCTGCCGCACCGTGACGTTCCCGCTCGCGTCCACCTCGCACGGGTTGTCGACGGTGCACCGCTCCCCGTCCTCGTTGCCGGTGTTGTTGACGGCGACGACCTGCCCCGTGGTGGTGTCGATCACCGGCGAGCCCGAGGTCCCGCCGATCGTGTTGCACGCGGAGGTGTAACGGACCGAGTCCTTCCAGGTCCAGTCGCCCTCCTTCAGCCGGTACACGAACCCGTCGATGTTGCAGCTGTAGATCGTCTTCCAGTAGCCGGAGACGACCTTGATGGCGGTGCCGGCGACGGGGTGCGTGCTGCTGACGGTGAGCGGGCTGATGCCGTAGGAGCTCTTGATCGCCGCGTACGTCGTGGTGGTGCGGTAGATCGTGACGTCCGTGTCGGTCATCGTCGAGTAGACGACCTGGTTGGCGCGGAGCGTGGCGACCTTGGTGCCGGCGGAGTTCAGCAGGCCGAAGGTACGGCTGGAGGACTGTCCGGTGATGACCTCGCCGGGCTCGGGGAAACCGGTCTCCAGGCAGTGGCCGTTGGTGAGGACCAGCGCCGGGTCGGTGTCCGCGGAGTTCGGGAAGCGGATGACCGAACCGGAGCAGTTGCTGAGCGAGACGGTGCCGGCGAAGTCGACGGTCACCGCGGCGGCCGCCTTCGGCTGCGCGTCGGCCTTGGCCGCGGGCGCGGCGACCGCCGGTACCACGCCCATCCCGGTGATGGCCAGGGAGGCGAGCGCGGCGACGAGAGGCTTGTTCATGTGGGGGGTCCCCTCTTGACGACAAGGCGACCGGAGATCTTCCGGTCGCCACTTGTTTTGTCATGTGCATTGTGAGGGGAGGGGGGTGGTGGAGCAAGGAGTTGTTTCAGGACCGGCGTTGGCGGATTTCCGCACAGCTGCGCTACCGGCTGCTGCACGCAACCACCCGCATCACTCGCGGCGACCGCCTTCGCCTGCGGATCGCCGCGACCTGGCCCTGCGGCACGAACTCATCAACGCGTTCAACCGCCTCACGGCACTACCATCCTCAGTTCCTTCACGAACAGTTCGTGGTGCTCAAAGACGGCGCTACAGCTGCATCCGGCGGACGCAGCGAGCTGTCGGATATCGGTGCCCGGTCGGTCACCGCTGGCGTTGAGTTGTCCATTCAGGTCTTCCTTTCGGTCCGGCGGACATCCGAGCGGGCCGGCCAGATCGCCTCTGTCTGCGAAGACAGGCTGCCGGATGGCACCAACCTCGGTGATGCGACTGTTCGCGGAGTGGAGGTGTGGGGGGCGTCGACCTTGATGACGGATCCCTCATCCACAGCCGAGCCCGCGTCGCACTCCGAATCGATGACACGCCCCTGGCCCCGCGAACATCTCGCCGGGCAGACGCTGCCGGTCAGGCTGCCGTTGCACCTGTCACTTCTTGTCGAGCTGTGCCTCGGTCGGCGCGGCGGGCGGTCCGTCGGCGTGCTGGTGCCCGGCTTCCACGCGGTGGGGTTTCGAGCTGAGCTGGAGCGCGACGATGATCGCGGCGAGGACTGCGAGACCGGTCGCGATGAGGAACGACAGGCGGTAGCCGTCCACCGGAGAGCTGCTGTGGCCAGAGGTGGCCGCAGCGGCGGTGGCGAGAACCGCGAGGCCGACCGCGGCGCCGGTCTGCTGGCTGGTGGTGAACAGAGCCCCGGCCAGTCCCTGGTCGCCGGCCCGGACTCCGCTGGTGATCGCGATCGACGCGGCCGGCAGGGCGAGCCCGACCCCGGCCGCGGTCAGCACCAGGCCGGGCAGCACCGCTGCGGGGTAGCCGGCCCCGGCGGTGATCTGGGCAAGCCACAGCTGTCCGGCGCCCATGCCGGCCAGCCCGGCAAGCAGGAGGCCCCTGATGCTGAACCGGGCCAGCAGCCGACGGGTGCCGAGGGTGGAGACGAGCACGACGGTGGCGGTCGACGGGACCAGCGCCAGGCCGGTCGCCACCGGGCTGAACCCCAGCACCTTCTGCAGGTAGAGCGAGGCGAAGTAGACGTAGCCGGCCAGGATGGCGCCGATCAGCAGCATTGCCGCGATCGCGGCCCGCCGGGCCGGCTCCGCCAGGATCGACAGAGGCAGCATGGGTGCCGCGGACCGCTTCTCGGCGAACACAAATCCCGTGGCCACAAACACGGCCAGGGCGAGAGTGACGAGGGTGGCGGGCGCGGTGAAGCCGTGCTGCTGCCCGCTGCTGAGCCCGAAGATCAGGGCGGCGATGCCGGTGGTCACCAGCAGCGCCCCGCGCACATCGACGCTGCCGCGACTGCCGGACCGCTTCGCGGCCGGCAGTCGCGGTACCAGCGCGAGCATGATGGCGATGACCGGCGGGTTGATCAGGAACACCGCCCGCCAGCCGAGGTACTGGGTGAGCAGCCCGCCGGCCACGATCCCGGCGGTCGCGCCCGCCGCGGTGGTGGCTTGCCACATCGCCAGCGCCCGGTTACGGGCGGCCCCTTCTGCATGGGTCGTCGTCAGCAGCGACAGTGCGGCCGGGGAGGCCATCGCCCCGGCCGCGCCCTGCACGATCCGGGCGATGATCAGCATGATCGGCCACTGGGCGAGCCCGCAGGCCAGCGACGCGATCCCGAACAGGGCCAGGCCCAGGGCCAGGACCTGCCGCCTGCCGAGCAGGTCCGCCAGGCGGCCGCCCGCAAGCAGCAGCGATCCGAACGCAAGCGCGTACCCGGTGACGATCCACTGCAACTCCGCTGCGGGCATGCCCAGCTCCCGCTGGATCGACGGCAGCGCCACGTTCACGATGCTGAAGTCCAGTTGCAGCACGAACTGGGCGGCGCAGATCAGCGAGACGACAAACGCGGTCCGTTGTGAGCCGCTCGCAGCGTGCCGAGGCGTGGCGTCATTCCTCGGGTGGTCTGCCATGGGCGAATCCCCTGTCCTGGCGGTGTTCCTTACCGGTTCGTCGGCGTCAACCACGCCCGTCGGAACTTCGATGGCGGTCCGGCGGCAGCGCGCACAGATAGACTGCATCTGTCTGGCAGATGGAACTGTCCAGATGTGCTGCAATTCAGGCCTAGAGGCGGTGGCCGATGGAACTCAGACAGCTACGTCACTTCCTGGCGTTGGTCGAGGAACGCAGCGTCACTCGCGCCGCCAAGCGCGAACTCATCGTGCAGTCAGGCCTGTCGAACTCGCTCCAGGCCCTCGAACGCGAACTCGGTACGGCCCTCTACGTCCGCGGGACCAGGCCCGTCCGGCTCACTGCGGCCGGCGAGGCTCTGGTGGGCCCGGCCCGCCGGACCGTGACCAGCGCCGCGCAGGCGGAAGAGGCCGTACATCACACCCGTGACGTGCTCATCGGCACACTGCGCCTCGGCGTCTCGCTCTCCGCTCAGCATCTGGTGCCGTTCGCTTCCTATCTCGGCGAGTTCACTCGCGGTCATCCCGGCATCGACCTGCGCCTGCACTACGCGCCCGCGCTGACGATGATCTCGATGCTCGAGGCCGGAGAACTGGATTGCGTCATCGGACCCGCGGTCAGCCAGGTCCCGGGCGTCCGGATGACCCGCCTGGCGCGAGAGCCGCTGCACCTCGTCTGCCGCGCCGATCATCGCCTGGCGGAGCGCACCGAGGTCAACGTCGGACAACTGGCCGACGAGCGGTTCGTCGAGGTACCCCCGGGGTGGACGGCACGCCTGTTGAGTGACGCCGCGTTCACCGGCGAAGGAATACAGCGCCGCGTCGTCTGTGAGGTCGGCGACTGGGAACTGTTCCTCGAACTGGTCAGCGCAGGCGTCGGTATCGGCTTCGCTCCAGTCGGCCTGCAGTACCCGGTGCTGACCGCACCGGACAGCGTTCTGCGGCTGATCGCGGTCGAGGGCGTGCATCTGGAAAGGCACATCTACCTGATGCTGCCCTCGGCGGGCGAGACCAGCCCGGCAGCCCGGCAGTTCGCCGATCAGCTGCTGCGTATTCACCCCGCGGGCAGCTGACCCGGCGCCTGTTGGCCAACGCAGCCCTGTCGACCCAGAAGTGGCGCGGCCGCCGGTGCGCCCATGCCGCGACCATCTGATCGTCAGATGGGCTCCATCTGAGACAGGTGCGACGCAGGCGACATCAGCGGCAACGAAGGCGCGGTTGTACCGGGTGGAACTTCCACGCCGACCGTGGACGCCGGGCCGACGGCAGAACGGAGATGCCGCCCCGGAAGATCCGCCACTCGGTCGGCGCCCGCACGGCCGAAGACAAGAAGGAGGTCGCCGAGATGAACCTCACTGACCACGGCGGAGTCCGGCTCACACACGGAAAGCCCAAAGTCAACGGTGTGGAGATCCACTACGCGATCGGCGGCGCCGGCGAGCCGGTGTTCCTGGTGCACGGCGTACCGAAGACCATGTCGTACTGGCGCCACGTCGTGCCCCTGCTGACCCCGCACTACACCGTCATCGCGGTCGACAACCGGGGCGCCGGCGGCTCCCAGCGTCCCCTGACCGGCTACGACACCGCCACCATGGCCGGCGACGTCGCCGAACTGGCCACCCACCTGGGCTTCGACCGGTTCCGCGTCGTCGGCGAGGACTGGGGGGCGGCCATCGCCTACGCCGTCGCCGCCTTCCACCGGCCCCGGGTGCAGCAACTGGTCTTCCAGGAAACGCTCCTGCCGGGATTGCCGGCCGGCCCTGGACTGCCGGGCGGCGAGCAAGACCCCTCACTCGCCGCCGACGACGGCCGCACCGGCTGGCACTTCAGCTTCTTCAGCCTGCCGCACATGCCCGAACTGCTGCTGTCCGGACGGGAACGGCCCTTCTGGACGTACTACGCCAGACGTCAGATGTGGGACCCCAGCGCGCTGACCGAGGAGGACATCGACGACATCGTGTACTCGGCCGAGCAGCCGGGCGGCACCAAGGCCATCCTGGAGATGTACCGAGCCCGCCAGACCGACGCCGAACAGAACCGCCCGCATTACGCCGACCCGATCAGCTGCCCGGTCCTGGCCGTCGGCGCTCAGAACTATCTCGGCGACGACGTGTCCAGACAGCTCGCGCAAGTGGCCCGCGACGTCCGCGGCGTCGTCATCCCCGCATCCGGACACAACATCGCGCTCGAGAACCCGACCACCCTGGCCCAGGCCTACCTCGACTTCTTCGCAGGCGACTGAGGTTCGGCAAGGCCTCGTGCGGCAACCCCGGGCGCGAAGATCACCAACAGCATCACGGCATTGGTACTGGCCTCGCCGTTTCACTTGGGGATGGCTGACGTTGGGGTGGACATACGAAAATGCCTTCCTGACCGAAACGGCGAGGCTACGCCCGGGACGGCGAGAGCACGCACCTGACACCGCGAGGCCGCCCTCCGGGCGACTACGGGAATTGCCGGACAGGCCCTAGTGGGACCGGCCGCCGCCCCGCCCGTGCCCCCAGCCGTGCCCCCCGTACGTGGGGGTCCCGGTCGGTGTCTCGGTGCCGGCGGCCGGTGAGGGTGTCGCGCTCGCGCCGGTGGTCGGGCCGGCGGGCGGCGCGGACGCGGTGGTGGACGGCGGGACGCTCGCGGACGAGGCCGCCCGGGTGGACGGCACGCCCGCTGCCGCCGGTACGGCCGACGTGGCGGAGGGGGTGACCGACGCGCTGGTCGGGCTGCCCTGCTGCGAGGACTCGCCGACCGTCCGCTCCGTACGGCTCCGGCCGTCCTGCGAGCCGTCCGACGACGAGGAGGAGGAAGACGAGGAGAGGGCGAAGCCGGCGATCAGCGCGGCCACGGACGCGGCGCCCCCCGCGCCCACGGCGACCGCCCTGCGTCTCGAACGCCGGCCCTCCGCGTCGCGGGCCGACCGCCGCCGCTCCGCCCGGCCCACCGCCGGTACGAGTGCCGACGCGGGTGCCGGTACGACGGACGCGGCGGGCGTCATCCGGGGCAGCTCGCGGGTCTCGTCGTACGCGTTGAGCCAGCCGTGTGCGGACGCCGGGTCCCGGTACTCCTCGTACGCGGGGGCCGGACCGCCCCCCTGCGGTTGGTAGACGCTGGGCGCCCCGGTCTCGTCCTCGGCAGGTCTCGGCATGGACGCGGATTCTAGGAGGGAAGGGGCCGGTGAGACAGCTACCGGCGATAACAGGCCAAACCGCCGGGACTTTTCGTGTCTCACGTGGTGGAAAACACGACGCGACGAGCGTTACCGCGCCGTAAGCTCACCGGCATGCAGGTGATCCAGTCGACCAAGCTCGCCAATGTCTGTTACGAGATCCGGGGCCCGGTTCTCGAGGAGGCGATGCGGTTGGAGGCGGCGGGACACCGCATCCTCAAGCTCAACACCGGGAACCCGGCCGCCTTCGGCTTCGACTGCCCGCCGGAGATCCTGGAGGACATCCTCCGCAACGTCTCCTCGGCGCACGGCTACGGCGACGCGAAGGGCCTCCTGGCCGCCCGGCGCGCCGTCGTCATGCACAACCAGACCATCGGCATCGAGACCGACGTCGAGCACGTCTTCATCGGCAACGGCGTCTCCGAGCTGATCGTGATGGCGATGCAGGGCCTGCTGGACGACGGCGACGAGGTCCTCGTACCGGCGCCGGACTACCCGCTGTGGACCGCGGCGGTCTCGCTCTCCGGCGGTACGGCGGTGCACTACCGCTGCGACGAGCAGTCGGACTGGATGCCCGACCTCGCCGACATCGAGCGCAAGGTCACCGACCGCACCAAGGCGATCGTCATCATCAACCCGAACAACCCGACGGGCGCGGTCTACGACGAGGCGATGCTGCGCGGGCTGACCGACATCGCCCGCCGCCACAACCTCCTGGTCTGCTCGGACGAGATCTACGACAAGATCCTCTACGACGACGCCACGCACACCCCGACCGCCGCGATCGCCCCGGACCTGCTCACGCTCACCTTCAACGGCATGTCCAAGGCCTACCGGGTGGCCGGTTACCGGGTCGGCTGGATGGCCATCTCCGGCCCCCGCGCGCACGCCGACTCCTACATCGAGGGCCTGACGATCCTCGCGAACATGCGACTGTGCGCGAACATGCCAGGTCAGCACGGAGTCGTGGCCGCGCTCAGCGGCCGCCAGTCGATCAATGAGCTGGTACTGCCGGGCGGGCGCCTGAAGGAGCAGGTGGACACGGCGTACGAGCTGCTCACCCAGATCCCGGGCGTGACCTGCGTCCGGCCCAAGGGCGCGCTCTACCTCTTCCCGCGCCTCGACCCCCAGGTCTTCAAGATCAAGGACGACCGGCAGATGGTCCTGGACCTGCTGCGGCAGGAGAAGATCATGGTCGTCCAGGGCACCGGCTTCAACTGGCCGGAGCCGGATCACTTCCGCGTGGTGACCCTGCCGTCGGTGGGTGATCTGCGGGACGCGATCACGCGGATCGGCCGGTTCCTGGACGGCTACGGGCAGCCGTAGGGTAGCGGCCGGACCACCGCCCGTGAACCGGGTCAACTTTAGACGAGATCTAAGCTAGGATGGCTTCCTGACAGCACAGGAGGCCATCTCCCATGTACGAACCGATCCGCACCAAGTCGGTCCACAGCACGATGGCCGGCGCGCCGTCCGACTTCCCCCACCACACGCGTGAGGAGGAGCTGGACATCCAGCTCGCGGGACATCTCGCGGCGCTGCTCGCCGTCACCGACGAACTGCGCGGCCTCACGCCGTCCACCGACCTCGACGCCGCCGCGACCCGGCTGGCCGAGCAGGTGACCCGGCTGCGGGGCGGCCGTACGCCCGTCCGCACGTCGCTGACGGCGGTACGGCAGCCGGCGGCCCTGCACGAGCGCGCCCACGCGCTGGCCGGCCGCGCGCTGGTCGTCGCCGCGTCCCGGGCGGACACCGCGGCGGCGATCCTCGCGGCGGAACGCATGGACGCCCACGCGGCGGCCACCGCCCTCACGGCAGCGGGCTGACGCACCCCCGACGGCCCCGGTCCGCGCGCTCCCGCAGCGACGCGCGGACCGGGTTGCCCCAAGTCGGTACGCTGAGGTCATGGGCATGGGCTACGCGAAGATGCGCGCGATCGCCAAGGATCTCGGCGCCTACGCCGAGCAGCTCGAAGGGACCTGGAGCGTCGAGATCGGACCCTCCGGACCGATACTGGCGATGATGTGCCCGTCGAAACGGCATGAGGGCACCATCCGCCGCATCTGCAAGCAATTGGACCAACAGCTCCTCACCACCCACCCTGGCTACGGCTGTGTCCCCGGACTCGAGGTCGAACACCCGGCCCTCGCTCGCATGCGCCGCCCCGACGCCGTCGTCATCCCCGAGGACGTGCTCGACGAGGAGGGTCCCGCCGTGGACGCCGCCCATGTGCTGGCCGCCGTCGAGATCGTCTCACCGTCCCACCCGGACAACGACTACGTCGAAAAGATCAGCGAATACCCGGCGATGGGCATCGCCCACTACATGATCGTCGACCCCCGGAAGGGCACGATCGAGGTGCATTCCGACCCGTCCGGGGACCGCTACCGGCGCATGGACCCGTACATCTACGGCGACGTGGTGTCCTTCGGTCCCTGGCAGGTGGAGACCTCCGCCTTCCGCCGTTACGGCAAGGCCGGGAACGACCCCGCCTGACGCCACTTGGCGGAGCTCGGTGTTCCGGTTTCGTTCCGGGGCGCCCCCTTCACCCCTCGTTCACCCGTTCCACCCAGGACTGAGGGATTCCGGGAGCACTCTCCCCCTCGTGAGACGTATCGCGGGAATCATCCTGGCGGTGCTGCTGATCGGTGGCGTGGTGGCTGCCGTCGTCGCAGGCCGGCAAGGGGATGACAAGGGCACGGCAACGAAGACCGTGCGTGGTGTGATCGGTTCGGAGAAGTCGGACTTCTTCGCCGATCCCGATGTGGTGAAGGCCCTCGCCGCCAAGGGCTACACCGTGAAGACGGAGGCGTCGGGGTCCTGGGCCATGGACGGCCTGGACCTGAAGGGCTATGACTTCGCGTTCCCGTCCAGCTCGGCGCCCGCCGACCAGCTGGCCGCGAAGTACCACGCCCGCCAGCCCCTCCCCCGGCCCTTCTACTCGCCCCTCGTGGTGGTGGCCCACCGCAGCGCCGCCGAGGTGCTGGCGGCGAACGGCCTCGCCGCGCTCGACGGCAAGGGCAAGGGCACCCTGAAGACGGCCGCCTACCTGGACGCCGCCCGGCACGACCGGACCTGGCAGCAGCTCAAGGGGGCCAAGGCGCACGGCGAGTTGACCGGGACGCTGTACATCACCAGCACCGACCCGGAGACCTCCAACTCCGGCGCCCTCTACCTCGCCGCCGCCTCCTACGTCGCCAACGGCGGCCAGGTCGTGGCGAGCGACGCCGCCGTCGCGAAGACCGCACCCCTGCTGCGCAAGCTGGTCAGCGTCCAGGGCGCCCAGCAGCCCAGCAGCGACTCGGTCTTCCGGGACTTCATCAGCGGCGCCGGCAACCCGCTGGTGTGCCTCTACGAGTCGCAGGTCGTCTCGCTGCTCGCCGACCAGCACGGCGCCGACGACCTGGTGGTCCTCTACCCGGACACCACGGTCAACAGCGACCACACGATCGTGCCGATGGACGACGCCGGCCGGGAGCTCGGCGACCTCCTCAGCACCGATCCGACCCTGCGCAAGCTCGCCGTGAAGCACGGCTTCCGGCCCCAGGGCGACTCCGCCGAGTTCGTCACGGCCACCGCCGACCGGGCCGCGTACCTCAACCAGACACTGACCGGCGTCCGGCAGGCGCCCGTGCCCACCTCCGCGGTGCTGCACGAGATGGCCCGCCGGGCGCGCGGCTGACGGGGGGATCCTGTGAGCAACTTCGACAAGCTGCGGCCGAGCGGCGGCGAGCATCCGCCCACGCTGAGCGGTGAGGACGTCTTCACGCTGACCCCGCCCGAGGTGGTCGCGCCGGTGCCGCGGGAGAGGGCCGGCGGACTCGTGCCCGTCGACGACAGCGTCCGTACCGACATGGCGCACAAGGCCTCCGTCTACGTCCGGGACCTCGCCGCCCTGGACGCCCGGTCACCGGAGTTCGCGAGCAAGGTCGGCGAGATCACCGCGCTCGGCGCCGGCGAGATGCGCAGCGCCGCGGCGCAGTCCAACCGCATGCTGGAGCGTGCCGTCCGCGGCCTGCCCGACAAGGGCGGCGACGCCCAGGCCAAGGTCGCCGGATCGCTCGTCGAACTGCGCCGGGTCGTCGAGGACCTGGACCCGCGCGACCTGCCCGCGGGCAAGGGCCGCAAGTTCCTCTCCCGGCTGCCCGGCGGCAACAAGCTCCGCGACCACGTCGCCAAGTACGCCTCCGCGCAGGGCACTCTCAACAAGATCGTGGGGTCGCTGCGCGGCGGCCAGGACGAACTGCGCCGCGACAACGCCGCGTTGGGGACCGAGCGGGTCCGGCTCTGGGAGACCATGGGCAAGCTCCAGGAGTTCGTCGTCCTCACCCAGGCCCTGGACACCGCCGTCGAGCAGCACATCGGCCGGCACCCGGACCCCCAGGAGGCCGACGCGCTCCGCGCGGACGTGCTCTTCCCGGTCCGGCAGAAGCACCAGGACCTGCTCACCCAGCTCGCGGTGTCCGCGCAGGGCTACCTCGCGATGGACGTCGTACGACGCAACAACGACGAGCTGATCAAGGGCGTCGAACGCGCCGCCACCACCACCGTGTCGGCGCTGCGCATCTCGGTGATGCTGGCCTCCGCGCTGGACCACCAGAAGAAGGTCATCGAGCAGGTCAACGCGTTGCGCGGGACGACCGAGGACCTCATCCGGGGCAACGCCGAGATGCTCGCGAGCCAGAGCGGGGAGATCCAGCGCATCGCCGCCGACCCGGCCGTCGGCGCCGAGACGCTGCGCGCCGCCTTCCAGCAGATCTACCGCACCCTCGACGCCATCGACACCTACAAGGTGCAGGCGACCGAGGTGATGGCGGACACCGTGCAGTCCCTCACGGACGAACTCCAGCAGGCCGGTGCCTACCTGGAGCGCAGCCGCTCGAAGGGCGCGCTGGAGGGCGGCCCGGCATGAACAGACGCCCGCTGCTGACCCTGCTCGCCACCGCCGCCCTGCTGACCGGGTGCACCTCCGAGAGCCACCAGGACGACGCCGCCACGGCCCCGAAGCCCGGCACCCTGCGCGTCCTCGCCTCCTCCGAACTCAGTGACATGACGGCCGTCTTCGACCGCGTCCGCAAGGACACCGGCGTGACGATCCGCCCCACCTACATGGGCACTCTGGACGCCGTCGACCTGGTCGCCCAGGGCAAGGCGGACGGGAGGTACGACGCCCTGTGGCTGTCCTCCGACGACTACCTGCGGCTGCGCCCTCAGGCGGCGAAGAAGGTGGTCTCGGAGACCTCGATCATGTCCAGCCCGGTCGCGATCGGCGTCAGGACGGCCACCGTCAGGTCGCTCGGCTGGAAGCCGGCCGACGTCACCTGGTCCCAGGTCGAGCAGGCCGTGGAGGCCGGCCGGCTGACCTACGGCATGACCGACCCGGCCCGCTCCAACTCCGGTTTCTCCACCCTGGTCTCGGTGGCCTCCGCGCTCTCCGGCGCCCAGTCGGCGCTCACGGACAGCGACGTGACCAAGGCGACCCCGCGGCTGAAGAAGTTCTTCAAGGGCCAGACCCTGACCTCGGGGTCCTCCGGCTGGCTGGCCTCCGCCTACCGGCGACGCGGCGACGTCGACGCCCTGCTCAACTACGAGTCGGTGCTCAAGGGCGTCCAGGGCCTCACCGTGATCCGCCCCAGCGACGGCGTGATCACCGCGGACTACCCGCTCTCCTCGCTCTCCGCCACCTCCGCCGACACCCGCGAGGACGTCCGCAGGGTGGCCGAGGACCTGCGGACGACGGCCGTGCAGAAGCTCATCACGGACACCACCCACCGCCGCCCGGTGGTCGCCTCGGTGCCGCCGGCCGCCGGCCTTGACACCTCCCGCCGCCGTGAACTCCCCTTCCCGGGCAGCAAGTCGGTGGCCGACGGACTGATCTCCGCGTACGAGAACGAACTGCGCCGGCCGTCCCGCACGGTCTACGTCCTGGACACCTCGGGCTCGATGGAGGGTGACCGTCTCGCCCGCCTGAAGAAGGCCCTCACCGACCTCACGGGCGACTTCCGCGACCGTGAGGAGGTCACCCTGATGCCGTTCGGCTCGGACGTGAAGGACGTGAGCACGCACGTCGTCGACCCGGCGGACCCGGACACCGGCCTGAACGCGATCCGCCAGGACACCGACGCCCTGCGCGCCGACGGCAACACCGCCATCTACACCTCGCTGGAGAAGGCGTACGACCGGCTGCGCACCCACCGGGACACCTTCACCTCGATCGTGCTGATGACGGACGGCGAGAACACCACCGGCGCCAAGGCCGGCGAGTTCGACGACTTCTACCGGGGCCTGTCCACCGCCCAGCGGAACATCCCCGTCTTCCCGATCCTGTTCGGGGACTCCTCCCGCACCGAACTGCAGCACATCGCCGCCCTGACCGGCGGCCGTCTCTTCGACGCCCAGCAGGGCTCCCTGGACGGCGCCTTCGAGGAGATCCGTGGCTACCAATAAGCTGCTCGGCTACCTGGAGTCCCACAAGAACCTCACGGGCAGCGCGGGCGGCCTGGTCGGCCTGGTGCTCACCTTCACTGGGGTGGCCGGCCCGTACTGGCCGGTGGTGGTGGCGGGTCTGTACGGCGCGGGCGCGCTGATCGCACCGCCCCAGCGGCCGCCGCTGCCGGACTTCCCGACGCCGTCGGCCCAGCTGGCGGGAGTGCGGGCCGACTTCGGGAAACTGGAGGGCTATCTGGCGGAGGTCGGCCTGCCTGCTTCGGCGCAGGCACGGCTCGGCGAACTGACCGACCTGCTCACCGCGTTGCTGGACCCGGGCTGGGCGGCCAAGCTGCTGGCCCAGGACCCGGAGGGCGTCCATGTGCTGTCGCGGACGGTACGGCAGGACATCCCGGAGGCGGTCGACAGTTTCGTCCGCACCCGGTGGTGGACGCGTCTGACGCCGGGGCAGGAGCCGCCGGAGCGGCACCTGGAGCGCCAGCTGGCCCTCCTCAGGGAGGAGGCCGAGCAGCTGGCGGCCGGGCTGCGGGACACGGAGGAGAGGCGCCAGGAGACGCATACCCGGTACCTGGAGGACCGGAACAAGTCACGGTTGCGGCCCGGACCGTGAGCGATCGAACACGGGGTGTGAACGATCGAACATGAGGTGTGAACATGGGCGACAGCGTCCCGGCACCGGTCCCCGGGTCGGCCCGCCACGAGCAGCCTTGCCCTCACCGGCCGCAGGAAATCACCCCGGCGGGTGAGCAGGCGCCGCCGAGGCCCCGGCCCGTCGGCAGGCGAAGGCCTGTCGTCACCTGATCCGTCGGGGCGGACGGGTCGGTGACGACAGGCCCAGGGGCCGCACACGCCGTTGTGCGCGGCCTCGCCCGGTCACACCGCGGCCGGTCGTGACGATCGCTGGTCAGGGCATTCCCGTACCGGCCGCGGAGTCTTCACTCGGGACTCAGCCCAGCCGCTGCACCAGCGCCCGGTACTCGTCCCACAGCTCCTTCGGCGTGTGGTCGCCGAAGGTGTTGAGGTGGTCGGGGACCAGCGCGGCCTCCTCGCGCCAGATCTCCTTGTCGACGGTGAGCAGGAAGTCGAGGTCGCCGTCGGCCAGGTCGAGCCCCTTGGTGTCGAGGGCCTCGCGCGTCGGCAGCACACCGATCGGCGTCTGCACGCCGGCCGCCTTGCCGTCCAGCCGCTCCACGATCCACTTCAGGACCCGGGAGTTCTCGCCGAAGCCGGGCCAGACGAACTTGCCCGCGTCGTTCTTGCGGAACCAGTTGACGTAGTAGATCTTCGGCAGCTTGGACTGGTCCCTGCCCTTGGCGACATCGACCCAGTGGCCCATGTAGTCGCCCATGTTGTAGCCGCAGAACGGCAGCATCGCGAACGGGTCGCGGCGCAGCTCGCCGACCTTGCCCTCGGCGGCGGCGGTCTTCTCGGAGGCCACGTTGGCGCCCAGGAAGACACCGTGGTTCCAGTCGAAGGACTCGGTGACCAGCGGTACGGCGGTGGCGCGGCGGCCGCCGAAGAGGATCGCCGAGATCGGCACGCCCTTCGGGTCCTCCCACTCCGGCGCGATGATCGGGCACTGCGCGGCGGGCACGGTGAAGCGGGCGTTGGGGTGGGCGGCCGGGGTCTCGGAGGAAGGCGTCCAGTCGTTGCCCTTCCAGTCCGTCAGGTGGGCCGGCAGTTCCTCCGTCATGCCCTCCCACCAGATGTCGTTGTCGTCGGTGAGCGCCACGTTGGTGAAGACCGCGTTGCCCCAGAGCGTCTTCATCGCGTTGGCGTTGGTGTGCTCACCGGTTCCGGGCGCGACGCCGAAGAAGCCGGCCTCGGGGTTGATCGCGTAGAGGCGGCCGTCCTCGCCGAACCGCATCCAGGCGATGTCGTCGCCGATGGTCTCGACACTCCAGCCGGAGACGGTGGGCTCCAGCATGGCGAGGTTGGTCTTGCCGCAGGCGCTCGGGAAGGCGGCGGCAACGTACTTGGACTCGCCCTGCGGAGGCGTGAGCTTGAGGATCAGCATGTGCTCGGCGAGCCAGCCCTCGTCCCGCGCCATCACGGAGGCGATGCGCAGGGCGTAGCACTTCTTGCCGAGCAGGGCGTTGCCGCCGTAGCCGGAGCCGTAGGACCAGATCTCGCGGGACTCGGGGAAGTGCGAGATGTACTTGGTCTGGTTGCAGGGCCAGGGGACGTCCGCCTGGCCGGGCTCCAGCGGGGCGCCGACGGTGTGCACGGCCTTCACGAAGAAGCCATCGTCACCGAGTTCGTCGAGGACGGCCTGGCCCATGCGCGTCATCGTGCGCATGGAGGCGGCGACGTACGCGGAGTCCGTGATCTCCACGCCGAGCGCGGAGAGCGGGGAGCCGAGGGGGCCCATGCAGAACGGGACGACGTACATCGTCCGGCCCTTCATCGCGCCGCGGAACAGGCCCTGTTCGCCCACGAAGATCTCCCGCATCTCCGCGGGGGCCTTCCAGTGGTTGGTCGGGCCGGCGTCCTGCTCCCGCTCGGAGCAGATGAAGGTGCGGTCCTCGACCCGGGCGACATCGGTCGGGTCGGAGGCCGCGTAGTAGGAGTGGGGGCGCTTGATCGGGTCGAGCTTCTTGAAGGTGCCCTTCGCCACGAGCTCTTCGCACAGTCGCTCGTACTCGGCCTCGGATCCGTCACACCAGACCACGTTGTCCGGCTGCGTCAGTTCGGCGATCTCGTTGACCCACGAGATCAGTTCCTGATGTTTGGTGGGGATGACGGTGGGAGCCGCGATGTCGCGCGCCACGATTGCTCCTAAATGAGGGATTTTTTGATCTTTTTGGTCCGCTGAGGACCTTGTCGCCCCGTCGGGGCCGCGACCCGGATGCTTCGCAGTGCACGACTGTCTGGCGCTCATCCGGTGCCGACCGCACTCATTTGATCCTCCGACTCGATCACCCATCTGTCCAGAGGGAGTCACAGATGAGCGACGTGAGGAAGGCCACGGTCTCGGTGCCCACCTGCGTTTCTTTGCGTCCACATTGAGTTCGGCTCAAGGTCTTTTTGCCCGGCGGCACAAGCCCACCGGGTGCACGACGGGTGACCCGTGAGACGATGGCCACTCCTGGCCCGTCATCGGCCGAGACTGATCCGTGACTTACGGTTCCGTAGGTACGATGCAGTGCATGACTGCGCCCGTCCCCGACGCGCCCACGGATTCGCCGGCCGCCGGCCGCGGCTCCAGCGCGCTCTCCTCCCTGTCGCACCAGGTCAAGCCCAAGTTGCGTGGCTGGCTGCATCTGGGCATGTTTCCGGCCGTACTCATCTCGGGCCTCGTCCTCACCGCCCTCGCCGACTCACCGCGCGGCCGTGTCGCCTGCGGGATCTACGTCCTGACGGCATGTCTGCTGTTCGGCGTGAGCGCGCTGTACCACCGGGGCAACTGGAGCCCGCGCATGGACGGCATCCTGCGCAGACTCGACCACGCCAACATCTTCCTGATCATCGCGGGCACCTACACGCCGCTGACCCTGCTGCTCCTGCCCGCCGCGAAGGGGCAGTGGCTGCTGTGGGGCGTCTGGGCGGCGGCGGCGGCCGGCATCATCTTCCGGGTCTTCTGGGTCGGCGCGCCTCGCTGGCTGTACACGCCCTGCTACATAGCGATGGGCTGGGCGGCGGTCTTCTACCTGCCCGACTTCATGCGCACCGGCGGTATCGCCGTGCTGGTCCTGGTGATCGTCGGCGGCCTCCTCTACAGCGCGGGCGGTGTGATCTACGGCATCAAGCGCCCGAACCCGTCACCGCGCTACTTCGGTTTCCACGAGGTCTTCCACTCCCTCACGCTGGCCGCGTTCGTCGTCCACTACGTGGGGATCTCCCTGGTGGCCTACCAGCACGCGTAGTCCCACCGCCCCTCTCCGAGTGGCCACGGCTCCCGAGCCGTGGCCACTTTTTTCATGTCCTGACAGCAGCTCCCCATTGACAGGTACTGGATTTTGAAAGCTACTCTCATTTCATGGCTACTGTCACTCAGCTTGAAGAGACACATCAGAACCCCCGCCGCTGGTGGGCCCTGGGCGCGCTGGTCGCGAGCATGCTGGTGCTCGGCTTCGACACGACGATCCTCAATGTGGCGCTCCCGACCATGGCCGGGGAGCTCGGCGCCACCACCAGCCAGCAGCAGTGGATGGCGGACGCGTACGTCGTCGTCTTCGCCTCGCTGATGCTCCCCGCCGGACTCCTCGGCGACCGCTTCGGCCGCCGCCGGATGCTCGTCACCGGCCTGGTGATCTTCCTGGCCGGGTCCCTGGTCGGCTCCCTCGCCGACGACGTGAACTGGGTGATCGCCGCCCGCACGGTGATGGGCGTCGGCGCGGCCCTGGTGATGCCGCTCGCCATGTCCGTGCTGCCCTCGCTGTTCGGGCCGAAGGAGCGCACCCGGGCCGTCGGCATCGTCTCGGCCGCCTCGGCGCTCGGCCTGCCGCTGGGCCCGATCATCGGCGGCTTCCTGCTCAACCACTTCTGGTGGGGCTCGGTCTTCCTGATCAACGTCCCGATGGCCGCCATCGGGATCGCCGCCTGCGTCTTCCTCCTCCCCGAGACCAGCGACCCCGCCTCCCCCAGGGTCGACGTCCGCTCCACCGCGCTCACCGTGACCGGCCTCGGCGCCCTGATCTACGCGATCATCGAGGCCCCCGACCGCGGCTGGGGCGACCCGCTGGTCGTGGCCCTGCTGGCGGCCTCCGTCGTCCTCATCACGGGCCTGGTGCTGCGCGAACGCCGGGTCGAGCGCCCCATGCTCGACATGACCCTCCTCGCCCACCGCGGCTTCCTGCTCAACACCCTCGCCGCGACGCTCGTGATGTTCGTGCTGTCCGGCCTGCTGTTCGTGCTGCCGCCCTACCTCCAGGCGGTCCTCGGCAACGACGCCTTCGGCACCGGCCTGAGGCTGCTGCCCATGATGGGCGGCCTGCTGGTGGCCGCGCGGGGCGCCGAGGCGATGGTCACCCGCTTCGGATCACGCGCCGTGATCGCCACCGGCCTGGTCGTCCTCGCCTTCGCCGCGATCCTCGGCAGCCGTACGAGCGTGGACTCCGGCTACGGCTACACCGCGCTGTGGCTGTCCATCGCGGGCCTCGGCTTCGGCTTCTCGGTGGTGCCCTCGATGGACGGCGCCCTCGCCGCCCTGCCCACCGACCGGGCCGGCAGCGGCTCCGGCCTGCTGATGACCACCCGCCAGGTCGGCGGCGCCATCGGCATCGCCCTGCTCGGCAGCCTGCTCGCGAGCACCTTCCGCGACCGCCTGGACGTGACCGGCCTGCCCGCCCCGCTCGGCCACACCGCCGGCGAGTCGGTGGTCGCCGCCCACCTGGTCGCCCAGAAGGCGGGCTCGGCCCCGCTGGCCGCCTCCGCGAACGCGGCGTACGTCCACGGCATGGGCCTGGTCCTGCTGGTCTGCGGTGTCGCCGCGCTGGTCACCGCGCTGCTGGCCGCCGCGTTCCTGCCGGGCACACCGACCGCCCACCCCGCCGGAAAGGAAGAGAACGAGGCATCGGCCGTGGCCCCCGCCACCGCCGATGCCGGACAATGACCAGCATGACGGCACCGCACACCTCCTTCTCCCCGGCCGACAACCCCCGGCTCGGCCTGCGTGAACGGAAGAAGATCAAGACCCGCGAGGCGATCCGCGAGGCGATGTACGCGCTGGTCGAGGAGCAGGGGTACGAGGCCACGACGATCGAGCAGATCGCCGAGCGGGCCGAGGTGTCGCCGTCCACCGTCTTCCGGTACTTCCCGACCAAGGAGGACATCGTCCTCACGGACGAGTACGACCCGCTGATCCTTGAGGAGCTCCGCGCCCGGCCCGCCGGCGAGCCGTGGCCGGAGTCCCTCCGCTACGTGATGCACCGGGCGGTCACCCTCGGTATGAAGGACGCCCACTCGGTCTCCCGGCTGCGCACCCGGCTGATGGTCGAGGTGCCGGCGGTGCGCTCCCGGATGATGGAGAGCATGTCGGAGACCGGCCGGCTGCTCTGCCAGGCCATCGGCGAGCGCACCGGGCGCGACCCGCACAGCCTGGAGGTGCGGGTCTACGCGATGTCCATCGTCGGCGGGCTGATGGAGACCTCGATGTACTGGGCGGAGCAGGACCATGAGCCCGACTTCAAGGTCCTCGTGGACCGCGCCCTGAGCGTCATCGAACACGGACTGCCGCCGGAAAAACCCTGAGGTCCCGGGCGCCTCCCGTGCCATCCTGACCAGGTGAACACTGCCGAGATCCGTGTCGAAGTCGCCCCCGGGCTGGCCCTGTTCGTCCCGCACGCCCGCCGCACCGGCGCGCACCCGCTCACCGTCGACGGCGTCTCCACGCTCGGCCATGTGATCGAGTCCCTGGGCGTCCCGCTCACCGAGGTCGGCGCGCTGGTGGTGGACGGCCGGGAGGTCCCGGCCGCGCACATCCCGGCCGACGGCGAGTCGGTGGCCGTGCGCGCGGTCCGGCGCCCGCAGAAGGTCCCGGGCGCTCCGCTCCGCTTCCTCCTCGACGTCCACCTCGGCACCCTCGCCCGCCGGCTGCGCCTGCTCGGCGTGGACACCGCGTACGAGTCGACGGACATCGGCGATCCGGCCCTCTCCGCCCGCTCGGCGGCCGAGAAACGCGTGCTGCTCAGCCGCGACCGGGGCCTGCTGCGCCGCCGCGAGCTGTGGGCCGGCGGCTACGTCTACAGCACCAGCCCCGACGAGCAACTCCACGACGTCCTCGACCGCTTCGCCCCCGAGCTGCGCCCCTGGACCCGCTGCACGGCCTGCAACGGCCTGCTGAGGAAGGCGACGAAGGAGGAGGTGGCGGACCAGCTCAAGGGCGGGACGCAGAAGTCGTACGACGTCTTCGCCCAGTGCACGGAGTGCGGCCGCGCCTACTGGAAGGGCGCGCACCACCAGCAGCTGGAGGCCATCGTGGAGCGCGCCCTCGCCGAGTTCGCCTGAAGCGGTCCCGGCCCGGTCAGTTGCGGCCCAGCGCCCGGTACTCCCAGCCGGCCGCCCGCCACTCAGCGGGATCCAGGGCGTGCCGGCCGTCCACGACCCGGCGCCGGTTCACCACGGAACCCATGACCTCCGGGTCGATCTCCCGGAACTGCGCCCACTCGGTCAGCAGCACCACGACATCGGCGTCCGCGGCGGCCTGCAGCACATCGGTGCCGTACGCCAACTCGGGGTGGACCCGGCGGGCGTTGTCCATCGCCACCGGGTCGTAGACGGTCACCTGGGCGCCGGCCCGGTGCAGCGTGGCGGCGACGTCCAGCGCCGGGGCGTCCCGGATGTCGTCGGAGTTGGGCTTGAAGGCCGCCCCGAGCGCGACCACCTTCGTCCCGGCGAGTTCCCCGCCGACCAGCTCACGGACCAGGTCCACGGTGCGGGCCCGGCGGCGCTGGTTGATGCCGTCCACCTCGCGCAGGAACGCCACCGCCTGGGCGACGTCCAGCTCCTCGGCGCGGTGGATGAAGGCCCTGATGTCCTTGGGCAGGCAGCCGCCGCCGAAGCCCAGGCCCGGCTTGAGGAACCGGCCGCCGATCCGGTCGTCGTAGGCCAGCGCCTCCGCCAGCCGGTGCACGTCGGCGCCGGTGGCCTCGCAGACCTCCGCCATGGCGTTGATGTACGAGATCTTCGTGGCCAGGAAGGAGTTGGCGGCGACCTTGACCAGTTCCGCGGTCGGCAGGTCGGCGACCACCACCGGGGTGCCCTGGGCGATGACCGGGGCGAACGCGGCGCGCAGCCGCTCCTCCGCCCACGCGGACTCGGTGCCGAACACCAGCCGGTCGGGGTGGAGGGTGTCCTCCACGGCGAAGCCCTCCCGCAGGAACTCCGGGTTCCAGGCGAGTTCGACCTCGTCCCCGGCCGGCGCGGTCTCGCGGACCAACTCCGCCAGCCGGGCCGCGGTGCCCACCGGCACCGTGGACTTGCCGACCACCAGGGCCCGCCGCTTCAGATGCCGGGCCAACTCGGTGACCGCGCCCTCCACATGGCGCAGGTCCGCCGCGTAGGAGCCGGGCTGCTGCGGGGTGCCCACGCAGACGAAGTGGATGTCGCCGAACTCCGCGGCCTCCGCGAGGCTGGTGGTGAAGTGCAGCCGGCCGGATTCCTGGGCCTTGACCAGGAGTTCGGGCAGCCCTGGCTCGAAGAACGGCACCTCCCCGGCTCTCAGCAGCTCGATCTTGCGGGGGTCCACGTCGACGCCGAGCACCTCGTAGCCGAGTGCCGCCATGCACACGGCGTGCGTGGCGCCCAGATAGCCGGTGCCGATGACCGTGAGACGGGGAGCGTCGGTGCCGTCGAGAAGAGTGTCCATGATGCCTCCGAGGGGATTCCCGAGCAGTAAGTGCGCATGCCGAAGACGCGCGTGGGTGAAGGAGAGGGAGCTGGGGCCGCGTGCGGGGCCCGGGTGCGAACCGGGCCCCTCGCCGTCAGGAGGAGCAGGCGGTGTTGGCGAGGCCCTTCGCCGCGTCGCTGACCTTGTTGTCGCAGGCGACCTTGTTGTTCTCGACGGGCGCGAGATGGAAGCCGTAGCCGGGGCCGTCCACCTGCGCGGTGTTGGCCTGGAACACGTTTCCGGTGCCCCAGCCGTCGAGGATCCGGTGGGTCTGGAAGCCGTCCTCACGGGAGTGGCGGCCGACGTTGCCCTTGATCAGCCAGTCGTTTCCCTTGACGTCGACCCAGGAGTCGTTGTGGCCGCCGGTGAGCTCGGCGCCGTCGAAGGTGTTGCCGATGAGGGAGCCGCCGGTGGTGCCCTCCTTGATGTCCACGGACTCGGCGGTGGTGGCGCTGACGTGGTTGCCGCGGACGACGTTGTCGTCGCTCTTGTCGGGTTTGCAGTCGGTGACCGTGCACCAGTTGGACTCGGCCGAGCCCACGTAGATGCCCTCGCCGAAGGTCTCCTTGCGCTTGCCGGTGTCACGGACGGTGTTGCCCTCGACCACGTTGCCGGAGCTGAAGTCGCGCAGATGGATGCCCTCGTCGCCGATGTTCTCGACGGTCAGGCCCTGGATGACGGTGCCCTGGACCTTGTCGGCCATGACCCCCTTCTGGCCGTTGCGGACCGTGAAGCCGATCAGCCGCCAGTGGCTGGCGCCGTCGAGGTGGAAGGCGTAGCCGCCGTCGACGTCACCGGCGTCGATCACCGCGCCGGGGCCGCCGCACAGGAAGATCGGCTGGTCCGCGGTGCCGGGGTTGGCGGCGGTGAACCGGTCGTCGTACACCCCGTCCCGCATCCTGATGACAGCCCCGGGCTGTGCCTGGTCCAGAGCCTCCGCAAGGGACTTGGCGTCCCCGACGGTGACCGTGGCGGCCGGGCACTTCACCGGTCCGGACGCGGCGGCCGCGGCGGAGCCGGACGCGGTGGGCGCGGCCGTCCCCCCGTCGGTCGCCGTGCCGCTCGGTTCCGGATCGGCGGCCGTGGCACCGGGGTCGTCGGTGGCGCCGGTGTCGTCCGTGGGGGTGGCCACCGCAATGGTGGGACCCGCGTCGGGGCCCGCCCCGTACACCACGGGCGGGCCGTCTCCGGTGGAGGCCGCCACGATCAGCGCCACCACCGAGATCAGCAGGGCGGCCGAGGCCACCCACAGCGGCAGGCCGCCGGAGAGCCGGATCCGGCGCAGCCGCTCCGCCGGCGTGGGCCGCGTTCCCGGGGTGCCGGCCGCTGTGCCGGCACCTGTCCCGTCCGGTGTCTCGTCCGGTGTGTCGTCGCTCATTCGCTCATCACCGGCGTCCTGCTGCGGCCCGCCACCTCGATCTCGTCCGGGGGCGGGGCGGGCAGCGGTGCCTTGTCGGAGTAGGGATGGATGATCCGGGCGATCCGCCCGTGACCGCGCCGCCTGCGCCGGCCCATGACGGCCGAGAACAGGATCAGCAGCAGGATGCCGGTCCACAGCAGGGTCATCGGGCTCGCGTAGTGCTTGACCTTGACCCAGAAGGAACTGGTGTCGTACCAGGCGAAGGTCTGGTTCTCCTTGATGGAGGCCCCGCCGTGGGAGCGGCTGGAGTCCAGTGCGCTGGGGCCGACCCCGCCGATCACGTTGAAGGAGACCGTCGTACCGTCCACGCCGCCGACCAGGCTGACACCGTGGTTGGTCGCGTCCTGGACGGTGTTGCCGCGTATCTCGGCGGCCGAGTCGCGGACATACACGCCGGTCTCCGGGCCGTCGATGATGTTGCCGGTGACCGTGGCGTCGGTGACGCCGTCCCGTACCGAGATGCCCTGCCGGTTCTGGCCGGTCAGGCGGTTGCCGGTGATGGAGACCTTGTCCGCCGCCAGGCGGGCCACGATCCCCATGTCACCGCCCTCGATGCGGTTGTTCTGCACCCCGACGTCGAACCCGCCGAGCACCTCGACACCGTAGCGGCCGTTGTCCTTGGCCACACTGTTGGCGACCGAGTTGGAGCCGTAGCTGTCGACGGCCTGGCCGGAGGCGGAGGGTCCGTCGGCGAGCGGCTTGCCGCTGAGGGTGTAGCCGTTGCCGCCGTTGCCCTGGGCGGTGGAGCCGCTGATCCGCACCTGCTGGGTGGCCCGGGAGAGGATGAAGCCGTCGCCGCCGTTGTCCTTCGCGACCGTGCGCTGCACGAGCGAGCTGGAGACGAAGCGGTGCAGCACCACGCCGTCCTCCAGGCTGTCCTGCACGGTCGTGTCGCTGATCTCGATCCCCGTGGCACTGGAGATGAAGATCCCGAAGGCGTTGCCGGTGATGGTCGAGTGGGTGATCGACCCGGACACGTAGGAGAGTCCGCCGGTGGAGAAGCGGGCGTCGGGAGTGGTCAGTTCGCCGGAGGGCATGGCGGTGACGTCGCCGCTGCTGGAGCCGTCGCCGTCCTGCGCGTCTCCCTGCGCGTCGGCCCGCTCGCGCGCGGTCTTGCCGTGGATCTGGCCGGTGTCCTCCAGCGAGCCGGTGTTCGGCCGGTCGGTTCCGGTGAGGCTGAGCCCGCCGGTACGGCCGCTCCAGAAGCCCAGGTTCGAGAGTTTGGTGTGCGTCATCTCGAACTGGCCGCCGATGGTGCGGATGTAGGCGCGGCCGTCCCGGACGTCCGGGTCGGCCTTGTTGGCCTGCGGGTCCCAGCTGGTGATCGTCAACGGCGCCTGGGCGGTGCCCTGGAGCGCCAGTTCGCCGCCGAAGGAGACGATGGAGACGAAGCCGGTGCGGTTGCTGGCCATCCGCAGGGTGAGGCCGCCCGGGTTGGACAGCTTCAGCTTGGCGCCGACGTTGAGATAGATGTTCTCGGTCAGCAGATACGAGCCGTCCTTGCGCCGCACAAAGGTCTGCGGGGCGAGTTTCAGCAGGTCGGCGATGGTGTAGGCGTTGCTGCGCTGGGTGAGCACCAGGGTGTATCCGTTGTCGGTGTCCAGCCGGTACGGCACGGTCCACTTGGTGCTCTGCAAAGGCGCCACCGAGGTGAAGGCCCGTACCTGGTTGAGCCGGTGGTCCTCGTCGGCGACCAGCGCGGCCTGGGTCTCGGCGTCCTCGGCGGCGAGTTTCTTCCTGTCGCCGTCCCCGTCGGCGTGCGCCGCGGTCGACGTGCCCAGCAGCAGCGTCGCCGCCACCGCGAAGGCGCCCAGCAGCGCCGCTGTTCTGGCACCCGCCCGGCGCAGCCGGATCCCGGGGCGCGGTCTGACGGTGATGAGTTGTGCTGACATGACGTCAGATCACCTCCGGCTGGAGAGCGGAGTGGTTCTGACCGCCGCCGGAGAGGGTGGACGCGCTCTGGCCCTCGCCTCCGATGCTGGTGGAGCTGCGGGTGAGCCAGCCCTGCTTGTTCATGGTGACGAAGGCGTACAGCTTGATCGGCAGCGAGATCATGATGACCACGAGAGCCGTCAGCGGCAGCAGCAGGATCTCCTGCGGATGCCTGCGCAGATGCGAGTAGCCACGGACCGCACGGCCCAGCATCAGCCAGACCAGGGTGAGGAGGATGCCGCGCCCGCTGAAGTCGAGCCGACTCAGCAGCAGATAGCCGAGGGCCATGCCCATGGTCACCGGGGTGAGCAGGATCTGCAGCACGGTGATCTTGGTGACCAGCGGGGCCCGCCACAGCCATCCCTTGTACAGCGCGGTCAGGTAGCACCGGTAGGAGTTGCGGCTCCACCGGACGCGCTGCTTGACGAAGGCCCGGAAGGACGACGGGAACATGGAGATGGCCCGTGCGGAGGACTGGTGCACCGTCTTGTAGCCGGAGGCGAGCACCAGCCAGGTCAGCCGGCCGTCGTCACCGGCCACGCAGCGGCGGCCGAGGAAGAACTCGTTCTCCAGGTTCTCCAGGACCGGCAGGACCGCCGCCCGTCGGTAGGCGGCCGTACGGCCCGACAGACAGGCCACGGCACCGGCCCGGCCCATGGCCGGGACGTAGTCGTAGTAGCGGAGGTTGACCAGCCAGTCGGCTATTCGGCGCCAGACACTGGTGGTGCGCTGGTAGACGTTCTGCTGGGTGCCCACCCCGCCGACCGTGGGGTCCGCGAAGGGCATCTGTACGGCGTCCAGCAGCCCCGGCTCCCAGCGGGTGTCGGAGTCCACCAGGACGAGGAGCTCCCCGGTGGCCGCGCGTATGCCGACGCCCAAGGCGGAACGTTTCCCCCGGTGCTCGAAGGCGAGCACCCGGACCCGGGGGTCCTCCACCAGCGACAGCCGGTGCAGTACCTCGTGGTCCTCCACGTCGGGGACGATGATGATCTCAGCGGGATCCTGGGCGAGCCAGGTGTCCAGGCATTCCAGCAGGATGTCGGGGTCTTCCCGGTACGCCGGGACCACCACGGAGACACTGGTGCGGAAGTTGTTGACGACTGGCTTGGCGAACCGCGAGAGCACCGCTCGATACAGCCAGAGCGCCCAGACGAAGAGTCCGGCGAGCCCCAGCGGCATCACCTCTCGCCACGAAGTTTCCCCCACAGCCTCGACGATCCACGACCAGACCTGGTCGAAGAACTCGGACAATGTTGCGCTCTCCCCCCACATAACACGGCTGCCTCGGTCCGAAAAGCGACAGAACCGGGCACTGCTCCAGCGATGCTAGGAGTTCATGAGTGAACAGGGGTCACACGAAACGCAAATTTCACTTACAAAATCTTCACACACCGCTCGCCGCAGACGCGACGAACCGCCGGACGGCCGGTGTGCGGGACCCCCAGTTCCCCATTCCCTCCCCAGCCGTGACAGCGCGTCACACGCGTCACGGCACGATCGGGATTGTATGGGGGTGATGTGAAGAGAACGAACTCATCCGATAAATGGCATGTTTCGACGCGACGAGCAGAAAGCGCCATCCATGCGAACGCGGACACGAGAAGGGGCGCGCCCACAACCACCGTGGGACGCGCCCCGCCACTTCCACACCGCCCGCTGGAGCGCCCCGTCAGGGGCGCGGGGCTGTCATCGATGTGCGGATACCAGCGCGTGCGCGCGACCGGCCCCCACGCACCCGCAGACGACTACCGGCCCACATCCCCTCTCCCACAGGCAACCCCGTCCTGATCCCGATCGAGCCCCAGCGGATCGTCCTTGCCGTTGACCTCGAGCCGCCCGTACTGATTCGTCTTCAGCCACGCACACCGCGCCGCCGCGGTCTTCTCGACCCCCGCCGGGAAGACGGTCGGCACACACACGTTGACCGACCCGTAGTGCCTCTCACACCCGGAGATCGTCGTACTGACCGGCTGCGAGGCCCGCTTCTTCCCCGCCCCCGAGGTCTTCCCCGCGAGGGAGTCGGCGAAGGCGTGGACATGCGGCGAGGCGTCCGCCAGCGCGGCCGGCCCCTGCAGATGCACCCACTTGGCCACCGACGGCACCCCGTTCGCGTCGACCGCGAACAGCATGTACCAGCCGGGCGGTGCCAGATCGGGATTGCTGGTGACGTTGAGGTCGACGTTGTCGCCGTCGACGGACAGCGGCAGATCCACGAACCGCTGGTTCGGGTCGGAGGAGTGGGTGACCGCGGCCGGCCGGATCAGCTCCGCCTTGGCGATCGGCCGGTCGACGGTGATCCGCTGGGTGTCGCCGTACTTCCACTCCTGGTTGATCACCGAGGTGATGGCCGGCCGGGCGCCCTTGTACAGGTAGGGCGGCGTGTAGATCGACACGTTGTGGTTCCAGGTGCCGTTGCCCGGGTTGTCACCGGTGGCCATGACCCGCCCGTCGGGCAGCAGGAACGCCGACGAGTGGTAGCCCCGGGCCTCGGGATCCGCGGCCACGGAGTCGAACGCGTTGGTGTCCGGGTCGTAGATCGACGACTCGTACACCGGGTTGGCGCGGTTGTGCAGCGCGCCGCCCGTCTCCAGCACCTTGCCGTCCGGCAGCAGTACGGCGGAGACGTACATCTTGCCCTGGTTGCCGGTCTCGGCCACCGGCCCGTTGCCGAGGTCGACCGTGCCCTGCGGAAGGGGCGGACCGGCGACGTACGACGGGTTCGGGTCCTTCAGGTCGATCAGGTCCGTCAGCCGGTTCGCGTCCGGGTTGGAGTCGATGTTGCCGCCGCCCAGCGTGAGGACCTTCTGGTCCTGCGCCGGAGGCAGCAGCACGCTCGCCGACTGGTCCCGCCCGTCCTTGTTCCGGAGCCCCGGGATCTGGGTGATGGTGTTGGCGCCGTAGTCGTAGACCGCGGAGCCGGTGCCCGGGATGTTGTTGCCGAAGACGTGGCTGCCGGAGTAGAAGAGCCGCCCGTCCTGCATGAGGATCATCGACGGGTACAGCCCCCAGTACGACCAGGTCTGGTGGACGTCCGCGAGACCCAGCCACTTCTGCTGGGCGTCGGACCAGTACTCCGCCGTCACCGACCCCGATGAGTCCTCCCGCAGCCCGCCGAAGGAGATGACGTCACCGTTGCCCAGCTCGGTCGCCGACGGGTACCAGTGGCCGTCGTTGAGGTCGTTCGTCCTGCTGTAGGTCTCGGTGACCGGGTCGAATATGTACGAGTCCTTGTACCCCTCGTAGCCGTGCCCGCCCGCGACCGGGTAGGCCTTGTTGCCGCTCATCACGAGCACCCGGCCGTCCTGCAACTGCACATGCCCCGAGCAGAACATGTCCTTGGGTGTCGGGATGACCTTGTACGTGCCGTCGGCCGGGTCGTACACCGCGCTGGTGAAGGTCCCGGCGTCGAAGTTCTCCTCGCTGTTGCCGGAGCCGGCGATCAGCAGCACCTTGCCGTTGTTGAGGACGACGGAGTGCATGGCGCGGACCGGGTTCCGGGTCGGCAGGACCGACCAGCTGCCGTCCGCGCACTGGGCGTTCGTACCCGTGCACTGGGCGGGCGGCACGGCGTCGGCCACCTGCTCCATCGTGTAGTCGTCGGTCGTCACCGAGCCGGTGCCGTAGACCGAGGCTCCCCAGGTGATGCGGTCGGTACCGGCGGGGACCTCGGGCGTGCGGACGGTCGCCTGGGTGTAGGCGGACGCCATGTCCAGGGTCTTCAGGTCGGTCCAGTACTGCCAGCCGGCCGTGGTGTCGTGCCGGAACAGGGTGACCGCCGTGTCCGGGGTGGTCGACTTGTACCAGAGCGAGAGGTCGTACTGCTGGCCCGCCGTGACGACGGGCGCGCAGTCGGTGGACTCGGTGATCAGCGCCTTGCGGTCGCCGTCGACCCGCCGGGTCAGTGTCACCTTCATGGCCTGGGAGCCGGAGTGGGCGTCCGTCGTCGTGGCGAAGGCGAAGTCGTTGTCCCCCCAGCCGGACTTCTCCCAGCAGTACGGCATGCCGTCGGTGCCGGCGGTCTCGAAGCCCGGGTTCCTGACGAGGTTGGCCGCCTCGGCGGGCTGGGGTGCGGTGAGCAGCAGTCCGGCGGTCAGGGCGCCCACCCCGACCAGCGCCGTCCTTCTGTGCTTCATGGTCACGCGGCTCTCCTTGCATCTTTCGTGCGGCGCGGGAGATAGACCAGCGCCTCGGTCCCGGCGAAGCGCAGGACGAACGTCGTCACCAGCGCGAGGGCGGTGGCGGGCAGCGCGCCCATCCCGAACCGGCCGACGAACAGGGCGATCAGCGGGATGCGCAGCACCAGGTCGGCGTTGGCGAGCAGCGCGAACCGGCCGGCCCGGTCCCACCAGCGGCGATGGGCCCGCCGGTCGCGGAACAGCAGGTGTTCGATGAGGACGAAATTCCAGGCGACGCCGAGCTGGTTGGCGAGGATCTCGGCGGGGAGGTAGTGCAGGCCGAGCGCGGTCAGCGCCCACAGCCCGACGAGGTTCGGCACGAAGCCGCTCAGCCCGATCAGCCCGAAGCCGACCATGCGGGCGACCGGCGAGGCCGTGCGCAGACCCGCCAGGTGGCGCAGGAAGCGCAGCCCCTCCCGCGCGGTCGACTTGGACTCGCCCGCGAACCGGTCCTGGAAGACGAACGGGACCTCCGCGACCTCGCGCGGGCGGCTCCGCACCGCCATCTCGAGGAGGATCTTGTAGCCGAGGGGCTTGAGCACATGGGCCGTGACCACGCTCCGCCGGATCGCGAAGAAGCCGCTCATCGGGTCGCTGATGCCGTGCAGCCGGCGCGGGAACAGGGACTTGGTCAGCCAGGTCGCCCCGCGCGAGACGGCGATCCGGTAGCTGCCGGCGAGCCCGGCCCGGCTGCCGCCCTTGATGTACCGGGAGGCGACGACGAGCCCGGCGTTGCTCCGCTCCCCGGTGGCCACCAACTCCGGTACCAGGGACGGCGGATGCTGGCAGTCGCCGTCCATGACGACGATCCACTCGGCGGTGGCCGCCTTCAGCCCCTCCACCACGGCCCCGCCGAGCCCGCCCACCGGCTCCTCGCGGTGCAGCACCGCCACCGGGAACGGGCAGTCCTGCGCGGCCTGTCGGATGACCTCGGGGGTGTCGTCGGTGGAGTCGTCGACGAAGACCACCTCACAGGGCAGCCGCGCGGGCACCGACTCGGTGATCTGGTGCAGCAACTGCCGTACGTTCCCCGACTCGTTGAAGGTCGGTACGACGATGGTGACGGCGCCCGGCTCGGGGACTTCCGTCGCTTCCAGTCCCGCCGCCGGGACGGTGTACTCGTGGCTGCTCAACGGGCACCCCCTGCGATCTGCCGGATCTCGATGCGGTCCGCGCCGGAGCCGAAGGTGGCGACGGGCGCCGAGTGCTGGAGCGCGGCCCTGACGTTGGGCAGGTCGCGGGCGTCCCGCCGTACCGTCGGCGAGGCGACCACGTAGTCGAGGTCCCGCCAGCCGTGCGGCAGGGTCCTGGTGACGGCCGGGTCGAGGTCGGCCTTGTAGAACCAGATGGCGCCGAGGCCGGGCCGGTAGCCCTGGTGGACGAGGTCGAGCCAGAGCGCGTCGTCGACCAGGACGCGGGCGCGGGCGGGGTCGGCGACCTGGGTGCCGAGCCAGTGCGAGGCCTGCCGGTAGGAGGCGTTGGCGTCGGCGGTGACGGCGGTGCGATCACCGTCGTACCACTTCGGCACGGCGTAGGCGCCGGCGGCGAGGGCGAGTACGGCGGCCAGCGCGTACCGGCCACAGGTCACGGCCCGCTTCTCGCCCTCCGTGCGCCACCTGCGCAGCAGCGCGTGGGTGACGGAGGCGGCGGCCCCGGCGAGGACCAGGGCGAGGAACGGGAGCGCGCCGATGATGTACATGGCGGGCAGGTAGCCGCCCGGGCGCAGGGCGACGGCGGCCAGGATCACCACGGTCAGGGCCGGTCCGGCGAGCGCGCGGGCGGTGACCGACCAGCGGTGGGCGACCAGGAGCAGCAGGGCCGCGGCGAGGCCGCCGACGGGCAGCACCCGGTCGTAGTACAGCCAGGAGTGCAGCACGCCGTACGAGCCGGACGCGGTGTCCAGGATGAAGCCCGAACCCGGCCTGGACATCTGGTACTTGACGCCGCCCCAGAGCGAGACATGACCGGCGCCCGGCAGCAACTCGCCCTTGAGAAGGGCGAACAGCGGGTACGACAGTCCGGCCAGGGTGCAGGCGGTGACGGCGCCGGTGAGGGCGAACTTGCGGGTGTCGGCGTGGCCGTGCCGCCACATGGTGACCAGCAGAGCGGGCAGGACGACGAGCATCGTCTCCTTGGTGAGCACGCCCGCGGCGGCCGCGAGGCCCGCGCCGAAGTGGTGCCAGAGGTGCCGGCTGGGCGAGGCGGCGAGGCAGAAGGCCAGCAGCAGCCACATCACGGCGATGTTGTCGAGGAAGATCTCGCGCTGGAGGACGACGGAGAGCGGCGAGAGCCCGAACAGGGCCATGCCGAGGGCGGCCGCCCAGCGGGGCAGGGAGAGGCGGCGGCCGAGGACGTAGACGAGGACCGCGCTGACGCCGCTGACCAGCAGCATCGCCACCCGCATCGAGCCGACGGTCATCAGGCCGGGGTCGATGGCGGAGGGTGTCCAGGTGAGCAGGGCTATCTGGATCCAGCCCAGCGGCGGATGGTCGTACCAGTAGGTGTAGTGGGCCAGGCCCCGGCCCTCCTGGACGGCCCAGGCCTGGGCGAGGTAGGTGCCCTCGTCGTCGCTGAGGGTCGGGTAGTCGGCGATGTTCCAGCCCTGGACCGCGAGGATCGCGAGGAGCAGCACACCGCACAGGAGCAGGTCGGCGCGGGAGGAACGGAGCCGTAACGGCGGTGACGTTCGACCGGGCGAACCTGTTTTCGGCACAGCTCTGCGCTGCGCGGGGACCTTCGAAGTGGTCACCGCGGGAAGAGTGGAGGTCACGCAGGAACGTCCTCTCGGATCGTCTCGGCCGCGGTGAGATGCGCGCCGACGTGAGTGGTCAACTCCCAGTCGTTCCGGCCGCGTTGCTCGCGCCACACTGCGCGGATCGCTGCTCCGGCGAGGAGGACCTGGTAGAAGGGGCCGCCGACGACGAGCTTCACGTAGTGGATGAAGCGGACGCGCAGCCCGTACTGCTTGCCGAAGTCGTGCAGCCCGACCACCTCGAAGACGAAGGTGACGGCGGCGGTGACGAGCGGCAGGAAGGTGAGGAAGGCGACGCCCACGGGGACGTCGAGGAAGAGGGCGACCGCCGCGTTCAGCGGGATGATCACACCGGAGAAGGCCTGCAGGAACGGCGTCATCAGGGTGTAGCGGGCGAGCAACCGCTGTCCGAGGCCCGGGAGTTGCTTCCAGTCCTGCTTCCGGTAGACCTGCAGGAAGCCCTGGTTCCAGCGGGTGCGCTGCTTGAGCAGCGACATGAGCGAGCCCGGGGTCTCCTCGCGGGTCACCATGTCGGAGTCGTAGGCGACGACGACCTTCTTGCCGACCGACGACAGACGCACGCCCAGGTCGCAGTCCTCGGCCAGGCAGTCGGGGTCCCAGCCGTCGGCCTCCCGGAGCACGGCCGTCCGTACGAAGACGGTGTTGCCGCCGAGCGGGATGAACCCCTTCTGCG
Source organism: Streptomyces sp. NPDC048417 (assembly GCF_040651615.1). Classification (NCBI taxonomy): domain Bacteria; kingdom Bacillati; phylum Actinomycetota; class Actinomycetes; order Kitasatosporales; family Streptomycetaceae; genus Streptomyces; species Streptomyces sp. NPDC048417. The sequence goes on along the minus strand of NZ_JBEZKI010000005.1, from coordinate 352,250 downwards.
CGTGCAGATGCAGCCGGGACCGGAACCAGAAGAAGTACTCCAGGCAGTTGCGCAGGCTGTACCAGCTGGAGTGGAAGTTGATGAGCTGGACGCCGCCCTGGACGACGTCCGCCTCCGTGGTGCGAAAGGCGTGGTCGACGTGGGCGAGCAGTTCCGGATGGACCTGGTCCTCGGCGTCGAAGACCCCGACGACATCGCCGCGGCAGTGCGGCAGCGCCGTGTTCATGGCCTTCGGCTTGTTCTTCTTCTCGTGGGTGTCGACGACGACCCGTACGCGCTGGTCCTTCTTGGCCGCCGCACGGGCGACCGCCGTGGTCTCCGGATCGTCGTGTCCGACGATCACGATGATCTCGAAGTCGGTGTGTGTGGACTCCAGCAGCCGCTGGATGGTGTGGTCGAGCACGGCCTGTTCGTGCCGCGCGGGCAGCAGCAGCGAGAACGACACGTGTTCGCCCCCGTCGGGTCTGCCGAACCGGGTGGACGCGAGCACCTCGGGCGTGCGCCACGCGTGCATCTGCCACCACAGGGTGAAGGCAGCCATCCAGAACAAGGCGAGCGAGACGACCGCGATGAAGACAGACGTCAGCAAAAGAAGATCCCCCCAGATCCCAAAGCCCCCTGTACGCAACGGTGAGTCACAACCGTCGCGTCTCTGTGCAGAGCCTAGGGGGGATCTGTGAAGCGCGGCAGCCATTCCGATAAATAGCATGTTTCGGAACGGCGATGCCGTAAGCGGTATCTACCCGAACAGACGCACAATTCCGGCGACTTGTTCTGCCCGATGCGCGGGCTTTCCCGTTATTCAGCCTCCGAGCACCGCTTTCAGCCGCTCCGGGTCGGTGGTCGGGGCGTCGCACGTGAAGTTGCGGCACACGTACGCGGCCGCCTCCCCGCCGACGAGCGGCCGCCCTGCGAGCAACGGGAACTCGTCACTCTCCGGAGTCCCCGTGGCCACGACTGCACCAGGGGCGACGCCCAGAAGCGCGGTGCGGTGCAGGGCGGTTGTGCGGCTGTCCCGTTGGTCAGGTCCCACGATCGCGATCTCGCGCGGACCGTCGAGGAGCGCCTCGGCGACGGCGAGCCCCCACCCGACGAAGCGCGGCACCCGCGGCCCGAGCGTCCTGACGACGCCCAGCGCCCGTTCCGCCGCGGTGCGATGAGGCTCCGACCCGGTGTGGGCCGCATAACCGAGCAGCGCACCGGCGGCCGCGGTCCAGCCCGAGGGCGTGGCGTTGTCGGTCGGGTCCTGCGGCCGGCGGATCAACTGCTCGGCGTCGGAGGCGGTGTCGTAGAGGGCACCGGTCTCCGGGTCGACGAAGCGGACCAGGACATGGTCGAGCAGCAGCCCGGCGAACTCCAGCCAGACGCCCTCGCCGGTCACGGACGCGAGCGCCAGGAAGCCCTCGGCGACGTCGCCGTAGTCCTCCAGGACACCCGCGTTGGCGCCGGCCCTGCCGTCCCGGCTGGTACGGGCGAGGCGCGCGTGGTCGTCGAGATGCAGCCGTACGAGGAGATCGGCGGCGGCGACGGCCGCCTCGACCAGGTCGGGCCGGTCGAAGTAGGCGCCGGTCTCGGCGAGCGCGGCGACGGCAAGCCCGTTCCAGGCGGCGACGACCTTGTCGTCCCGGCCGGGCGCGGGGCGTTCCGCACGCTTCGCGAACAGCCGCCGCTTGACGGACTCGACCTTCTCGGCGTCGAACACGCCCTCCTGCTGCGGAAGTTGCAGGACGGACTGGCCGTCCTCGAAGGTGCCGGCCTCGGTGACCCCGAAGTACTGGGCGGCGAGATCCGCGTCCGCGCCGAGGACTTCGCCGAGCTGCGCGGGCGTCCACACGTAGTACGCGCCCTCGACGTGCTTGCCGGTCCCGTCGTCGCTGTCGGCGTCGAGGGCCGAGGCGAACCCGCCCTCGTCGGTGCGCAGTTCGCGGACCATGAAGTCGGCGGTCTCCAGGGCGACCCGGCGGGCCAGCTCCGACCCCGTGGCCCGCCACAGGTGGGCGTACACCCGGCAGAGCAGGGCGTTGTCGTACAGCATCTTCTCGAAGTGCGGCACGACCCAGTCGCGGTCGACGGAGTAGCGGGCGAAGCCGCCGCCGAGCTGGTCGTAGAGGCCGCCGCGGGCCATCCGCTCACAGGTGTCGGCGGCCATCTGCAGGGCGCCCTCGGAACCGGTCCGGGCGTGGTGGCGCAGCAGGAACTCGATGACCATGGACGGCGGGAACTTGGGAGCGCCGCCGAACCCGCCGCGCTGCGCGTCGTATTCGCGGGTGAGCCCGAGCAGGGCCTGGCCGAGTTCCTGCTCACCGGGCGGCTGGGCGCCCTGGTGGCTGATCTCCCGCTCGGCGAGATCACGGACGATCTTCCCGGCGACCTCGGCGACCTCGTCCCGCCGGTCGGTCCAGGCGGCCCGGACACCCTCCAGCACCTGCCGGAAGGAGGGCATGCCGTGCCGGGGGGCGGGCGGGAAGTACGTACCGAAGTAGAAGGGCTCGGCGTCGGGCGTGAGAAACACGGTCATGGGCCAGCCGCCCTGCCCGGTGGCGGCCTGCACGGCCTCCATATAGACGGCATCGACGTCGGGCCGCTCCTCGCGGTCGACCTTGACGGAGACGAAGTGCTCGTTGAGGTACTCGGCGGTGGCCCGGTCCTCGAAGGATTCGTGAGCCATCACATGGCACCAGTGGCACGAGCTGTATCCGACGCTCAGCAGGACGGGTCTGTTGGTCTCGCGGGCCCGGTCGAAGGCCTCGGCCGACCAGGGCCACCAGTCGACGGGGTTGTCGGCGTGCTGAAGCAGGTACGGGGACGTCTCATGGGCCAGTCGGTTCACCCTCCCACTCTCCCACGGTGTCCGGAGCGGCGTAGAAGCGCAGGTTGACCCGGCGCGCCCCCTCGGGAACCGCGTCGTCCGGGTGGCTGTGGCGGTCGAGGAGTTCCTGGTAGGCGCGGACGAAGGCGTGCAGGTCGTCCTTGGTCATCCAGGTGCCGGTGCGCTGCACCTGGGCCCAGCCCTGCGGGCCCCGGTACTCCTCGTGGGCGCGGCGGAACAGCCTGGTGTCGACCTCGATCCTGAGGAGGGCGAGGTGCTCGGCCGCGGCGTACTCCTCGTTCGTCATCGTGGCCGGGTCGGGCGTGGTGTGGCTGAAGGGCAGGCTCCGCCACCAGCGCTCCCGGCCGCCGGACTTCTCCGGGATCTCCTCGATGAGCCTCTGCTCGGCGAGTTTGCGCAGGTGGTAGCTGGTGGTGCCGGAGCTCTCGCCGAGTTCGCGGGCGAGCACGGTGGAGTTGGCCTCGCCGTGCCGGCCGAGGTAGTCGAGGATCCGGCGACGCAGGGGATTGCCCAGGGACTTGTAGAGGGCGGTGCGTTCGAGGCTGGTCAGCTCGGGGTGTGCGGCGGGGTCGGGCGCCGCGGCCGTCCTGGGCGTGCCGTCGGTCATGCGATCACCGTAACCCGGAGAGCCCTGAGAGGACCCTGACCCTTCCCCGATGTCCGCCGAATTTTCTTTGCAGAATTTTCTCTGCGGTCTAGCGTGGGGTTTGGCGGGGACCCATGGGATCCACAGGTTCCGCGGAGCTGGAACAAGGCGAGGGGGCCAAGGTGTTGGAGCGGTCAACGGCGAGGAAGGCGCAGAGGATGAAGCGGACGAGGCGGTTGAAGCGGTGGGCGCTGATTCTTCTCGGGTCGTCCTCTGTGCTGCTCGTGCCGTGGATGGTGGTGCTGGCGCTGACGCTGCCCACCAAGACCGAGGTGCACAACTGGTCGCTGGCCTGGATCGGGCTGGACGTCCTGATGGCGGCGGGCTGCGCGGCGACGGCGGTGCTGGGGCTGCGGGGCGACGCCCGGGCCCGGCTGACGGCTTCGGCGACGGCATCGGTCGCGATCCTGGACGCGTGGTTCGACATAACGACGTCGGCGGTCGGCGTAGAACTGCTGGAGGCGCTCGGCAGCGCCGTGGCGGAGGCGGGACTGGCCGCGGCGTGCGTCTTCCTGGCGCTGTCGAAGGGACGGCAGAGCGAGCCCGCGCCGCGTTAGACCCCGTTCTTCGATGATCCGGCCCTCTCGCAACTTCGCCCTCTCCCAAGGACACTCATAAGCAAAGGAGTTACCGCTGGAGGGGGACGGGACATGCGGGACGCCCATCGGGCGGAAGCCGACCGGCTGCTGGTCCAGGCCGTGGAGGAGGAGGTCCGCCGCTCCGGCGGCCGCGTCGACGGACAGCTGCTGCTGTCCCGGGCCCGCGGCGGTCTGGAGGCGATGGCACAGAGCGCCGCCGAGGAGTACGACACCTACACCCACGCCCTCGACGAGACGGAGGCCGGCCGGCAGAGCTTCGGCCAGCGGTACGCCAGAGAGGGCGCCGGAACCCCGCTGCTGGTCGCGGCCGTCGCCGCGGTCGCCGCCACCGTCGCCGACCTCTCCCTGGGCACCGGCGCCGGTACGGCGCTCGGCGCGGGCGTGACCGCCGGAGTGATCGGCGCGGCCGCCACGGTCGTCAAGGTCGCCGGTACCCATCTCCCCGCCGCTCATCACCAGGCCGGCGCGGCCGGGCAGCCCGGCGGCCCCGAGCAGCTGCGCCTGCAGTGGCTGACCGCGTTGGAGGTGCGCGGCATCCGGCCGTTCCTCGATCAGCAGCGGGTGCTCAGCGCCTCCACGGGACCGAAGAAGCAGGGGCCGGGGCTGCGCGGCGCGGACAAGAGCGCGGCGGCCCGCAGGCGTTCGGTGCTTCAGCAGTCGTTCGGTCAGCTCCCCGACCCGGACGGCCCGTTCGCCGGCCGTCATCAGGAGCTGGCGCGGATCCGGCAGTGGGCACAGGCGGCGCGGGCGACCACGGAGACCCGTCCGACGGTCGTCGTCCTGCACGGGGAGCCCGGCTCCGGGCGTACGACGCTCGCGATCCGGGCCACCCACGAGCTGAAGGACTTCTTCCGGGGTGCGGTCGTGGTGGATCTGCGGGGCGACAGCCGGGGCGAGCGGCCGTTGCCCACCCGGGACGCGCTGCTGCATCTGCTCAACCGGCTGGGTGCGCCTCGCGAGCAGCTGCTGTTCCGTGAGCGTTCCTCGGCGGACCAGCAGGTCAAACGGCTCAGCGAGCTGTATCACCAGCACCTGACGGGTCTTCCGGTGACGATCGTGCTGGACGACGCCTCGGATGCCGAGCAGGTGCGCACGCTGATCCCGGAGCGGTCCGACAGCCTGGTCCTGGTCACCGCCCGGGAGCGGCTGGACCTGCCCGCGGACCTGCCGGCCTGGGTGCACCAGCTTCCGGTGACGCCGCTGGACGCGGCGGGCGCGGAGGAGCTGCTGGACGCGGCGGCGCAGGACACGTCCGGGCCCTACGACGCGCAGTCCGCGGAGCGGATCCGCGAGTTGTGCGGCGGCCTGCCGCTGGCGCTGCGGGTGGCGGGTTCGTCGCTGGGTTCGCGTTCACCGCTCCAGCTGGCCACGGACCTGGGCGCGTACGGGCCGGTCGAGCCGGTGGAGCGGGTGCTGTGGCTGCGCTACACCGACCAGTCGGAGACCGGGCGCCGCCTGTTGAGAAGGCTGGCGCTGGCGGGCCGGGCCTCGCTCGGCGCGGCGGCCGCGGCCGCCCTGCTGGCCACGGACGAGGCGGAGGCGACCCGTCATCTCGTCGCGCTCGCCCAGGCCGGTCTGCTCGACCATGTCCGGGGCAGCCGCTACCGGCTGCACGACCTGGTCCGCGCCTTCGCCCAGGCCCGTCTCGCCGACGAGGAGGAGCCGGCCGACCGCACGGCGGCGCAGGAGCGGCTGATCGTCAACTACGGGGAGCTGGCCGACTCGGTGCTACGGCTGGTGGACGGCAACATGTCGACCCGCTCGGACCGGTTCAGCCCGCACGGTTTCACCTCCCTGGACGAGGCGCTGCGCTGGCTGGACGACGAGTCGAGCTTCATCACGGCGGCGCTGCGGTATGCGGAGGGCGTCGACCAGGCGGCCGTACAGAACCTGCTGGGCGCCCTGTGCGACTACTGCCTGCTGCGCGGCGACCTGTACCGGCTCGGTGAGATCAGCGAGCTGGCGCAGGCGGTGGACCAGGGCCTGCTGGTGCGTTCGGTGCAGTGGCGTACCGGTATCGCGGCCCGCCAGCTGGGTGAGCTGGACAAGGCGCGCACCACCCTCACCTCGGTCGTGGACCTCTACATGGAGGCGCACCACGACGCCGGCGCGGCCCGCGCCCTGTGCTCCCTCGGGATCACCCTGCACCACCAGGGCCACCTCACCGAGGCGGCGGCCAAGCTCCAGGAGGCGCTGGATCTCCAGGCGGCCCCGCAGCTGGCGACCGACCGGGCCTGGACGATGCACGCGCTGGCGGCGGTGCAGCGTGACCGTGCCCGGCTGCCGGAGGCGATGGACCTGCTGACCCGTTCGCTCGTGCTGCACCGGGAGGGCGGTTCGGTGCACGGCGAGGCCTGGGCGCACTTCCAGCTCGGCCAGCTGGCGCTGCGGATGGGTGACGTGCCGCGTGCGGAGCGGGAGCTGGGGGCGGCGCTGGAGCGCTACAGCCGTACCCGCGACGCCCGCGGCGAGGCCTGGGCGCTGACCCAGCTGGCGCGGGCCCGGCTGGTGGACGGTGACGCGTCCCCGGCGGTCGACGCCCTGCGGCAGGCGGCCGCCCGGCACCGGGAGAACGAGGACGCGCGCGGCGAGGCCTGGACGGTCTACTACCTGGGCCAGGCCCTGGAGGAGACCGGCACCCTGGACGTGGCGGTCCGTGAGCTGGAGCGCTCGCGGACGATGTTCTCCCGGATGCGGGACGTCTACGGCCTGGCCTGTGCCCGCCACCACTCGGCCCGGGTGACCCGCGACCAGCGGGCGGCCCAGACCGGCTCGCTGCGCAACTCGGGTTTCGCCCGTCAGCTCCTGGTCGACGCCCGTGCCGACTTCCAGCGCATCGGTGTCGTCCATGGCGAGGCCTGGACCTGTCTGGAGCTGGCCGTCGTGGACGCCGGCAACAACCGCACTCAGCAGGCCCTGGCCCTGTGCGACGAGGCGGTCACCCTGTTCTCGTCGTACGGCGACCGCCGCGGCGAGGACTGGGCGCGCTTCCTGCGCTGCACCCTGCTCCCCTACGCCGCACCGGGCGGAGTGGAGGTGGGTACGGCGGTCGCCCAGGAGGACCTGGCCCAGCTCTCCCGGGCGGCCCACCCGCTGCGCGACGAGAAGCTGACCGAGTACCTCACGGCGTACGGCCTGCTGCTGGACCGCGGGGTGACCCTGGAGTCCGGCTGGCAGGCCTGGCGGCTGGGCATGGTGCCCAGCCGGCACGCCCGTGAGGTGATGGGGGTGCCGGTACCGGCCGGGGCGTGACGCCGGTCAGCCCTTGGGGTCGGCTGTGGGAGTCCCCGGATCCGCCTTGGCGTTCGGGGACTCCTTGAAGTCGACCTTCTGCATGTGCTTGTTCATGGACTTCATCAGGCCCCAGACCGCCACGGCCATCACCGCGAAGACGATGAAACCGAGGACCCCGGGGGTGACCTTGTTCTCGTCGACCTCCTTGGCGAGGGGGACGAGGTGCGTCAGTGCCAGACTTGCGCTTGCGCTCATGTCAGGCATTGTCGCGGATGCCCGCAAAGAGATCGTCCTCGGGGAGGGAGGTATCGACGAGCGACTTCGCGAGCTCGTACTCCTCGGTCGGCCAGACCTCCTTCTGGAGGTCCATCGGAACCTTGAACCAGCCGCCGTCCGGGTCGATCTGGGTGGCGTGGGCGATCAGCGCCTTGTCGCGGATCTCGAAGAAGTCCGCGCTCGGGATGTGCGTGGTCAGGGTGCGCTCGGTGCGCTCGAACTCGTTCCACCGCTTCAGCCAGTCCCCGTACGGCGACTCCATGCCGCGCTCCAGCAGCGCCTTGTGCAGGGCCTCGGTGCGGGGACGGTTGAAGCCCTGGTTGTAGTAGAGCTTCTGCGCCTGGTGGACGGGGCCGAACTCGCCCTCCGGGTACATCTCCGGGTCGGCCGCGCCCTCGAAGGCCACCATCGAGATCTTGTGGGTCATGATGTGGTCGGGGTGCGGGTAGCCGCCGTTCTCGTCGTAGGTGGTGATCACCTGCGGGCGGAACGCGCGGATCTTGCGGACGAGCTCGCCGGCCGCCTTGTCGACGTCCTCCAGGGCGAAGCAGCCCTCGGGCAGCGGCGGCAGCGGGTCGCCCTCGGGCAGGCCGGAGTCGACGAAGCCGAGCCACTCCTGCTTGACGCCGAGGATCTCGCGGGCCTCGTCCATCTCCTTCTTGCGTACCTCGTGGATGTGCTCCTCGATGTACTTGTCGCCCTGCAGCTTGGGATTGAGGATGGAGCCGCGCTCCCCGCCCGTGCAGGTCACCACCAGCACGTCCACCCCCTCGGACACGTACTTCGCCATGGTGGCCGCGCCCTTGCTCGACTCGTCGTCGGGGTGGGCGTGAACGGCCATCAGTCGCAGCTGGTCAGTCAAGACTCAATCCTCAGTAAGTCAGCGCCCCGGTGTCTTCGGGTGCGATCGGCGCTTCTATAGTGACCGAATCAGGGGACGAATAATTCCGGGGTCCGGGTCTGGCCGGGTCCGGGAGTGGTTCTTGCCGGGAGGACGATCATGAGTACCGCGAGTACGCGGCTGCCCGAGGGCCGCTACGGCCGCTCCTCGGACGAGGTCGCCGACCGCAGGCTCAAGATCACCGGCGCCGTCCTCGGCGCCCTGCTGCTCGCCCTGGTCGGCTATTTCGCCTACCACTACGTCGTGAAGAGCGAGATCAGCGCCCAGGTCGTCGCCTTCGACGCCTCGGACAGCGCGGTCCAGGTGCATCTGGAGGTCCACAAGGACTCCGGCGCCTCCGGCTACTGCACACTGCGTTCCCAGGCGGCGGACGGCTCCGAGGTGGGCCGGGCCGACTTCCGCTTCACCGGTTCCGCCACCGAGGTCGACCGGGTGGTCACGCTCCGTACGACGGCCCGGGGCACCACCGCGGAGCTGCTCGGCTGCCACGCCGACTGACGTCAGCCATGAATACGTAGGCCCTCACCTGCGTTGACGTGATTCTGATGGCTTATGTCCTCCCCCTTCCGCCGTTGAATTGTTAGGCTCGTGGTTTCGCCCTTCCATGGAGGAACATGCTTCTGGGTAGGGCGATGCTTTGTATTCCCAGTACCGACGAGGAGCACCTGTGACCCAGACCAGCGAGAACGTCACCTGGCTGACCCAGGAGGCGTACAACCAGCTCAAGGCCGAGCTGGAGTACCTGTCTGGTCCTGCGCGCACGGAGATCGCCGCCAAGATCGCGGCCGCGCGCGAGGAGGGCGACCTGCGCGAGAACGGCGGGTACCACGCGGCCAAGGAGGAGCAGGGCAAGCAGGAGCTCCGTGTGCGCCAGCTGACCCAGCTTCTGGAGAACGCCAAGGTCGGCGAGGCTCCGACCTCCACGGACGGCGCCGTCGCGCCCGGCATGGTGGTGACCATCGCCTTCGACGGTGACGAGGACGACACCATGACGTTCCTGCTGGCCTCGCGCGAATACGCCAGCGCCGACGTCGAGACCTACTCGCCGCAGTCCCCGCTGGGCACCGGTGTCATCGGACACAAGGTGGGCGAGGACGCGGAGTACGAGCTGCCGAACGGCAAGAAGGCCTCGGTGAGGATCCTCAAGGCCGAGCCCTACTCCGGCTGACGCGAACAGACACCTGCCCCCGGCGTCCATGGGACGCCGGGGGCTTTGTCGTGGTCCGCATCACGCGGTCGTGGTCCGCATCACGCGGTGGTGGTTCGTGTCACGCGGTCGTGGTTCGTGTCACGCCGTGGCCGAGCGGTACTTGCGGACCGCGAGCGTCCGGAAGGCCAGGATGATCGCGACCGACCAGATCAGCGAGGCCCAGACCGGGTGCTGCATGGGCCAGGCGTCGGACGCGTGGAAGCCCGGCGGAAGGTTGCCGAACAGCTCGCGGCTGGCCTGGACGGTGGCGCTGAACGGGTTCCACTCCGCGATGTGGCGCAGGAAGGCCGGCAGGTGGCTCGCGTCCACGAACGCGTTCGAGATGAACGTCAGCGGAAACAGCCAGATCAGGCCGCCCGAGGTCGCCGCCTCGGGGGTGCGTACGGACAGGCCGATCAGCGCGCCGATCCACGAGAACGCGTACCCGAGCAGCAGGAGCAGGCCGAAGCCGGCGAGCACCTTGCCGAGGTTCTCGTGGGTGCGCCAGCCGACGATCAGGGCGACGACGGCCAGCACGACGAGGGTGAGCGCGGTCTGCACGAGGTCGGCGATGGTCCGGCCGGTCAGCACCGCACCGCGCGCCATGGGCAACGACCGGAAGCGGTCGATGAGGCCCTTGTGCATGTCGTCGGCGATGCCGGCACCCGCACCCGCGGTGGCGAAGGTCACCGTCTGCGCGAAGATGCCGGCCATCAGGAACTCGCGGTAGGCCTGGGTGGAGGTGGACGAGCCGACCTGGATCGAGCCGCCGAACACGTAGGTGAACAGCACCACGAACATGATCGGCTGGATGAGCCCGAAGATCAGCATCTCGGGGATCCGGGACATCCGGATCAGGTTGCGTTTGGCAACCACCATCGAGTCGCGGAAGGACTGGGTGACGGCGTTGCCCGGAGCGGCTACCCGCACGGTGTCGGTGACGGCACTCACTTCACGGTCTCCTTGCGGCTGTCCTTGCCGGTGTCCTTGCCGGTGTCCTTGCCGGTGTCCTTCTGGTCCTGTTCGCCGCTGTCCTCGGCCTTCTCCTCGGCCACGTGTCCGGTCAGGGACAGGAAGACGTCGTCGAGGGTGGGGCGGCGCAGTGCTATGTCGTCGATCTCGATGCCCCGGGTGTCCAGCTCGCGGATGACCTCGGCGAGCAGCTTGGCGCCGCCGGTGACGGGGACGGTGAGCTTGCGGGTGTGCTCCTCGACGGTGGTCTCGCCCTTGCCGAAGCCGTGCAGTACCTCGGCGGCGGTCCGGATGTGGTCGCGTTCGTGCACCACGACCTCGACGCGCTCGCCGCCGGTGCGGGCCTTGAGCTGGTCGGAGGTGCCCTGGGCGATGACCCGGCCGTGGTCGACGACGGCGATGTCGTGGGCGAGGTGGTCGGCCTCCTCCAGGTACTGGGTGGTGAGCAGCAGCGTCGTACCACCGGAGACGAGCTGCTTGATGACCTCCCACAGCTGCTGGCGGTTGCGGGGGTCGAGGCCGGTCGTCGGTTCGTCCATGAACATCACGGGCGGCGAGACGACCAGGGCGGCCGCGAGGTCGAGGCGGCGGCGCATGCCTCCGGAGTAGGTCTTGGTGGGGCGGTCGGCGGCGTCGGCGAGGTTGAACTGCTCCAGCAGCTCGACCGCGCGGGCCTTCGCCTGCTTCGCCCGCATCTGGTAGAGACGGCCGACCATCTGCAGGTTCTCACGGCCGGTCAGGTATTCGTCGACCGCCGCGAACTGTCCGGACAGGCCGATGGAGCGGCGTACGGCGTCCGGTTGCCTGACCACGTCCAAGCCCGCGACGACCGCCTTGCCGCTGTCGGGGCGGAGCAGGGTCGTCAGGCAGCGGACGGTCGTCGTCTTGCCCGCGCCGTTCGGCCCGAGCAGTCCGAGGACCGTGCCTTCGGGGACATCGAGGTCGACGCCGTCCAAGGCCTTTACGTCACCGAAGGTCTTCACCAGGCCTTCGGCATAGATGGCGCCTGGCATATGAGTCTCCACGTCATCGAGGATTCTTCGAAAAAGGCTAGGGATGCGCGCTTCGGTCCGCCTATGGTTTTCGCCGGCGCGACGGCAGGCGGGCGCGGCCATGGCCACGCGACACACCATAACGCGATGTATCGCGTTCGTCGACGGATTTCCCCGAACGAGTGAATGAAGCGCTCCCGACCTGGCCGTTTCCCGACGGGAGTGGCCGACCCGCTCAGTCGATGACCGTGTAACCGGCCTCGCGCAGCGCCTGCCCGACCTCGGTGCAGTGCACCGGCCCCTTGGTCTCCAGGTGCAGTTCGACCTCCGCCTCCGACAGCCCGAGCCGGGGGTCGGTCCTGACGTGGCTCACGTCCAGGACGTTGGCGTCGGCCGCCGACAGCACCCCGAGGAGCGTGGCGAGGGCACCCGGCCGGTCGGTCAGCCGCAGCCGTACCGCCAGGTAGCGGCCCTGTGCGGACATGCCGTGCCGCAGCACCCGCTGCATCAGCACCGGATCGACGTTGCCGCCGGACAGCACGGCGACGACCGGCCCGGCGAAGGCGCCGGGCTCGGCGAGCAGGGCGGCGACCGGGGCGGCGCCGGCCGGTTCCACCACCAGCTTGGCCCGCTCCAGACAGAGCAGCAGGGCGGCGGAGAGCTGGTCCTCGCCGACCGTGCGGACCTCGTCGACCAGCTCCTCGATCAGCGCGAACGGCACATCGCCGGGCCGTCCGACCTTGATGCCGTCGGCCATCGTCACCGGGTTCTGCACGGAGACCGGACGCCCGGCCGCCAGCGAGGGCGGATACGCGGCCGCGCCCTCCGCCTGGACCCCGACGATCCGTACGTCCGGCCTGATCGCCTTCACCGCGACCGCGATCCCGGCCGCGAGCCCGCCGCCGCCGATACCGACGACGATCGTGCCGACCTCCGGGCACTGGTCCAGGATCTCCAGGCCGACCGTGCCCTGACCGGCGATGACGTCGGGGTGGTCGAAGGGGTGGATGAACACCGCGCCGGTCTCGGCCGCGTACTCCTGGGCGGCGGCCAGCGTCTCGTCGACCACCTGGCCGTGCAGCCGTACCTCCGCGCCGTACTCGCGGGTCGCGCTGATCTTGGGCAGCGGGGCGCCCTTGGGCATGAACACCGTGGCGTGCACGCCGAGCAGCGCGGAGGCCAGGGCCACGCCCTGGGCGTGGTTCCCGGCGCTGGCCGCCACGACTCCGGCGGCGCGCTCCTCGGGCAGCAGCCCGGCGATCCGCACATAGGCGCCGCGCAGCTTGAACGAACCGGTCCGCTGGAGGTTCTCGCACTTGAGGTGCACCGGCGTGCCGGCCAGCTGGGACAGGTGCCTGCTGCCCTCCATCGCGGTCACCCGCGCCACGCCCGTGAGCATCTTCTGAGCGCCGCGTACGTCGTCGAGGGTGACGGGGCGCAAGGAGTCAGCCGTGCTGTAGCTCATGACTCAAGTCTCGCAGTTCACAGGCCAAAGGCTCGGGTGTGACCAAGCTCCGAGACCGGTTTGCGCAGCGCCGGTACGGCTCACCCCCCGTCCGCGTACTCTGTCCCCCACACCAGCACTCTTCATGAAGTGAGCCCCCGGCCATGCCCACAACACCTGAAATGTCGATGGACATGACGACCCTCGGTGACACCGGTCTCCTCGACACGCTGCAGCACGAGGTGGCGGTGTTCGCCCGCCGTGCCGAACAGACCCGGCTCGGCGGCGTCGGGCAGGTGCGCAACTCCATGGACCGCGCCGCGTATCTGCTGCTCAACCGCCTGGACAAGGAAGGCCCCATGGGGGTCAAGGCGCTCGCCGCGAGCATGGGGATCGACTCCTCCACGGTCACCCGGCAGGTGGCTCCGCTGGTCGACACCGGTCTCGTCAAGCGCACCTCGCACCCCGAGGACGGGCGGGCCGTGGTGCTCCAGCTGTCCCCGCGCGGACTGTCGCGGCTGGACGAAGTACGTTCGTCGCGGCGGCAGTTGATGGCGGAGCTGACCCAGGACTGGGAGCCGGAGGAGCGCGAGGCGTTCTGCGCGCTGCTCACGCGCTTCAACAGCGCCCTGTCCGCGCGGATGACCGTCCAGCCGGGCTCGGACACGCCGCCGTCGTCCTGACCCCGGTCGGCACCCACAGGCGTCCCTGAACGTCCAGCCGGCGCGCACCGGCCTCCCGGAACGTCCAGCCGACCCCCATCGGCGTCCCGAACCCCGGCCCGGCACCCGCCCGGGGAACATCAGGCACGCGTACGTGCTGCCCGGCTCTTGACCGTGGGGGCACCCCTGGCCTCATATGAGACCGGGCCCCCGTCGTATCCGCGTCCGGGTCCCGGACGCGGTGGGGCCCCGCAGACGGGGAGGCACGGTGCGCGATCGGCAGGCGTTCCAAGACGCCCGCCGGGCCCGGGAGTTCGAGGCGTTCGTCGCGGGCGCGGCAGGCCGGCTGCTGCATGCCGCGACCCTGCTGACCGCCGAGCCCCCCGACACCAACCCGCGCGCGCGGCGCCTGCTGACCATCGCGCTCGCGCACACGTACGCGTGCTGGGACCAGCTGCGCGGCGAGGACCCGTACGACCGCGCCCGGCAGCACCTCGCCCTGCGCTTCGCGCACTCCGCCTGGCACCAGTACGGCGGCCCGCTGAGCCGCACCCGCCCGCACCCGCACAGCGCCCTCGCCGTCCTGACGCCCCAGGAACGCCTGGTCCTGGTGCTGCGGCTGTACGAGGGGGTGGCCGAGGAGCAGGCGGCGGCGCTGCTCGGCCTGCCCACGGAGCGTGTGCGCATCATCTGCGACCGGGCGACCACCGTCCTGCTGCACCCGCCCACGAAGGCCGGGCCCACCGTGATGGGGGCGAAGGTGGCGCCGTCGTGAACCGTGCCGAAGGCGAGGCCGCCGCCCGGCGGCTCCTGGAACAGAGACCGCCGCGGGTACCGCCCGACCTCTACGGCGAGGTGCTGCGCCGGGGCGGCCGCCTGCTGCGCCGCAGACGTGCGGCCCGCCGCCTGTTGTGGCTGCTGCTGTGCGCGGCGGCGGTGGCCTTCACCGTCTGGGCGGCACTGGTCCGGCCGTGGGCGCAGCCGCCGTCCACGACGACTCCGCCCGTCGTCGGCTGGTGAGCCGGACCTAACCGAGCGCCTGCTTGAGGTCCTCCAGCAGGTCGTCGACGTTCTCGATGCCCACGGACAGGCGCACCAGGTCGGCGGGCACCTCCAGCGCGGAACCGGCCGCCGAGGCGTGGGTCATCCGGCCCGGGTGCTCGATCAGCGACTCGACACCGCCCAGGGACTCGCCGAGGGTGAACACCTTGGCGCGGTTGCAGACCTCGACCGCCGCCTCCTCGCCACCCGTGACCTGGAAGGAGACCATGCCGCCGAAGGCCTTCATCTGCTTGGCGGCGGTCTCGTGGCCGGGGTGCTCGGGCAGGCCCGGGTAGAGGACCCGCGTCACGCGCGCGTGCCGGCTCAGCATGTCGGCGACCCTGGTGGCGTTCTCGCTGTGCCGGTCCATACGTACCGCGAGCGTCTTGGTGCCGCGCAGCACCAGCCACGAGTCGAACGGTCCGGCGACCGCGCCCATCGCGTTCTGGTGGTATGCCAGCTCCTCGCCCAGCGCCTGGTCCGACACGATCAGCGCGCCGCCGACCACGTCCGAGTGACCGCCCATGTACTTCGTCAGCGAGTGCACGACGACGTCCGCGCCGAGCGAGAGGGGCTGCTGGAGGTACGGCGTGGCGAAGGTGTTGTCGACGACGAGCCGGGCGCCCGCGTCGTGGGCGACCTGCGCGACGGCCGCGATGTCGGTGATGCCGAGCAGCGGGTTGGACGGGGTCTCCACCCAGACCGCCTTGGTCTTCGGGGTGATCGCGGCGCGCACGGCCGACGGGTCGCTGGTGTCGGCGACGGACCACTCCACTCCCCACCGGGAGACGACCTTCGCGAACAGCCGGAACGTGCCGCCGTACGCGTCGTTCGGGATGACCACGTGGTCGCCGGGGCTGAGCAGGGTGCGCAGCAGGGCGTCCTCGGCCGCGAGCCCGGACGCGAACGCGAGCCCGCGGCGTCCGCCCTCCAGCGCGGCGAGGTTCTCTTCCAGTGCGGTCCTGGTCGGGTTGGCGCTACGGCTGTACTCGTAGCCGCCGCGCAGGCCGCCGACGCCGTCCTGCTTGTAGGTCGAGACCTGGTAGATCGGCGGTACGACCGCACCGGTGAGGGGGTCCGCCGTGTTGCCCGCGTGGATGGCGAGCGTCTCGAAGTGCTGACTGATGTGCCTGTCGCTCATGGGTACTGAGCCTAGTGCTCACGCGCCCCGAAGGAACGCGGGGAGCTGTGCGGCGAGCCCCTGCGGCCCGCAGCCGCGCCCCGGCCGCACGTTGTCCACAGGTCGCGACCACCGGTTCGCCAATTGTCGGCGCCGTCTGGTTCGCTTGACGCATGGCGATTCTCTGGGCCCTGATGGCGCTGCTCCTGCTGAGCTTCGTGCTGCTCCCCGTCCTGCGGCGGCGGCGCGGCATGATCGAGCAGGTGCACCCGAGCCACCCGGACGCCGCCGACCCGGCGGACTACGGCTTCGTGCGCGAGGAGGACCTGGACATCCGGATGCCCGGCCCCGACCAGGACCTGCTCGACGTCCTCGACGTCGTGCAGCGCACCCAGGACTACCGCGCGGCCTCGCAACTGCTCGCGGGCACGGAGGTCGCGGGCGAGCTGCGCTGGCAGCGTGTGCAGGCCTTCGCCGGCGCGGCGGCGCTGGAGCTCCAGCAGCGGCCGGGCGGGGTCAGCGAGACGCCGGGCGGGCAGTGGCTGCGGGTGTGGCGCGCCGAGCAGCCCAAGGACGCGGGCGGCGCGGCCGTGCACGCGGAGTTCCTGGTCCAGCAGGCGTGGCGGACGTCGACGCCGGGCACGGACGACTTCCGGATCATCATGGAGGAGGCCAGGGACGCCTGCGGGCAGGCGGCGCTGCTGTCCCCGGGGGACCCGGTGCCGTACATCGTCGAGCTGTCGGTGGCGCGCGGGCTGAACTACTCGCAGCCGGAGTTCGAGAAGCTGTGGCTGAAGATCCTGGACCGCGCGCCGACGCACATGGGGGCGCATCTCGCGGCCCTGCACTACTGGTGCGAGAAGTGGCACGGCTCGCGCGAGCTGGCGTACTCCTTCGCCGAGGCCGCCGCCGCGCGTGCCCCGCAGGGCTCGCTGCTGGCCGCGATGCCGCTGTTCGCGGTCTTCGAGCACCTCCCCGAGGTGAACCTGGTGGCGAGCTTCTACCAGAGCGAGGTCGTCACCAAGGCGGTCCACGGCGCCCTGCACGCGGTGCACTCGGCCCGCCAGGACGACCCGATGCTCGCGCACGTCCGGCATCTGCTGGTCTTCTTCCTGGTCCGCTCCGAGCGCTGGGCGGAGGCCATGGGCGAGCTGATACGCGTCGACGGGCATGTGGGGGCCCTGCCGTGGACGCTGTCCGCGAACCCGGCCGCCGAGTTCACCCTCTACCGCGCGCTGGCGGTGGCGGGCTACGAGGCGAACGGCGGAAGCCCGGCGTCGCTGCTCAGCTGAGGGCGCCGGCCAAGGGACACGTCGCGGGCCGGCTGCCGGCGAATGGGGGGCTGGGCGCGCCCAGGCCGGCGGCAGCCGCTGCCGGACGGGGCTCCACACCCCTTGCGGGGCGCTTGAATTGCCGTCCTGACCTGCGGTACGGCATACTCCGGCATCCCCCCCCACGCCCGCACCACCCGCACGAAGCACCCATCCGCTTCTGTGCGGTTCCGTTCGTTTTTCATGTCGTTGTCGGTTCCCTTTTCTGGGGTCCTGTGGGGGGATCTGCCCGATGGGCGCAACTCTGCGGGCGCTGCGCGCCCTTGTCCTGCTCTGCGGTTTCTATCTGCTGGGCCTCGTTCTGCTGGCGGCGCTGGCCGCGCTCGACGTGGCCTCGGTCACCTGGGCGCACGGGGCCGTCACCGGAAAGATCGTGCTGGTCTCGGTGGTGCTGGCGATCCCGGTCGTCCGCGGCATGTTCATGCTCCGCACGCCCGAGGGGGACGGCCCGGTCGGCCTCGCCGTCACGGAGGCCGCCGAGCCCCGGCTGTGGGCACTGGTGAGGGAGCTCGCGGTGGCGACGGGCACGCGCGCGCCGGACACCATCGTGCTCACCGGTGACGTCAACGCGGCGGTCAGCGAGAACCCCCGGCTGCTCGGCCTGCGCCCCGGACCACGCAGCCTCTACCTGGGCGTACCGCTGCTGACCGGGCTGACCGAGGCCCAGCTCAGGGCCGTACTCGCCCATGAGTACGGCCACTTCACCGGCGGCGACACCCGGCTGTCGGCCCTTGTGGTACGCGGCCGGGTGCAGATCGGGCGGACCGTCGGGCACTTCCGCGCGAAGGCCGACGGCAAGCAGGCCGCCGAGCGCGCCCGGCAGCAGCAGGCCGCCGCCAAACGGACCGCGAAGGGCAAGCAGGCCAAGGAGGTCGACACCGCCGGCGCCGGGGTCACCTACCGGCTGATGGCGGCGATCTACACGGCGTACGCGAAGCTCTACCTGCGGGCCACGCTGTCGACGGCCCGCGCGCAGGAGTACGCCGCCGACCTGGCCGCCGCGCGGATCGCCGGCCGGGACGCGACCGCCTCGGCGCTGCGCGAGATCCCGGCCCTCGCCGCGGCGCACGACTTCTACCTGGAGTCGTACGCCACGCTCGGCGTCACGGCCCGCCAACTGCCGCCGCACGGCCAGTTCTTCGGCGGCTTCGGCCGGATGCTGACGGCACGCGAGGCGGAGCTGACGAGGCTGCGGGAGAAGCTGCCGACGGAGCCGGCGTCACCGTACGACTCGCATCCGCCGATCGCCGACCGGGTGCAGCGGATCGAGGAGCTGCCCGCCGACGGGCGCGGCGGCCAGGACGACGGCCCGGCGCTCGCGCTGCTCGCCGACCCGGCCCGCACCCTGGCCGCGCTGGAGGACGCGGTACTGACCGACGAGGTACGGCAGTTCGAGCGCGCCGGGGAGTGGGAACAGCTGCTGGGCTCCTCGATGGCCGCGGGGCTGGCCTCGCTCGACACCCCGCTGCACCGGGCGCTCGCCTTCTACACCAAGGACCGTCCGACGCTGCCCGCGCTGCTCACGGTGATCGACGACGGTCAGCTGTGGCAGCTGGCCCAGCGGCTGCCGCTGTCCGAGCAGGCGGCAGCCGCCAAGGGCCGGGCGTTCCGGGAGTTCGTACGGCCGGTGCTGCGGGACTCGTTGCAGAGCATGGTGCTGGCGGAGTTCAGCGCAAGGTCGCTGCTGCACTGGGAGTTCTCCTGGTCGCGGCCGGCGTCGCTACGGCTGCCCGGTTCGGCGTCCGACCTCGACGGGGAGGCGGGCACGGAGGCCGCCCTGGCCGCCGCCGTGGACGCCGCGCTGGCCGACCGCCCCGACACCGCGCCGCTGCGCGCACTGCTCCCCCCGGCCCCGCAGCCGGCCTGATCCCGAAAGCGACCTTCGATGACTGTTCTGCTGTGGATCCTCGGCATCCTCGCCGTCCCGACGCTGCTCTTCGTGCTGTGGCTGGCCGGGGTGTTCCTCAAGGAGTTCTTCTCCCCGAGCCCGTCCGAGTCCGGGTCCGATTCCGGGTCCGACAGCGAGGAGGTCCTGGGCGCCCGGGCCGCCGAGCAGGCCGGCCTGCTGCCCGCCGAGCGGCAGAACACGGAGCTCTCAGGGCCGCTGCCCGCCGAGTGGACGGCGGCGCTGACGGCCGTGCCCGGTGGTGACTGGCGGGCCGGCGCCGCCCTGCTGGAGGCCATCGGCCGGGACTGGGAGCGCCGGTCGGCCGTCGCCTACCTGCTGGCCGAGCGCGCCGCCGAGGCGGACGACTGGCTGCTGGCCTGGGAGACGGAGCGCCCCGAGGACCCGGACGCGGCGGTGGTGCGGGCACGCAGCACGGTGATCCTCGCCTGGGAGTTGCGGGGTGCGAAGCGGGCGCGGCACACGACGGAGGAACAGTTCGAGGCGTTCCACCGCACCCTGCGGTCGGCTCGTGAGGAGATCGCGCGGGCCGCTGCCCTCAACCCCGACGACCCGACGCCGTACATCACCGAGATATGGGTCGCGCTCGGCCTGGGCTATCCGCACTCCGAGATGGACAGGCTGTGGACGGAGATCACCGCGCGGGCGCCGTACCACTTCGAGGCGCACTTCTCGGCGCTGCAGTTCTGGTGCGCGAAGTGGCGTGGCTCGCAGCGGCTGGCCGCCGACTTCGCCGAGCGGGCGGCGGCCGGGGCGCCGCTGGGCAGCCTGCTGACGGCCCTGCCGCTGATAGCCCACTTCGAGCACGACGAGTCCGAGGACACCGCGGCCGACAACACCCCGGAGATGGTGGCGAGGGTGGACGCCGGCCTCACCGACGCGGCGGCGGCCGACCCGGCGCACCCGCGTCTCCCGGAGCTGCGCCATCTCCTTGCCTTCTACCTGCACCTCCAGGATCGGGACGAGGCGGCGCTCGAGCAGTTCAGGCTGGTCGACGGGTATGTGAGCGCGTTGCCGTGGCGCTACCGGGGCGACCCGGCGGCGTACTACTGCCGGGTCCGGAACACGACGGCGAAACTGGTGGCGGAGGCGGCCGCGGCGGCGCCGGCGTAAGCGGAATCGGGACGGCGCATGGCATGTGCGAGAGCGGCCGGAGAGTTGTCTCGCGAACAGACCCCGGGGCTTTCACTCCGGCCCGCCGCTCTTCCGGGCTGTGAAGTCGGACCGGTTCCAACTGCCTGGTCACCATTGCATCAGAGTCCAGAGGAGTGCGGCCGTACGCCCCTGCTGCGTCCTCGCGTACCGCCTGGCGCCGCGCAAGGGAGCCGACCGCAGGGACTGGAGCTTCGTCGCCCTGGTCATGGGCCCGATCGGGCTCCTCCGGCTCCTCCTCCTGCTGCTGTTCGGCGGCCGGAGCGCACGCGGACGCCGCAAGGCCCTGGAGGAGAAGGCGCTGCAGGACAGCGGGCAGTGGGGAGAACCGGCACCGCTCTGGACCGAGCCTCCCCATCGGTGGCGCGAGATCGTCGATGCGCTGCGGTAGCGACCGTCGTTCGGATCACCCGAGGCGGCCCTTCAGGTGATTGCCGGACGCCTCATGAGCCAGGCGGCCGTCGCGGGGGTACGACGTCTCAGCAGAGGACGAACCCGGAACTCCGTGAGGAGCTTGGCCATGTACGCAGCAGTCCGGCGGTACGAAGGGGTGACCGATGCGGCCGAGGCCGCACGCCTCGTGAACGAGGGGTTCGTGCCGCTCATGCGCCAGGTCTCCGGCTTCGTGGCCTACTACTGGATCGACATCGGGGACGGAGTGATGGTCTCGACCAGCGTCTTCCAGGACCGGGCCGGTGCCGACGAATCGATCTCGAGGGCTGCGGACTTCGTACGGGACGACCTCGCCGCACTGCTCCCCAACCCTCCCCAGGTCATGGCCGGCGAGGTGGTGGCTTCCGCATGACGGCGTCCGGACCGGCGGCCACATGAGATGGCCTCCCAGGCTCTACCGGCCTGCGGCGAACGCGGCTTGACCTGACGTGTTCGCCTCGGTGCCGCGCAAGGACCAGCGGGCCAAGGGCGACTGCTACCTGCGCGGGCTGATGCTGGACGGCCGCCGCACGTCGGTCCAGGCCATGGCCTCGCGGCTGCCGGACGGCGACGAGCAGAACCTTCAGCAGTTCGTGAACCAGTCCACCTGGGATCCGGTGCCGGTGCAGCAGCGGATCTGTGAACGCCCGCTGCCGCTCATCGCCCCGACGGCCTGGGTGATCGACGACGTGTCGGTACCCGAGGACGGAAGAAGCGCCTGACCTGCCTGTCCTTCTGTGCCCGTCAGGGCGTGAGCAGGTCGGGGAGTTCTGTTCGGGAGCTGATGCCGAGCTTGGGGAACGCTCGGTAGAGGTGGTGGCCGACGGTGCGTGGGCTCAGGAACAGGTGCGTGGCGATTTCGCGGTTGGTGGCGCCGGTGGCCGCGAGGCGGACGACTTCGCGCTCCTGGGCGCTCAGGCGGGCCAGGGGGGAGTCGGCGGCGTCGGACGGGTCGTGGGTTTCGCCGGCTGCCTGGAGTTCCGTGCGAGCGCGGTGGGCCCAGGGTCGGGCGCTCAGCTGATCGAAGATTTCCAGTGCGGTACGCAGTTGATCACGGGCGTCGATCCTGCGGCGCGAGCGGCGCAGCCATTCGCCGTAGAGGAGTTGGGTGCGCGCCCGATCGAAGTCGTGGCCGTCGGGGTGCAGGTCCAAGGCGGCCAGATAGTGCTGCTCGGCCTGGGTGTCCGGGCCGGTCAGGGCCGCGCAGCGGTGTGCTTCGGCCGTGAAGTGGAGCTGTCCGAGGTCGGCCGCCCATGTCATGAGCTGGTCCGCGGGTGCCCGCGCCCCTTCCGGATGTCCGGCGCGTACGGCCGCCTCGATCAGATCCGGCAACAGGTGCCGGGCCAGGAAGGGGTGGCCCGCCGCCTGCCGGGCCGCCTCCAGATGGCGCAGCGCGTCCTGCGCCCGCCCGAGGCCGAGGTCGAGCAGCCCCAGTGCCCACAGCGCCTCCGCCGCGCCCCGTCCGACCTCGCGCGGGCGGGTGTACTCCAGTGCCTGCTCGGCCATTTTCCGGGTCTGCGCCTCCTCTCCTTGGACGGCGGCCAGCACCGCCAACAGGGCGCGCAGATGGGCTGCTCGATGGTCCAGGTCGTAGCCGTCGGCCAGCCGGAGCGCCTCGGTGGCGTGTGCGTGCGCGTCGTCGAGTCGGCCGAGTGCCAGTTCCACCTGGGCACACAGATGCAGCGTGGTGGGCAGCCATCCACCGATGCCCTGCTCGCGGCAGTGGGCGACCGCCGCCGCGGCCAGTTCGTGCGCGGTCGCGTGATCGGCCATCAGGTGGCAGTGGATCGCGGTCACCAGCTGGTCCATGAGCCCGACGTCGGCGAGGCGTCCGGCCCGTACGAGAGTGTCCAGGGCCCGGCGCGCGCCGGGCAGGTCGCCCCCCAGGAGGCGGGCGGGCACGGCCAGGATCGGCAGATGGGGTGTGCGGACGCCGATCTCCACCATGAGGGGTGCGTCGCCCGCGCAGAAGGCCGCGTGGATGGCGTCGGTCAGCAGCGGCGCGAGCTTGTCGGGGCGGTCGGCCGAGATCGTGTCCGCGCAGTCGGCCAGGATGCGGGCGGCCCGGCGGGGGCTGCCGTAGCCGAGCTCGACCACGGAGCGTACCCGCGCGAAGTCCGCCGCCATCCCCGGGTCCCGCAACGGCAGTGGCACCTGGTCGGCGAGAGCGCGGCACCGTTCGTCCTGGCCGGCCTCGCTGGCCTTCTGCGCGGCGGTGATCAGGCGGCGGGCGTGCCGGTGCGGATCGGCGGTCAGGCGGGCGGCCCGCTCGTACGCCGCGGACGCGGACGCCATCGCCTGCCTGCTTCCGGCCCACTCGGCGACCCGTTCCAACTCCGCGGCGACCTTTTCGTCCGGGCCGGTCGTCGCGGCGGCCATGTGCCAGGCGCGCCGGTGCGCGTGCTGGGGGCCGTCCAGGTCCGCCGCCAACGCCCGGTGCGCCGCGATCCGCCAGGCCAGCGGGGCCTGTTGGTAGGCGGCGAACCGGATGAGGGGGTGCCGGAAACGCAGTTTCTGCGCGGAGACGAAGACCAGTCCGGCACGCTCGGCGGGTTCCAGATCCCTGACCTCCCCGTCGAGCCGCCCCGCGGCTGCCAGCACGGTGGGAAGGTCCCCGGTGTCGTCGGCCGCGGCCACCGCGAGAGTGCGCTGGGTCGCGTCGGGAAGGCGGCGGATCTGCTGTGCGAACGTGTCCTGGAGCTGATGGGGCAGCTCGGGCCGCGCCTCGGCCGGCGCCAGCGGCCCCAGCTGCCCGGCGCGCTGCGCCGGGGTCAGCGCGGCGGCCAACTCCCGCAGGGCCAGCGGGTTTCCCTGCGCCTGATCGAGGATGTGCTCGGCGACCGGAGGAGCGAGACCGGGCAGCAGCGCCACGGCCGACCGTCGGTCGATGCCGGTGACGTGTACGCGCGGCAACGCCCTCGATCCGCTCTCCGGCGAGGCGCCGCGGGTGGCGAAGAGCATGACGATGCCTTCGTCCCGCAGCCGCCGGGCGGCAAAGGTCAGCGCGTCCCCGGACGGCCGGTCGAGCCATTGCAGGTCGTCGACCAGGCACAGCAGGGGGTCGTCCGTGGCCGCCTCGGACAGCAGCGACAGGGTGGCGAGCCCCAGGGTGAGACGGTCCCGTACGGGCTCGTCGCTCAGGCCGAAGACGGCGCGCAGGGCCCCGGCCTGCGGTCCCGGCAGCCGGTCGAGCAGCTCGAGCACCGGCAGGAGGACCTGATGGAGCCCTCCGAAAGCGAGCTCCATCTCCGACTCGATGCCCTCGACCCGCAGCACGCGCATGCCGTCCGCGTGGGCGGCCGCATGCTCAAGGAGAGTGGTCTTGCCGATGCCGGCCTCGCCGTGCAGCAGCAGTGAACTGCTCGCTCCGCGCCGGGAGTTGGCGAGCATCCGCTCAATGTGGCGTCGTTCCTCCGCGCGCCCATGCACCGTCCGCTCCCCCCGTCGGCAACCGAGCATCGTGATCGACACTGTACGTAGGGGGGAGGGGCGATGCCGCAACGGGCCGTCCTCAGGCGCCTTCGAGCACCGGCCGGATCTCGATGGTCTCCGAGGTGCCGAGCCCCTTGGCGAGTTCCACGGCTTCCTCACGGTCGGCCACGTCAACGACGAACCAGCCGCCCAGGGTCTCCTCACCGGGGTGAGCGGGCCCGTCGGTCACCGTGGCGGGCGCTGCTTCGGTGGTCCTGCGCACGGTCGTCGCGGAGGCCGACTCGGTGTCCAGGGCATCGCCGCTGATCAGTTTGCCTGCCGCCGCGATCTTGCCGATCCAGGTCTCGTATGCCGCTCGGTGAGCGGCCCGGTCGGTCCGGATCCGGTGACGCGACTCATCGGTCTCGAAGATCACGAGTGCGTACTTCATGAGCGTTCCCTTTCGTTGCTTCGTTGCTTCGTTGCTTCACTGCGTCGTTGCTTCACTGCGTCGTTACGTGCGGACTCGGACGCTGACGCGGGCGAGTGCGCCGATTTCCAGCGCCGTCCACAGAGCTCCGTCCGGGCCCAGGGCGATCCCGTGCGGCTCCGAGCCCGGCGTCGGCAGGTCGTGCACGGTGACGGTGCCGTCGGGGGTGAGGGAGCCCACCCGGTTGCCGGCCCACTCGGTGAACCACAACGTGCCGTCGCTGCCGGGGGTGATGGCATGCGGCCGGGATGTGCGGTCGGGCAGCGGGAACTCGGTGATCTGGCCGTCGGGAGTGATCCGCCCGATCTGCCCTGCACCGATCTCGACGAACCAGACCGCCCCGTCGTGCCCGGCCGCGATGCCCACCGGGGCGGCGGACCTGGTCGGCAACGGGTGCAGAGTGACGGCTCCGTCCATGCCGATCCGCCCGATCGCGTCGGCCTGGTTCAGGGTGAACCACATCCCGTCGTCGGCGCCTGCGGTGATCGCGGAGGGGTAGGTCCCCGTGGCCGGCAGCGGGAACTCGGTCACCCGGCCGTCGATGGTGATTCTGCCGATCCGGTCGGCGGCGGTCTCGGTGAACCACAGCGCTCCGTCCGGCCCGGCGGCGATTCCGAACGGACCGCACTCCGCGGTCGGCACGGTGAACTCCTCGGCCTTGCCGTCGAGGGCGATCCGGCCGATGCGGTGCGCCCGGTGCTCGGTGAACCACAAGGCGTCGTCCGGCCCGACAGCGATGATCATCGGCCAGCAGTCCGGATCGAGTTGATGGTGTGTGCGTACCCCTCCGGGCACGAGACGCCCGATACCCCCGCTGTGAACCAGGGTGAACCACAGCGCCCCGTCCGGGCCCGTGGTGAGCGCGTAGGGACCGCCGTCGCTTACGGCCAAGGTGAACTCTTCGATGAAAACCGGCATCAGACCGGCTCCCCTCTCTTCGTACGACTCTCATACAGCTCATACGGCTCATACGGCTCATACGGCTCTCTACGTACGGCGCGCCCGCTGCCGCCCTTCGTCAACCGTCCGTCTCCCCCGGACGAAGGGGCTCCGTCGCTCCGCCCTACGTCACCGGCGCCGAATACAGCATGCGGATCTCCGAAGTCCGGTAGCCGGCGCGGGCGAAGGCCGCGGCCATGGGGGCGTTGCCGGTGTCCGTGGTGGCTGTGATCAGTTCGGCACCGGATTCCGCGTGGCTGAGGGTGATCTCGGTGAGGAGGTCGTCCACGTACCCATGGCCGCGCAACTCGGGGACGACGCCCAGGTAGCCCACGTTGCGGGCATACGGTGTCGCGGAGGGGAGGGCGAGGCCCGCGACCTGCCCGTCCGGGGTGCGGGCCACGCGCCACCACTCGCGCCGACCGGGGCAGCCGAGATAGAAGTCCATCTCGTCCCTGGCCGTGGCTTCGGCGCCCTTGACGGCGATGTTCCTGCGGGTCTCGTCGTCCAGGCTGCCGACGGCTATCCGGCGGAACAGCCGGAGGAACTCCTCGTCCGAAGCGGGGGCGAACGTCAGCCGGCCCCTGGACGCGGGGAGGCCGACGTCGGCCGTCCATTGCACGCGCAGCCGTTCCACCTCGTGCGTGAGGCCTGCTGCCACGGCGGCCCGGCGCCGCCACTCCACGGCGACCACCGCGGCCGGGGTGTCACGCCAGCCGACGGGCAGCGTCAGGTTGTACAGCGGAGTTCTGGGCGCACCGGCGTCGGCGAACGCCCGCAGCGCGGCGGTCAGCAGCCCGGCCGCCACCTCCGCGCGGTCGGGGAGCGCCGGGTCGACATGCAGACAGTCCAGGGCGACGGGGTGAGCGCTGTCCTGCTGCCCCCACCACAAGGAACGGCCCACGATCCGCCCGTCGTCCTCGGCGATCCAGGTCCACTCCGGCCGGTACATCCCCTGTTTCAACTCGTCCAGGTAGCGGTCGGCGTCGATCCAGCCCACCGGTTCATCCACGACGACTGCTGCGACACGCTCCTGATCGGCCTCGGTCGTGGGGCGAAACAACATGTGTGCTCCTACTGCTTGGTGTACGTGGTGACAGTCGCGCCGGTGGCGAAGACCCGGAAGTCGGTCAGCGTGAAGGCGGCAGGGTCGAATGCCGCGTGGAACAGCGGAACGCCGGCCCCGAACACCACCGGGTGGCGGTGGACCACGAGCTTGTCGACCTCGCGCAGCAAGCGCCCGGCCAGCACCGGGCCGCCGCACAGCCAGATGCCCATGCCCGGCCGCCGCTTCAGCCCGCGGACGAACTCCGCCGGGTCCCCGGCGACGACTTCGACGCCTGACGCGGGCCGTTTCAGGGACGAGGAGACCACGTACTGCCGCAGCCAGGGATACGGGCTGTCGGCACCGGCCGCCCGAGCGGATTCGTAGACGCCGCGCCCCATGACGACCGTGTCGAACAGTCTGTTCGCCGTGCTGACGACGCCCAGCTGCCTGCGGGCATGGTCCGGGACCGTCTCGGGGTACTCGGCCAGAACGGCGGCCCTGAGATCGCCGTCGAAGCCGAAGGGGTCGCACTGTCCGTCAGGACCGGCGGTGAAACCGTCGACACTGCAGCCGACGAGGTACGTGAGCAGACGCATGCGGGTCCGATTCCGATCCGTTGCCACCAGGGGCGAGATGACACTAGGCACCCCGATTCAGGAGGGCATCGGTCATCGCGACGTAACGTGACCCGCCTCGCCCGGGACGGCATCGGTAGCGGTGTCGGGGTCGGTACCGGCGGGCCGGGGCGTAGGTGCCGGACTCGGCGTGGCCGCTAGGCCGGATGGCGCCTCCGGGATGCGGCCAGGGTCCTCCCGCCACAAGATCCCGATCATGCGGACATCTACTCTCATACGGCCCTGTCCTCTGCTGGCGCGGCGCGGCGGCGCACGTCATGCCATATCCGCGGCTCTTGCCTGCGGTGTCCTGCTGGCCGGCACCGCGGCGTGCGCCGAAGCCGGCGGGCACAGGAGTCATGTCGGTGCCCCGGGCGTCAACAACCCGGCTGCGCCCGGCTCCCCCGGCCCGGGAGCGGGGCCGCGCGTTCCGGGCGTCGGGAACCGCATGTGGAAGCTCGTACCGGCCCAGGCCTACCAGGCCGTGGTCGTCTACGGCGACGGCCCGGACTCCGCCGAGAGCACCGTCGTGCTCTACGAGAAACAGGGCACCGCCTGGAAACGCGAGGGCAGTTGGCCCGCGCACAACGGCAGGCTGGGCTGGACGACCGACCATCACATGGACGACGAGCGCAGTCCCGTCGGCGCGTTCTCCCTGACGGATGCGGGAGGGTCCCTCGAGGATCCGGGCAGCCGCCTGCGCTACTGGTACGACGACAACGCCTTCGCGTCCATGACCGAGGACAGCGAAGACCACGCCCACGACTTCGACTACGTCATCGCCATCGACTACAACCGGCTCACGGGTGTCCCGCCGTTCGACTGGAACCGTCCCCAGGGAGTGGAGAAGGGCGGCGGCATATGGCTGCACCTGGACCACGGCGACGGCACGTCTGCCTGTGTCACCGTTCCCGAGTCCGGCATGAAGACCCTGCTGCACACCCTCGATCCCCGCCTGCACCCCGTCGTGGTGATGGGGGACCGGGAGCGGCTGAGAGCGTGACGACCGGCCTGTACCCCGACCGCGAGCGGCGTCCGGCGACCGTCCTCCCGTCGTCCGGCGAAGATCGCCTACGCCGAGTCCGCGATCACCGTCCACCAGGTGCAGTCGCCGGAGATCGGAATGCCCGCTGTCCGCGAGGGCCGCTCTCCCGGCGTGTGGAAGCGCGACAGGATGACATGAGTCATCAAGCGGCGTTCACAGACCCGCGCCGCCATGTAACCCGTGGATGACGGCCCCAGTGGTGCCCTGATCGCACGTCAGGGACACAGGTGGGCCAGGAGTTCTGCACTGGCGGGGTACCCCTGCTCCTGGGGGAGCAGTCCGGTGGCCGAGTCCGGTTCACCGTGCCTGACGAGTGCGTGGATCTCGTTGGCGAGCGGAGTCACGTCGCTGATGGACACGATCCACTCGTCCGCGTAGCGCGACGATGCCGACCGGCTGGAAGTAGTGGTCCAGCGCCCAGGCGGCCACGCGGGCGCCGGCCCGGCAGCCGGCCACGTCCGCCGTGCGGGAGTGGACGCCGCCCCACACACGGGCGTCGACGACGTCGCGGTTGAGGTCGTCGGCGGACCCGTAGAACCGCGTGGTGCCGGTGACCTCGGAGGGGAGGTAGAGGTCGATGTGCGAGGTGCCGAGAACTCCGGTCAGGGCGCGTGCCACGGCGGCGGCGACGGTCGTATGGCCGGCGACGTAGTCCGGGTGTGGCGGGGTGAGGAGCAGCGGCTCCCAGGCCGGGTCTGCCGTCGTCGCGGGGTTGCCGTCGGTGTCGGCGAGGCGGATGGCGGTGATCGGCCGCCAGGAGCCGTAGTGGAGCTTGGCGTCCCATGCCGTCACGACGGCGTCGGTCGCCGACGCGTTGACCGCGGCGAACAGCCGGGCCGTCTCGGCGATGCCGAACCGGTGCCGGGCGGCATGGTCTCGTACGGCTGTCTGGACCTGTTCGACCAGGTTGCCGCTGAAGAAGAGCGCGGTCTCGGTCTGCTGCGCGCTCCTGCCCGAGCCGGTCTTCCCGCCCATGGCCTTCAGCTCCTGGACATCCTCTGCGTAAGCGGCCGAGGAGATGGCGGGTGGTCCGCCAGGGCGAAACCGCTGCGGGGAGGTGAGCAGGAGGGGGCGGAGCCTCGCGAGCCAGGTGTCGATGAAGGGCTGGAACGCGGGCGGAGTGGGCCGCCAGACCCCCGGTGCCGGGGAAGCGGTGAAAGGAACGTCCGCGAACCTTCCGTCCCCTTCCCGGAGTTCGATGATGCGGGCGGCGGCACGCTTCCCGTAGTCAACGCCCCGGTCTCTGGCCTGACCGGCCGGAAGAGCGGCGAGCGAGTCCGCGTAGGCGGTGTCGAGCCGCTCCTTGAAGGCGGGGAAGTAGGTGACCAGCACGTCGTGGGCCGCAGTGGCGGCGGCCGCCGCGGAGGATGCCTTGGCCGGACCGCGCTCGCGCCATTTGTACAGAGCGTAGCCGCCTTCGATCCCCACCACAGCGTTGTACACGGCGACGGAGACGAACCCCTCCCAGATCGCTGCCTGCCCGGAGGGGCGTGGGCCGAGACTGTTCTTGATCGTGTCGGTGGCGACGGCGTTCCACTCGCGGACCACGGCTGCCGGGTCCGCCGCGGTCCGCGTGTCCGCGTCGGGCGGACTTGTCGCGGCGGTGAGCGTCACAAGGGCGATGGCCGCGACGGCGCAGATGAACCCCCGGACACGTGAACGCGGAGGAACGGGAAGAGGAGGCTCTTGATACACGACGTCCTCGCTAGGGTTGAGTGCCAAAGGCTTAGCAACGGCTCACTTCGCGATCAAGACAACTCGCCGCGAACCGGGCAGGTCCGGGCGCCCTCCTGCGCCTCACCAGCCGTGACGAGGAGATCACCGCGGACGGGCCCCGCACCCGCTTCCGGCCCCGGCGAACCACGCGGCAAGTGGCAGGTGCGCGAACCCGCCCGCCCGCCTCGACGCCGACCTGACCTCCGCGACCCGGCTGCTGCCACAGGAGCGCCCTTATCCCGCTGGAGACGAACCCCTTGCCCACCTCATGGCGGGACGAGGGTCAAGCCAAGTGACCCGTTCGGGACGAACCGGGGGGGCGTCCTGCCCGACAGGCCTTACGCCAACTCGCACGGATGACTGATCGCTTTCGGGAGCGAGTCCTTCGGGAAAATCTGGCCATTCGTCAACCGCCGCCATGCCATGACGGTAGTGAGTGCCAACGCCCCGCGCAGCAGTGGGGGATCGCCGCCCCGCTACATGTGCGTTGGCCCGTTGTCAGCCACGTCGGACAACGGGCCAACGGCCACGGCGAGATACCGGAACTCTCCGCCCGCTCCCCCCAGTTCGGAGTACGGCTTCCACTCGAGGGGATATGCACCCCGCAACGCGCACGTGTTCGTCTTGTAGGCCCCCTCGGCCCACAGCAGCGTGCCAACAAGCTCGCGCCCCTGGTGGATCCTGAACTCTCGATCCCGAGTCTGCCCGTGGCGGGCGCCGGGCGGAGTCCACAGGGAGGCGTCGTTGGTCAGCATGACGGCAAGACCGTTCTGGTCAGACCGGCGGCAGAAGCGCTCCAGCCTGGCTATGTCCCGTACGAAGTGCAGACGGGCGAGGTCCGCTGCGGCATGCCCTTTCAAGGCGTAGTCCTCGGGGGGAATCCCCACCGTGCCCGTCCATCTCCGGGTGAAGTACTTAAACTCGATCGCGGTACGGGTCGAGGGGCCGATGCACAGGAGGTCCAGATACTCGGCCTTGCCCCCCGTCCGCTGCGGCACCTCAAGCCTGGAGTGCACATCCGGCGACAGTTCCCACAGGGCTCGCGCGAAGCTGTGCTGAAAATCGGCTTCGGAGTGGAAGACCGGCCTGCGCCTGCCCAGGTGCGCGATGACGTCACCGAGCGAGACGCGTCCGGCGACGGTCCCGTTGCCGTCCATCGCAGCCATGGTCACAGCGCCATTGAAGTGGCTCCTCTACCGAATTTTCAAGCCGCAGCGCCATCGCGCTGCTACGGGCGAGCCGCAGCGGCCGTGTCACCGGTAACCGGCACAGTGCTGCGGCAGTTGCTCTCATCACAGTGGACGGCCGTCGAAATTCAGTGGCCGCCTGAACCGGCCGACCGCACGCTGTACGCCATGGAAGAACCGCAGCACAGGATCCGTGCGGCCCACTCGGAATCCACGATCACCGTCTACCAGGCGTACTCCCCGGAGATCGGCCTGCCCGCCGTCCACGACGGCCGTTTCCCCGGCGCATGGAAGCGGGACCGGATGACGTGGATCAAACCGTCGTTCCTGTGGATGATGTACCGCTGCGGCTGGGGCGCCAAGGCGGGGCAGGAGACCGTGCTCGCTGTCGAGATCACCCGAGACGGCTTCGAATGGGCGCTGCGCCACGCCTGCCTGTCGAGCTACTCCCGCGGAGCCCACCCCGACCGCGCCACCTGGCAGCGGCAGGTGAAGCGCGCGCCCACCCGGGTGCAGTGGGACCCGGAGCGGGACCTGCGCCTGCAACCCCTGCCGTACCGGTCCCTGCAACTCGGCCTGTCCGGTGAGGCCGCACGACGCTACGCGGACGAGTGGACGGTCGCCATCCGCGACGTGACCCCGCTCGCACACGAGATCCACGCCCTCGTCACCACCGGGGACCTGGACTCCGCCGCCCGGCTGCTGCCGCAGGAATACCCCTATCCCCTTGGAGACGAGTTCCTTGCCCACCTGGCTCCGTCGGCCAGATGATGAGCAGCGACCTCGACAGGGACCGTCTGTCCGCACTGTGGCAGCGCCAGTTCCCGAAGGGCCTCCCATCGCCCACGAACTGCGCGCTGCCCACAGCGACCGTTGGGTGCGCTTCCACAGCCTGCCGGGCTCGAAGCGTTGTCGGAGAGCGAGGAGAGTCAGGCGAGCGAGGACGAGTACGCCATCGTCCGCCACCGGCACGACACGGTCCTGGACGAACCTTCCGCAGGCACCGACGTGCGCGTCAGCACCGTGGCCCGGTCCTGGGAGCCAGGGGGACCCGGACTCCCGGTGCTACCCGTGCGTGACGTTCCTGTCGTACGCGTCCTGGTGGCGTCGGACCTCGGTGTGATGTTCGGAGCCCCAGGCGGCCAGGTGCTGGATGGCGGAGAGCAGGGAGGCGCCGAGGCCGGTGAGGTGGTACTCGACGCGGGGCGGTACCTCCGCGTAGGCGGTGCGGTCGACAAGGCCGTCGCGCTGCAGGCGTTTGAGGGTGAGGGTGAGCATGCGCCGGGAGACGGCGGGGATCAGGGTGTCGAGGTCCGAGTAGCGGGCGTCGCCGGCGGCCAGGGCGCCGATGACCAGCATGCTCCACCTGTCACCCACCAAATCGAGGATCTCGCGGATGAAGTCCGCGTCGCGCTCGTCCCAGCGCGCACACGTGTGGGCCCAGGACGACGCCCGCAGGTCCGCCGGTATCGCCGGTATCGCCGGTATCGCCGGTATCGCCGGTATCGCCGGTATCGCCGGCGCCACGATCCTGGAGAGCCCCAAACTCGCGATACCGGGTTCAGTGACTCGCTTCGCCGAGACCCACCCGGCCGATGACACCGAAGCCGTCGCGCAGCTCAGGCAGGTGCTCAGCGCACTCGCCGCCGCCACCGAGGCCCCCGCGTCCTGAGCCCCGATTCCCCGGAACGCTCCGAGCGGAGGCGTCTGGTGCCGGGTGGCGGGCACGGCCGCCACCCGGCGTGTTCCCAGACAGACAAGGGCGGGCGTCTGCCGGTCGGCCTCCGCCCCTCGTGCCGGGCCGTCTAGTGGTCAGCTCTCCGTGCGGGCCGGGAGTCGCCAGCCCGGGCGCGGGAAGTGGCAGGTGTAGCCGTCCGGGTAGCGCTCCAGGTAGTCCTGGTGCTCGGGCTCGGCCTCCCAGAAGGGGCCGACCGGCTCCACCTCGGTGACGACCTTGCCCGGCCAGAGTCCGGAGGCGTCCACGTCCGCGATGGTGTCCTCGGCGATCCGCTTCTGCTCGTCGTCCACGTAGTAGATCGCCGAGCGGTAGCTGAGGCCGATGTCATTGCCCTGGCGGTTCTTGGTGCTCGGGTCGTGGATCTGGAAGAAGAACTCCAGGATCGCGCGGTAGTCGGTCTTCTCGGGGGCGAAGAGGATCTCTATGGCCTCCGCGTGCGTGCCGTGGTTACGGTACGTCGCGTTCGGCACGTCACCCCCGGTGTATCCGACCCGGGTCCCCGTCACGCCCGGGAGCCGGCGGATCAGGTCCTGCATCCCCCAGAAGCATCCGCCCGCCAGCACGGCCCTCTGCGTCTGCGCAGCCATTACGGACCCTCCAATTTCTGTCAGCTCGGTCACTCGGGCTGTTCGGCTCGCACATCACCGGCGTCCCGCGCCCACTCCCCACAACGCGCGAGGACCCCGGGCGATTCCGCGACCGCCGGACCGACCTCGCGGCCTCCGTCCGAGTCACCCGTTCGGGACGGACCAGGGGCATCCGGCACGGCGGGGGGGGTCGGCGCAGGCGTGAGTCCCGCGCTGCCCAGGTGGGCGGCCGTATCACTCCGCCCGTACCGCGAGAGCGGGTGCGGCTGCCGTGCGCTCGCCGGGAATTGGGTTGCGTTCGCCGAATGCCGGGGGCTGAATGGCCGGTATGGCCGACATTCATGGCTCCTACGACGAGCTGTTCGCCGCTGTGCCCACCATGCTCTCCGGACTGCTGGACGAGGGGGACGTGGGAGGTGCCGTCGCCGTCTTCGTGGACGGGGAGCCCGTGGTCGACGTGTGGGGCGGGTTCGCCGACGCGGGGCGCAGTGTGCCGTGGGAGCGGGACACGATCGTCAACGTGTTCTCCGTGACCAAGACGATGACCGCGTTGTGCGCGCTCGTCCTGATCGACCGGGGCGAGCTGGATCCCGACGCACCGGTCTCCCGGTACTGGCCCGAGTTCGCCGCGGCGGGGAAGGAGCGTGTGCTCGTACGGCATCTGCTCTCGCACACCGCCGGGCTGCCCGACTGGGAGGGGCCGATAGAGGAGGTGTACGACTGGACGTCGGCCACGGCCCGGCTGGCCGGGACGGCTCCGCAGTGGGAGCCGGGGACGGCGGCCGGGTATCACTCGCTCACCCAGGGGTTCCTCGTCGGTGAGGTGGTGCGCCGGATCAGCGGACGGAGCCTGGGCGAGTTCTTCGCCGCCGAGGTGGCCGGGCCGCTGGGCGCCGACTTCCATATCGGGCTGGGCGCCGAGCACGACCGGCGCGTGGCGCTCACCGTGCCGCCGCCGGGCAGGGACGAGGACTACGCGGCCGGCGCCCGGGACAACGACGCGAAACGGCCCGGCGTCGCCACCCTGCGGGTCCGGGACGGCAACAGCCTCGCCTGGCGACGCTCCCAGATCCCCGCGGCCAGCGGCTTCGGCAACGCCCGCTCCATCGCCCTCGTCCAGTCCCTGCTCGCCTGCGGCGGAACGGCCGGCGGGGTGCGGGTGCTGTCGCCGGCGGGGTGCGAACGGGCGCGGGAGGTGCAGTTCGACGGTGACGACCGCGTCCTGGGCATGCCCTCCCGGTACGGCCTGGGCTACGGCCTGTTCGGGAGCGCCCTCGGCTGGGGCGGCTGGGGCGGCGCACTGGTCTGGGTCGACCCGGACGAGCGGATGGCGATCGCCTACGTGACGAACCAGATGCGCGAACCGGCGGCCGACAACCGGGCCATCGAGCTGGTCATGGCGGCGCAGGACGGGATCAAGGGCCTGCGGGGGTGAGCGCCCGACACCGTGGCGGTGATCTCGGGGCACCGGGCAGCGGGATCTTTCTCGTCGGTGGGGGCTGGGACGCTCCCGAGGTGTACGGGCCGCTGCTGCGGGCCGCGGGTGCGGGCAGCCGTCGTATCGGGTGCCTGATCGTCGACGAGGGGGACGGGGCGGAGCAGTTCGGGCGGTACGCGGGGGCGTTGCGGGCCGCCGGGGAGTGCGTTCCGGTGCCGCTGCTGGTGCCGGTCGGCGGGCGGTTCGAACCCGGGTCGTTGCGGGACGGGCTGGACGGGGTGCTGGTGTGCGGTGGGCTCACGCCCGCTTATCAGGACGCGTTCGCGGGCTGTCTGGAACTGCTGCCCGAGGTGCTCGCCGAGCACGGCATCCCCTACGCCGGATTCTCCGCGGGCGCCGTTCTCGCCGCCCGGCGGGCCGTGGTCGGCGGCTGGCTGGTGGACGGCGTGCCGGTCTGTCCGCCCGACACCGCCGAGGACCTGGCCGAGGTCGAGGTCCGGCCGGGCCTCGGCCTGGTGCCGTTCGCGGTGGACGTGCACGCAGCGCAGTGGGGGACGCTGGCCCGGCTGGTCGCGGCCGTGTCGCACGGCCGGGTGCCGTACGGCGTCGCGATCGACGAGAACACGGTGCTGACGGTGACGGACGAGCGGGGCCTGGTCGGCGGGCGTGGGCGCGTGCATGTCGTACGGACGTCCGGTGGTGACGGGGCGGGTGCGGTCGTACGGTCGTACGCGCCCGGGGAGTCCGTGCCGCTGGGTCAGCCGCCGCTGCCGTAGGGCCGGGTGAGGATTTCCAGGCGGTGGCCGTTGGGGTCGTCGAAGTAGGTGCCGCGGCCGCCGTCGTTGGTGTTGATCTCGCCGGGGCGGCTGTGGTGCGGGTCGGCCCAGTAGGTGAGGCCGGTGTCCCGGACGCGGGTGAAGATCTCGTCGAAGTCGTCCTCGGAGACCAGGAAGGCGTAGTGCTGCGGCGGGATGTCCCCGGGACTCTCCAGGTAGTCGAGGGTGACGCCGTTCGGCAGGGCGACCGGGACGAACGGGCCGTATTCCGGGCTGACTTCAAGACCGAGGATGTCGGCCAGGAACCGCGCCGACGCGTGCTTGTCGTGTGCGGCGACGATGGTGTGGTTCAGGTTCACGGTCATCGTGGGACCTCCTCCTGTCCAACGTACTCCCGGCACCGGTTAAGGTAAGGCTTCCCTTAGTCATTCATCGGGAGACCTGGTTGTGCGTGCGTCGAGAATGAAGGCCGTCGTGGCCGTGTCCGCCGTGTCCGTGGTGGGCGGCCTGCTGGCCGGCTGCGGCTCCTCCACCGCCGGCAACGATGCCGGTGCGTCGCATGCCGACGGAACCGTCAACAAGGTCACCGGCGCCTCCGAAGGCCCCTCCGCCGCGCCGAGCGCCCTCGCCGACGGCATGGGCTCGGACACCGAGACCGACGGCCTCTTCCCGCGCACGGTCACCCACTTCGAGGGCAGCGCCACCATCAAGGCGCAGCCGAAGCGGATCGCGGTGCTCTCCACCGGGCAGCTCGACGACCTGCTCACCCTCGGCATCGTCCCGACCGTCGGCACCCGCGCCGAGAACGCCGGGCTCGTCCCCGACTACCTGGCCGACGCCTTCCCGCAGGACAAGAAGAAGCTCGCCGCGATGACCGACGCGGGCACCCGTGCCGCGCCCAACCTGGAGTCGCTGGCCGCCGCCAAGCCCGACCTGATCCTGATCAACGACTCGCTCGGCGACTTCTACCCCCAGCTGTCGAAGATCGCGCCCACCGTGGTCACCGCCGGCCAGGGCATCAACTGGAAGCGCGACCTGCTGCTGGTCGGGGACGCCGTCGGCAAGGGGCAGGAGGCGCGGGAACTCCTCGACGACATCGTCGACAACGCGAAGAAGAGCGGCACCGCTCTCGACTCCGCCACCACGGTGTCCATGGTCCGCTTCACACCCGACCGCACCCGGATGTTCGGCGTGTCCTCCTTCACCGGCTCGATAGCCGTCGACATGGGGCTCTCCCGCCCCAAGTCCCAGCGGTTCAACGCCATTTCGCAGGACATCAGCGCCGAGAAGGTCGATGTCGCCGACGGTGACTGGATCTTCTACTCCGTGCAGGGCGACGCCGCCGAGACCGACGCGGGGAGCACGCTGGCCGGGCCGCTGTGGAAGTCCATGAAGGCGGTCGAGGCCGGACACACCGTGCAGGTCGACGACGACCCCTGGTACCTCAACGCCGGTCCCACGGCCGCGCGTCTGGTCGTACGACAGCTCGCCGAGCGACTCCGGTAAGTGCGCCGCGCCCTCGCCTGGCCGACGGCCGCCCTCGTGGTGGCCGTCGTCGCCGTACTCAGCCTCGCCGTCGGCACCCGTGCCGTACCTCCGGCGACGGTGTTCGACGCCCTGCTGCACGGCGGGAACTCACCCGACGCGCTCGTGGTGCGCTCCCTGCGGCTGCCCCGCACCGAGATCGGCCTCACCGCGGGCGCCGCGCTCGGTCTCGCCGGCGCCGCGCTCCAGGCGGTCACCCGCAACCCGCTCGCCGACCCCGGGATCCTCGGGCTGAGCCAGGGCGCGGCGGCGGGGGTCGTGCTCGCCATCGTCCTCGGCGGCTCCGCGTACGGCTTCGGGGCCTACGTCTGGTACGCCTTCACCGGCGCCGTCCTCGCCGCGTGCCTGGTGTACGGGATCGCCTCGCGCGGGCGGGGCGGGGCATCACCGGTGAAGCTGGCACTGGCCGGTACGGCCCTGTCCGCGATGACCGCGGGGGCGACGACGGTCGTCCTCACCTCCAGCTCCGCCACGCTGGACGAGTTCCGGTTCTGGCAGGTGGGGGCGCTCAGCGGGCGTGACGCCGGGACGGTCGTACGGATGCTGCCGTTTCTGGCGGTGGGGGCGGGGCTGGTGCTGGCCTGCGCCAGGGGGCTCGACGCGTTGGCGCTGGGCGACGAGACGGCTCGGGCGCTGGGGCATCGGGTGCATGTCGTACGGGGGTGTGCGGCGCTGGGGGCCACACTGCTGACCGCGTCCGCGGTGGCGGCGGCCGGGCCGATCGCGTTCGTGGGGCTGGTGGTGCCGCATCTGGCGCGGCGGGTGGTGCGGGGCGGCGGGTACGCGCGCGTGCTGCCGCTGTCGGCGCTGCTGGGGGCGGCGCTGTTGCTCGCCGCGGATGTACTGGGCCGGGTGGTACGGGCTCCTGCGGAGGTGCCGGCCGGGGTGATGACGGCGCTGGTGGGGGTGCCGGTGCTGGTGGGACTGGTACGGAGGAAGGGGGCTGTGGCGTGAAGTGGGCCCAGGGGCGGGGGGTTTCGCTTACCGGCGCTGGCAGGGTGCCGCCGCGCCCACCCGTGCCGCCCTGCGGCACGCCTGCCCGCAGCTGGGTGGCTGAAGAGGAGGCGGCTGGGCAGCGCCCCTTCAGGGGCGCGGGGCTGTACCGATCTGCGGCTCCGCCGCGGGGCGCGACCAGCCCCCGCCGGCCCGCGGGGGCACTTGTGCTGCGCCCCCACCGGCCCGCAGGGACGTTCGTGCTGCGCCCCCACCCCCGTTTCTCCCTCCTCCTCCACCGGCGGTCGATGATCGTCGCCCTCGCCCTGCTCCTCGGCCTCCTCCTCGCGATGGTCGCCTCCGCCTCCCTCGGCCAGACCTTCGTCCCCCCGGCCGACGTCTGGCGCGCCCTCCGCGGTGACCGGACCCCCTACGACCTGGTCGTGGGCGAGCTGCGCGTCCCCCGGATCGTGCTCGGCGCCCTCGTCGGTGTCTGCCTCGGGCTCGCCGGGGCGCTCGTGCAGACCGTCACCCGGAACCCGCTCGCCAGCCCGGACGTCATCGGCGTCGGGCACGGCGCCGCCGCCGCGACCGTGCTCGCGCTGGCCACCGGGGCCGTCGCCGCGCCCGGCGCGATGCCGCTCGTGGCCGTCGGCGGCGGGCTGGCCGCCGCCGTTCTCGTGTACGCCCTCGCCTGGCGGCACGGCATGCAGCCCAGCCGCTTCGTGCTCACCGGCGTCGGTATCGGCGTCGCGCTGTCCGCCGTCGTCCAGCTGTATCTCACCGACAGCGAGCTGGACGCGGCCGAGCAGGTCAAGCTGTGGCTGACGGGCAGTCTCAACGGCCGCGGGTGGGAACAGGCCGGCCCGCTCGCCGTCGTCCTGCTGCTCGCCCTGCCGGGGCTGGTGTGGGCGGCCCGGGCCGCGCGGCCCCTCGGTCTCGACACCGACACCGCCGCCGCCCTCGGCCTCCCCGTCGACCGGGCCCGCCTCGGCCTCACGCTCCTCGGCGTGGTGCTCGCCGCCACCGCCACCGGGGCCGCCGGGCCGATCGGGTTCGTCGCCCTGACCGCGCCGCAGCTGGCCCGGCGGCTCACCCGCACGCCTCAGCTGCCGCTGGTCTGCTCGGCGTTGACGGGCGCCCTGGTGCTGGTGACCGCCGACCTGGTGGCCCGCACCCTGGTACCTCCGCTGGAGATCCCGGTGGGTGCGCTCACCTCCCTGGTCGGCGGTCCCTATCTGCTCTATCTCCTCGGCCGAAAGGAGAAGCGGTGACTCAGATCGTCGCCGTGTCGATCACGAAGCGGTAGCGGACGTCGCTGCCCACGACCCGCTCGTAGGCCTCGTTGACCTGGTCCGCGTTGATCAGTTCGATCTCGGCGCCCAGGCTGTGCTCGGCGCAGAAGTCCAGCATCTCCTGGGTCTCCTGGATACCGCCGATGCCGGAGCTGCTCAGGACCCGACGGTCGCCGAAGACGGAGGAGAGCAGGATGTGCACCGGCTCTTCCGGGATGCCGACGTTCACCATCGCGCCGTCGGTGCGCAGCAGCGACAGGTACGCGTCGAAGTCGAGCGGCGCCGACACCGTGTTGATGATGATGTCGAACGTGCCCTTGAGGTCCTCGAAGGTCTTCGGGTCGCTGGTCGCCCGGTAGTCCGTGGCGCCCAGCTTCAGGCCGTCGTCCTTCTTGCGGAGCGACTGGGACAGGACGGTGACCTCCGCGCCGAGGGCGGCGGCGATCTTGACGCCCATGTGTCCCAGGCCGCCGAGGCCTACGACCGCGACCTTCTTGCCGGGACCCGCGTTCCAGTGCTTCAGCGGGGAGTAGGTGGTGATGCCGGCGCACAGCAGCGGGGCGGCGACGTCGAGGGAGAGGCCGTCGGGGATGCGGACGACGTAGTTCTCGTCGACGACGATCTTCTGCGAGTAGCCGCCGTAGGTCGGCTGCCCGTCCTTGCCGACGGCGTTGTACGTCCAGGTGGGACCGCCGCCGGTGCAGTACTGCTGGAGACCGGCCTTGCAGTTGTCGCACTCTCGGCAGGAGTCGACCATGCAGCCGACGCCCACCCGGTCCCCCACCGCGTACTTGGTGACACCCGGACCGACCTCGGAGACGACGCCCGCGATCTCGTGACCGGGCACCATCGGGAAGATCGCCGTACCCCAGCCCTCGCGGGCCTGGTGGATGTCGGAGTGGCAGATACCGGCGAACTCGATGTCGATGAGGACGTCGAATTCACCGACCGCGCGCCGCTCGATCGTGGTCCGCTCCAGCGGG
Source organism: Streptomyces sp. NPDC048417 (assembly GCF_040651615.1). Classification (NCBI taxonomy): domain Bacteria; kingdom Bacillati; phylum Actinomycetota; class Actinomycetes; order Kitasatosporales; family Streptomycetaceae; genus Streptomyces; species Streptomyces sp. NPDC048417. The sequence continues at coordinate 311,778 of NZ_JBEZKI010000005.1, read as the reverse complement.
GCCTTCGCGGCGGGCGCGGCGTAAGCAGCAACAGTGGTCATGAGGGGGGTTCTCCTAGGGGGGTGTGTACGTACCCGGTCGCCTTCTCCCGGGCACCCATCCAGGCTCCTCCACGCTACGTCCGCCACCCAGCCCTCGCCTCTGCGTACGTCTGGCGTGCCTACCACTGGCGGGGTCAGGTTCCCGTGCGTACGACCGTGAATACTGGAGGTATGGAAGAGCAGCCCCCGACCTCCCCCTCCCCGCCCCTGGACCGACGGGCCGAGCTCAGCGAGTTCCTGCGCACCCGGCGGGCCCGGCTGCGCCCCGGCGACGTGGGGCTGCCGGACTTCGGGCGGCACCGCAGGGTGCCGGGGCTGCGGCGCGAGGAGCTGGCCCAGCTGGCCGGGGTGTCGGTGGCGTACTACACGCGCCTCGAGCAGGGCAACGGGCGGAACGTGTCGGCGGAGGTGCTGGACGCGATCGCCCGTGCGCTGCGGCTCTCCGACGCCGAGCACGCGCATCTCCTGCACCTCGCCAAGGGTAAGCAGCACAAGAAGAGGGCATCGGCGCGGCCTCAGCAGGTGCGTCCGGCGCTGGGGCAGTTGCTGGAGGCGATGGACGGGGTGCCGGCGTACATCGGGGGGCGCCGCTCGGACATCCTGGCGTGGAACGGCATGGCGGCCGCGGTCTTCGGTGACTGGTCGGAGCTGCCGGTCACGGAGCGCAACTGGGCGCGGCTGGTGTTCCTGCGGCCCGAGTACCGCGATCTCTTCGTCGAGTGGGAGCAGAAGGCGATCGACATCGTCTGCCTGCTGCGCATGGACGCGGGCTGCTTTCCCGACGACACCCGGCTGTCCGCGCTGGTCGGCGAGCTCTCGGTGAAGAGCGAGGAGTTCCGCCGGCTGTGGGCGACGCACGACGTCAAGGAGAAGAGCCACGGGGTGAAGCGGCTGCACCACCCTCTGGTGGGCGAGCTGTACCTCAGCTACGAGTCGTTCCGGATGCCGGACGACCCGGACCAGTCCCTGGTCACGTATCACGCGGAGCCGGGCTCGGCGTCGGCTCAGGCGCTGCGGCTGCTGGCCAGCTGGGGCACGGACGCGACCCGGGTCGCCGCCCCCTGACCTGACCCCGGGAAGGGGGAACGGCCCGCCGGAAGCCGCGCTTCCGACGGGCCGCTCGCTGTGGATCCACTCAGCGGCTACGGCTCACTTGGCGTAGTACGCGTTGTAGATCGAGATCGTCGACTTGTTGCCCTTCTTGTCGGCGATCTTGGCGTGAAACGAGATGGCTTTGCCCTTGGCCGGGTTCTTGACGGTGATCTTGCCGTGACTGACCGTCAGCTTCTTCCAGGTCTTGCCGTAGTCGTACGACACGTAGACCGAGAGGGACTTCAGGTTGCGGCCGGCGGCCGAGCCCTCGACGGTGACCGGGAAGGTGACCTTCTTGCCCGCCTCGACGCGGCTGTCCGACCCGGTGTTGGCGCCGAAGTGGACGGTGGAGGCCGGGAGCTTGGCCGGGACGCCGCCGGTCGGCTTCTTCGAGTGGAAGGTCCAGCTCGCGTCGATCCGTGTGGAGGCGGCGGCGACCTTGACCGAGCGGATGACCGAGGTGGTCAGCTTGTACTCGGCGTCGGCGGACGGCACGGTGAAGGCGTCGCCGCCGAACAGCGGGTCCTTGTTGGAGCCCACCTTGGTGCCGTTGCGGTACAGGGTGGTGTTCACCGACAGGAAGTCGGAGGACCCGGCGTGCTTGGCGCTGTCGGAGAACAGCGGGACGAAGCCGGAGATCTGGTTGGCGTCGCGGTACAGACCGAAGTCGCTGGTCAGATGCGGGCCGAAGATCGCCCTGTTGAAGGTGTTCTGGTAGCTCTTGCCCGCCTTGTACTGCTGCGGGTCGCTCGTGTAGAAGGCGTCGGCGATCGGCAGGCCCTGGGCGTCATGGCCGCTGAACTGGGTGAAGTCGAAGCCCCACAGGGCGCCGTCGACGGTGGAGACGTGGACGGTGCGGGTGCTGGGCAGCTTCTGCTCCACGGCGCCGCCCATCACCATGTCCTCACCGACGATGCCCCACGGGCTGACCGAGCCGGTCTTGCCGGAGGCGGAGCCGCCGAGGCTGTTCTTGACGGTGGCGAACTCGCCGGTCTTGAAGTGCCGGACCTTGTCGCCCTGGATCTTCTTGACCTGGGCGCTGGTGGCGACGTCGTACTCCTCGCCCGCGCCCTTGGTGAACTGGCCGCTCCAGGTCTGGGTCAGACCGCTCGCGACCTCGCCGCCCAGCGGGGCCATCCGGATCTTGTCGAAGGTGTCGAAGCCGACCCCGAACCCGATGCCCGCCGGGTCGTACATGTAGTCGATCGTCGCGGAGCCCGGCTTCGCCTGCGCGTCCGGCACGGTGATGTCGGCCGCCTTGGTGGTGCGGGCGTCGATGGTGACCGTGAGGTCGTGGGTGACGCTCAGCTTCGGCTGGACCAGCCAGTCGATGCCGCCGTCGAAGGTGGTGAAGTCCTTCGCGATCCAGGCGTCGAGCAGGTACGTGCCCTTCGGCACCCGGATCGTGGTGGTCCCGGAGTCGGCGGTCGGCACGGTGTAGGCGCGGCCGTCGCCGAGGCCCGAGTAGCCCACCAGGCCGGTGTCGTAGACACCGGTCGGGTTGCCGTCGCGCCCGATGTGCTTGAGGGTGACGCTGTACGACTGCACCTCACGCTGCACCGCGGCCGCCGTACGGACGCTCTGGCCGTCGCCGGTCGCCGTGACGTACGCCGAGTAGGCGCCGTCCAGGGTGCCGCCCAGCTTGGTGTTCACGGTGACGTCGACGGCGGCCGTGCCGCCCGCCGGGACGGTCACCTTGGTCGCGCCCAGCTTGAAGAAGCCGGCCGGGGCCGCCGCGCCCTTGGGGTCGGTGCCGCTCGCCGAGAGGCTGAGGGTGACGTCCTTGGTGCCGAGGTTGCGGTAGGTGAGCTGCTTGGTGACCGGGGTGTCGTCGGTGTGCGGCCACTGCTGCAGACCGAAGTTCACCGACACCGGGTCGGCGACCACGGTCTGCTTGATGGCCTTGTCGACGGCGATACGGCCCGAACCCTGCTCGAACGGCGTGTACTTGCCGCCCTTGGCGGAGCCGGTCAGCGCGCCCTTCAGCTGCTGGTAGCCCCAGTCGGGGTGCTCCTGCTTCAGGATCGCGGCGGCGCCGGCGACATGCGGGGTCGCCATCGACGTACCCGAGATGGTCAGGTAGCCGGGCGGGTTCTCGCCGACCTCCTGGTCGATGAGACTGCCCTTGGCCGCCGCCGCGGTGATGTCGACGCCGGGCGCGGTGACGTCCGGCTTGATGGTGCCCTCGGCGCTGGGGCCGGTGGAGGAGAAGTCGGCGAGCTTGTCGTTGCCGTCGACGGCGCCGACGGTGAGCGCGGCGTCCGCGCTGCCCGGCGAACCGATGGACTCGGGGCCCTCGTTGCCCGCGGCGATCGCGAACAGGATGCCCTTCTCGTTGGAGAGCTTGTTCACCTCGGCCTCGAGCGGGTCGATCTCCGGGGTGTCGTAGCCGCCCAGGCTGAGGTTGACGACATCGGCGCCCTCGGCCGCCGCCCACTCCATGCCGGCCAGGATGCCGGAGTCGTCACCGGAGCCGGTGTCGTCCAGGACCTTGCCGTTGAGGATCTTCGCACCGGGCGCGACACCGGTGTACTTGCCGTGCGACTTGGCGCCGGTGCCCGCCGCGATGGACGCGACGTGCGTGCCGTGGCCGAAGTGGTCCGAGGCGTCGGCCGCCGTGGTGAAGTTCTTGGACTCGATCACCTGGTCCTTGAGGTCCGGGTGGGTCGTGTCGACACCGGTGTCCAGGACGGCGATCTTGACGCCCTTGCCGTTGTAGCCGGCCGCCCACGCCTTGGGGGCGCCGATCTGCGGCACGGACTTGTCGAGGCTGGCCTTGCGGACGCCGTCGAGCCAGACGTGCGCGATGCCGGCGGCGGCCTTGTCCCCGTTGGTGACCGCGTCCCACAGCTCCGGCGTGTCCTTGACCGGGGTCTGCACGGCGTCGGCGTTGAGCGTCCTGAGGCTGTGCCGCAGGGTGCCCGCGTCGCGGACGTCGGCCTTGGCGGCGCCGGCGGCGCCCTGGTACCCGACGATGACCTTCAGGCCGTTCTTCTGCGCCTTGCGGGTCGCGGCCTTGTTCAACTCGGTGACGTCGAACAGCCGTTGGTCCAGCTTGCCGGAGGAGACCAGCCGGACGGCGTCACCGGGGACGACAAGGGTGTGCCCGTCGACCTTGTGGATCTGGAAAGGTATGTGCTCGCGTCCCTCGGCCCGCTCCAGGCCGACGACCCGGCCCTTGGCGTCGAGGGCGACCCGGTCACCGGTGATGAGGGTGACGTGGTTCCGGCCGGCGACCGATGAGAGGGCCGCGGCGGCCGCGGCGACGCGCTGCTCCGGCTTCGCCGACGCCGGGCTGGTCATGCCTGCGGCGAGGGCGACGGCTGCTGCCGTGGCGACCGTGGCCGCGGCAGCTCTTTTCACTTGTCTGCGCAAGACTCCCCCTGGGAGACGGTGTACCGGGCGAATTCCCCGTTCACCCGGCCGGAGGCAGTCCCGTACGCATATACGTCAACCCCCCGGAATACGGAGTATGCCGGGGGGCGATCAGTGGGCTCAATAGATGAGAGACCGGTAAGAGATGTACAGGAGAACTGTTACGCGCCGGGGCGGACACTGTTACCCAACTGCGCGGTTGTGCGCGGGAGTTCAGTGCTAGGCACCGTCAGCCCGTGACGCACCTCACGCGCCCGCGTTCTCCTTGACGGTGATCTTTCCCTTGCGGATGGTCGCCAGCCGCGGGGCCTTCTTCGCGATCGCGGAGTCGTGGGTGACCATGATGAAGGTCAGCCCGTGCTCCTTCCACATGCGCTCCAGTACGTCCATGATCTCGTCGCGCATGCTCTCGTCGAGGTTGCCGGTGGGCTCGTCGGCGAGCAGCACCTTGGGCTGCTTGACGAGGGCCCGGGCGATGGCGACGCGCTGCTGCTGGCCGCCGGACATCTCGGAGGGCAGGTGCCCGAGGCGTTCGCCGAGACCGACGGAGGTCAGCGCCTCGGCGGCACGCTCACGGCGGTCCCTGGCCTTGACGCCGAGCGGGACGAGGGCGGTCTCGACGTTCTCCTGGGCGGTGAGCGTCGGGATCAGGTTGAAGGACTGGAAGACGAAACCGATGTTCTCGCTGCGGACCCGGGTCAGCTTGGTCTCGGAGAGCTTGGCCAGGTCGGTGCCGTCCAGGACGACGTCGCCGGAGGTCGGCCGGTCCAGGCCGCCGATCATCTGGAGGAGGGTGGACTTGCCGCCGCCGGTGGGGCCCTGGATGACCAGGCGGTCGCCGTCGGAGATGGTGAGATCGATGCCGTCGAGGGCGCGGACGGTGTCCTTGCCGCGGGAGTAGAGCTTGGTGACGTTTCTGAGTTCGTACATGGTGGCTCCTGGAGGGTTTGGAGTGGGGCGGCTTCGTCATTGGCTGCGGGTGGGTGGGGGGCTGGTCGCGCCCGCGCGGCGGAGCCGCATATCGGCTCCGCGGCGGAGCCGCATATCGGCTGGGGCCCCGCGCCCCTTACGGGGCGCTGCAGTTGCGGGCGCCTTGTCGGCTCACTCAGCTGCGGGCAGTCGTGCTGCTGGGGCGATGGGGGTCCCCCCGCTCGAGCGAAGCCGAGAGTGGGGGAGGGTGGGCGCGGCGGCACCCTGCCGGCGCCGGTGAGCGACACCCCCGCCCCAGCCACAACCGGCGCCGGCTACTCCACGCGCCGCAGCGCGTCCGCAGGACGCAGCCTCGACGCCCGCCAGCCGCCGAACGCACCCGCGATCAGGCCGCCGGCCACCGCCAGCCCCACCGCCACCGCGATCGTCGTCACGCTGACCGGTGCCGTCAGGGCGACCTCCAGTGTCTTCGCGGCCTGCCGCCCGCCGCCGAAGCCACCGCCACCGCCACCGAAGCCGCCCCCACCGCCGGGACCGCCGGCGGCGTTGCCACCGCCACCGCCACCGCTGCCGAGGGAGGCGTCCAGGGTCGGGCTGATCTCGGTGACGACGTACGCGCCCGCCAGACCGAGCGCGATACCGAGCGCGCCGCCGACCAGGCCGTTGACCATGGCCTCGCCGATGACCTGCCCGGTGACCCGGCGGGACTTCCAGCCCAGCGCCTTCAGCGTGCCGAACTCGCGGACCCGGCGGGAGACCGCCGAGGAGGTCAGCAGTCCGGCGACCAGGAACGCGGCCACGAGCACCGCGATGGACAGCCACTTGCCGACGTTGGTGGCGAGCGAGGACGCCGTGGAGAGGGAGCCGGAGACGGTGTCCGCGAGGTCGGCGGAGGTGGTGACCGTCGTACCCGAGACGTTCTTCTGGATGGTCGACTTGACGGCCGAGATCTGCTTGGAGTCGGTCGCCTGGACGTAGATCGTGGTGACCTTGTTCTTCTCGTCGGCCAGCGTCTGCGCCTGCTTCAGCGGCATGTACAGGTTGGCCGCCGCGTCACCGCTGTCGGCCGTCGCGATGCCGATGATCGTGTACTTGACCTTGTTGATGGTGACGGTCGAACCGACCTTGTACTTCTTCTCCTTGGCGTACGCCGAGTCGGCGACCAGCACCTTGGCGTTCGTCTCGGTCGTCTTGAAGGTACGGCCGCTGGTGATCTTCGACGAGGTCAGCGGGCCGATCCCGGTCTGGGTGACGTCGGTGCCGTAGACGGTGTACGAGTTGACGTCGAAGTTGGCGCCGCCGCCCTGGACCTCACCCTGCGGCGCGCCGTTGCCGCCGCCGTTGCCCTGGCCGCCGCCCTGCTGGCTGCCGCCGGAGCCCTGGTTCTGCTGGAACTGACCCCGGGTGAACTGGCCGCTGATCTTTACCACGTTGAGGTTCAGTCCGCCGACCGCGGTCGCGACGCCCTTCTGGCCGCCGACCTTGGTGACGGTGGAGGAGGCGAGGGTGGTGAAACCCTGCACCATGACACGGTCACTGCTCTGCGTGCTCGACGAGCCGTTGTTCTGCGCGTCGAAGTTGAAGCGGGGGCGCTGGGAGTCGCTCGTGGTCGCCGACGCGGCCTTGGTGACGGTCATGTCCGTGCCCAGGCCGTACAGCGACTGGAGGACCTTGTCCTGCGCCTGCCCCATGCCGTTGGACACGGAGTTGACCACGATGACCAGTGCGATGCCCAGCGCGAGGCCGGAGGCGACGACGAGAGCCGCCTTTCTGCGGCGGCGCAGTTCGCGCCTCAGGTAGGTGAAGAACATGACCGCAAGGTAGGGACACACCGTGATGGCTCGATAAGGCCGAAATAAGAGAAGCATGAGAAGGCTGTGGCGGGCCCCAGAAATGCCGATGCCGCCCCTGGGGGCGGCATCGGTGAGCTGTGCGGCGACTGTGCGTCAGACGGCCGAACCGGCCTTCCAGTCGGCCCAGTTCAGGTTCCAGCCGTTGAGGCCGTTGTCAGGGGACACGGTCTTGTCGCCGGTGTTGGAGATGATCACCACGTCACCGACTATGGAGTGGCTGTACATCCAGTAGGCGGGCGTGCTGGTGTCGTTGGCGCCCTTGGTGTCGGACAGGCCGACACAGCCGTGGCTGGTGTTCACGGCACCGAAGATGGACTTGGCGCCCCAGTAGTTGCCGTGCAGGAAGGTGCCGGAGCTGGTGAGGCGGATGGCGTGCGGCACGTCCTTGATGTCGTACTCGCCCTTGCCGTCGCTGTCGGTGAAGCCCACGGTCGCGCCGTTCATGCGCGTCTCCTTGAACTTCTCGGACATCACCATGATGCCGTTGTACGTCTTGTTCTCGGGCGAACCCGCCGAGATCGGGATGGTCTTGACGGTCTTCCCGTCCTGGGTGATCTTCATCTCCTTGGTCTTGGCGTCGACGTAGGAGACCTGGTTGCGGCCGATGTGGAAGGTGACCGTCTTCTGCTGGACGCCGTAGACACCGGAGGCGCCCTGCACACCGTCGAGCGCCAGCTTCAGCGTGACGGTGGAGTTCTCCTTCCAGTAGTCCTCGGGACGGCAGTCCATCCGCTGGGTGGAGAACCAGTGGCAGGCGACCTCCTGGCCGCTGCTGGAGGTGACCGTGATGCCCTTCTGGACGGCGGCCTTGTTCGTGATCTGCTTGTCGAAGTTGATCGACACGGGCATGCCGACGCCGACGGTCGAGCCGTCCTCCGGCGTGAAGGTGCCTATGAAGCTGTTGGCCGGGGAGACCGTGGTGAAGGACGCGTTCTCGTGGGCGACCAGGCCGGCGGAGTCCTTGGCCTCGGCGGCGACCTTGTAGGTGGTGGACCGCTCCAGCTGGGCGGAGGGCTTCCAGGTCGTCTTGTCGGCGGACAGGGCGCCGGTGACCGCGGCGCCGTCGGCGGTGGTCATGGTCACGCCGGTGAGCGTGCCCTTGCTGACGGTGACGGCCGCGGAGTTGTTGATGGAGGCGTTGCTGGAGCCGTCCTTGGGCGTGATCGTGATGTCGGCCTGGGACGACTTCTTCGCCGCCGCCTGGTCCGACTGGGCCTGCGAGCTCTCACCGCTGCCGGACGCCTTGTCGTCGCTTCCGGAACACGCCGTGAGCACCAGCACACCGCCGAGCAGTGCGGACGCGGCCACCAGGCCCTTGCGCCGCTTACTGTCCGTCATCACACGCTTCTCCATCGTTGCCGAGTCCGCGAACACACCGAGAGCCCCCGTCAAGAACCTTCAACGCTACGGCCGCCGCGTCCCGTTCCACATTCCAGAGAGGTGTGGGGCACACCACGTCCGCCGGGGCGGCCGGTGCGGCAGGGGTCGGTCCGTGCGCTGTCCGAGACGACGAAACCCCGGACGGCGGTTGCCGTCCGGGGTCCCTGGTTCCCCGGATCGCTCAGCCGATGCCGTCCTCTTCTTCGTCGCCCTCGCCATCATCCTCGTCGAGATCCCAGTCCGGCGAATCCGGATCATAGGAAACGTGCTCGCTGGACCAGGAGGCCTGCTGGAGTTCGACCCCGGGCACCTCACTGACCAGGTCGAACGGATCGACCAGGTAGGCGAGGGCCTCGGCGGTGTCTTCCGTCACAGCGGTCTCGGCATGCGCACGCTCCTCGCCGGGCAGCTCGGGATCCTCGGCGATCCGCCGCAGCGCGGCCTTGGTGACCTCGCCGGCGTCCTCGACTTCGAGAACCAGCTCCACCCGAAGCCGTACAAAACGTGATGTCTCTGGAGTGCTCATGCCCGGAGCGTACGACTGAAACGTCCCGTGACTTTCCCGTGACCCGCGATTTTCACTAACATCGCCCCACACGGCCAATTCGCCAGCGTCACAAGGGGATCGATATTCCGTGTCATCCGTTCGCCGCCCGTTGCTGACCGCCACCGCCGCAGGCACCCTCCTGTGCGCGCTGTGGTTCGTCCCGTCCGCCAACGCGTCGCAGGACACCCCGGCGAGAACCGGCACGTCGGCGAGTACGGCCACGCAGGTCACCCAGCAGGCGAAGGCGCTGTCCGAGGCCACCTCCGAGGAGACCGGGGACGCCGGTCAACTCGCCGACACCGGAAGCCCGGACACCACGCCGTACGTCATCGGCGGCACCCTTTTCCTCGCCGTCGGCGCGGGGTTCGTGGTGTATTCGGTACGCCGGGAACGCCTGGAATTTTAAATTACTTGACCGGCCCTTGACCGAGGCCTCACAGTCCTCCCATGAAGAGATCATCGGGCGTGCGGATGTGCACCCTCGCCGCCGGCGGCGCACTGTCCCTCGCCCTCATCACGGGCTGCTCCGACGGGAGTTCCAAGGACTCGGCCGCCACCGCGGACTCCGCCTCCACCGTCAAGGCGTCGAGCACGGCGGAGTTGAAGCAGCGGATCCTCGCGCAGGGCGAGGTGGACGGCTACAAGGTCAACGCGATCGGCGCGGCCGCGCCGACCCGCGGCAAGATCAAGGCGAGCGACGAGAAGTGCCGCCCGCTGGCCTACGTCCTCACCGGCCTCGCACCGGCCGACCCGGCCACGGAGATCGGCCGCACGGTCCGGGAGGACAAGAAGGACCCGACCGACGACGCGACCTCCCTCGACGACATGGCCGACGGGAAGTTCGAGGACGCGCTCAAGGACTCGCTGAACCTGGACGTCACGTCCCTCGACCTGTCGTCGTACGACGGGAACGGCGCGCAGCAGGCGCTGAAGGCCCTCACCGCGGCGGTCGAGGACTGCGCGACCGGCTTCACGGGCGGCGCGGCCGGCGACGAGCAGAAGGTCACGAAGGTCACGGCGACCAAGCCCTCGGGCACCGGCGACGAGTCGGTGGCGTTCACGGCGGTCACCGACATGGACGGCGACAAGGGCCCCCTGCACGCGGAGGTGGTACGCCACGGCAACACGCTCGCGACGTACTACACGATGAACATCGGGGCGATGATGGCCGGAAAGACGTACACGGTGCCGACCCCGGTGATCAAGGCCCAGTCGGCGAAGCTGAAGTAACGCGAAACTCCCCGCGGCCCTCTTGAGAGGGCCGCGGGGAGAATCCCAGGGGCGCGGGGCTGTATCGACATGCGGCTACCGCCACGTGGGCACGACCGGCGCCTTACGACAGAGAACGCGGCGGGAAACCTAGGGGCGCGGGGCTGTATCGACATGCGGCTACCGCCGCTTGGGCGCGACCAGCCCCCGCGTACCCGCACCCGACCGACCACCGCAACGGCCGTACCCGCACCCGACCGACCGACTACCGCAACGGCCCGGTCACCTTCTCGGCGGCTTCCACCAGCGCTCCGCCCCGCACGAACTCCTCCGCCGCCGCGAGGTCGGGCGCCAGGTACCGGTCGGGGCCAACCCCCTGAACGCCCGCGGAGCGCGCCGCCTCGATCACCGCCAGCGAGGCCGGCGCCGCCGTCAGGCCCTCCCGCAGCTCGATCGCCCGGGTCGCCGCATACAGCTCGACGGCGATGACGCGCGCCAGATTACCCACGGCCGTCCGCAGCTTGCGCGCCGCCGACCACCCCATGGAGACGTGGTCCTCCTGCATCGCGGAGGAAGGGATCGAGTCGGCCGACGCCGGCACGGCGAGCCGCTTCAGCTCACTGACCAGCGCCGCCTGCGTGTACTGGGCGATCATCAGGCCCGAGTCGACGCCCGCGTCGTCCGCCAGGAACGGCGGCAGCCCGTGGCTGCGGTTCTTGTCCAGCAGCCGGTCGGTCCGGCGCTCGGCGATGGACCCGAGGTCGGCCACCGCGATGGCGAGGAAGTCGAGGACATAGGCGACCGGCGCGCCATGGAAGTTGCCGTTGGACTCGACCCGGCCTCCCCCAGAGCCGAAAGCCTGGGAGGTGCCCCCAGGCAGCACGACCGGGTTGTCGACGGCCGACGCCAGCTCCCGCTCGGCGACGAGGCGCGCGTGCGCGAGCGTGTCCCGCCCGGCCCCGGCGACCTGCGGAGCACACCGCACCGAGTACGCGTCCTGGACGCGCGGCGCGTCGTCCTGGTGGTGCCCGGTGAGCTGGGAGCCCTGGAGCACGGCGAGCATGTTGGCGGCGCTGTCGCCCTGCCCGGGGTGCGGGCGGATCGCGTGCAGCTCGGGCGCGAGCACCTTGTCCGTGCCGAGCAGCGCCTCCAGGCTCAACGCGGCCGAGACATCGGCGGACTTGTAGAGCATGTCCAGGTCGGCGAGGGCCATGACCAGCATGCCGAGCATGCCGTCGGTGCCGTTGAGGAGGGCGAGCCCCTCCTTCTCGCGGAGTTCGACGGGCGCGATCCCGTGCTCGGCGAGCAGCTCACCGGCGGGGCGGACGACGCCGTCCGGGCCCTCCGCGTCCCCCTCGCCCATCAGCGTGAGCGCACAGTGGGACAGCGGGGCCAGGTCGCCGGAGCAGCCGAGGGAGCCGTACTCGTGCACGACCGGGGTGATCCCGGCGTTCAGCACGTCGGCCATGGTCTGGGCGACCTCGGGACGCACACCGGTGTGTCCGGAGCAGACGGTCTTCAACCGCAGGAACATCAGGGCCCGTACGACCTCGCGCTCCACCCGCGGCCCCATTCCGGCCGCGTGCGAGCGCACGATGTTGCGCTGCAACTGGGCCCGCAGCTCCGGGCTGATGTGCCGGGTCGCGAGGGCGCCGAAGCCGGTGCTGACGCCGTAGACCGGCTCCGGCTTGGCCGCCAGCGCGTCCACGATCTCCCGGGCCGCCGCGAGCGCCGCGACCGCCTCCGCCGACAGTTCGACGCGGGCGCCGCCGCGCGCCACGGCGAGGACGTCGGACGCGGTGACCCCGGACGTTCCCACCACCACAGTGTGCATATCCATATTCAGGAGCGTACGCAGTGAATGCGGCTGCTGTCACCAGTGGGGTACGGAGTTGCCCCTTACTTGTACGTCACAACCGGTACCTCGCGGCCGTACGGGTCAGGACCGCCGGCCCCGGAAGCTGCGCCGCTCGGCCCGTTCCGGCGGGGGCGCGTCGGCCAGCCGCAGGACGGGATCGTCCGGCCCCTCCCGCCCGGCCACCACCGGCCGGTCCGCGCGCAGCGCCTTGGCACGGTACTGCGCGGCGTCGGCGAGCCGGAACAGGCGGCGGGCCGAGCGCACCGGCCCGATCGGGTCCGCGGTCGAGGCCACCCCGCACGCGACCCCCTCCCCCAGCTCCAACTCCCCGGCCCGGCGGCAGAGTTCCTCGGCGGCCTTGACCACGTCGTCGGCCGGCGGCCCGACCGCGAGCAGACAGAACTCGTCCCCGCCGAGCCGCGCGGCGAGGGCGCCCGGGAGCATCGCCCCGCACAGGGAGAGGACCGAGCCGAAACGTTCGAGGAGACGGTCGCCGACGGCGTGCCCCTGGGAGTCGTTGACCCGCTTGAGACCGTTGAGGTCGCAGACGACCAGACTGACCACGGCGTCGTCCGCGCGGTGCCGGTCGATCGCCTCGTCCAGCCGTACGTCGACGGCACGACGGTTGGCGAGCCCGGTGAGCGCGTCGGTGTACGCCAGCCGGCGGGCCTCCTCGAGCCGCTCGGTCTGGGCGATCCCGGCGGCGACGACGGAGGCCAGGACGGTGGCGAAGTCGGCGTCGCCGCGACCGAAGACGGAGGCGTGGAGGGCGCGGGCGACATACAGCTCGCCCCAGGCCCTGCCGTGCAGCAGGATCGGCGCGACCAGGCAGCAGCCGCGGCCCCTGCGGCGCAGGGCGTCGACCCGCTGGTGCGAGTAGCCGGGGCGGCCGGCGGCGGGACCCTCGGCCGTCTCCACCCAGGCGTTGGGGCCGCCGCCGCCCGCCCAGCGCTCATGCAGGAACTCGGTGATCTCCGGGAACTGGTGCACCGGGTAGGCCTCGGCCTCCGGGAACTCCTCCTCGTCCGGGGCGCGCTCCCCGACGTTCACGAGGACCCGCAGCCGGCCGAGGTCGCGCTCCCAGACGGAGAGCGCGCCGAAGCTGCCGTCCAGGGCACGGCAGGCGCCGACCGCGGCCGCGTGCCAGCACTCGTGTGGGGTGTGAGCCGCGGCCATGCCCTGAGCCAGCGCCACGACGGCGGCGAGCCGGTTGTCCTCACCCATTACTCCAGGTTAGGGATGATTTGGTTTATTCGGGACATGGGTGCGGCGAACAGGTGTTGCGACGACCTGTTTCGTCGCGGACCGCGGTCCGGTGGGGGCCGATCGCGCCCACGCGGCGGAGCCGCACATCGATACCGCCCCGCGCCCCAGACGGGGCGCTGCCCTCGCGCCAGCTACTCAGCTGCGGGCAGTCGTGCCTCGCCCAGTGCCTCAAGGGCCCGGGAGGTACCCCCAGGCGGCACGGATGGGCGCCGGGGGCGCCCCCTCCGGGGGAGGCACCCTGCCGGCGCCGGTAAGCGACACCCCCGCCCTCAGCCCACGCACGCCTCACTCCCCCGGCCACTCCGGCTTCCGCTTCTCGTTGAACGCCGCGACCCCCTCCGCGCGGTCTCCCGAGAAGGCCACCGTCCGCCATGCCGCGTCCTCGACCTCCAGCCCCGCCCGCAGGTCCAGCCCGTGCCCGAGCCGCAGCGCCCGCTTGGCCGCACGCAGCCCCACCGGCGAGTTCCCCGCCATCCGCTCCGCCAGCGCCAGCGCCGCGTCCCGGTCCTGTCCCTTCTCCACCAGCTGGTCGACGAGGCCCAGCTCATGTGCCTGAGCCGCCTCCACCCGGCGCGCCGTGAAGATCAGCTCGGCCGCGCGGGCCGCTCCGACCCGGCGGGGCAGCAGCTGCGTACCGCCGCCGCCCGGGATCACCCCCACCGACACCTCCGGCAACCCCACCACGGCCGTGCCGTCGGCCACGATCACATCGCAGGACAGCGCCAGCTCGAAGCCCCCGCCGAGCGCGTAGCCGTGCACGGCGGCGATCGTCGGCATCGGCAGCTCCAGGACGCCGGTGTACGCCCCGCGCGACAGCGGCCGCGCCCGGACCAGCTCCGCGTCGGTCATGGAGTTGCGCTCCTTGAGGTCGGCGCCGACGCAGAACGCCCGTTCGTGCGAGGAGGTCAGCACGACCACCCTGGCGTCCCGGTCGGCGCTCAGCGCGGCGCACGCGGCCACGATCGAACGCGCCATCTCCGCCGATACCGCGTTCATGGCCTTGGGCCGGTCCAGCACCAGCTCCGCGACCTGGCCGTGCCGTCGCACCAGCACGAACTCCCCGAACCGCTCCTCGCTCACGACACGCCCTCCGGTTAACGTGGGTTAACTTCCTGGACCCGATCATCGCAGCCGAGTCGTGAACGGGAAAGGGCGGCCGTCCGGTTCCCGCACGGACGCCCGGCAACCCGTTCGAGTGACATCCCGCCCAAGTCCCACCGCACCGCCCAGGGGAGCGCATAACGTGCGCTCGCCACGGCGCATCGGGGGCGCGAGCGCATCGGGGAGGGATCGTGATGACGGAGACGTCGACGCAGCCGAAGCGAGACAGCGACCTCACGGCCGCAGAGCCGACACAGCCGTTACCGGCGACGGCGGTCCCGCACACCGCGCGGCCGACGGCACGGATCGGCCCGGCGCCCACGGCCCGGCCCGCCACGGACACCACCCCGGCCGTCCCGCGCCGCTTCACCCCCCGCACCCGAGGCCGGCACCGCCGGCCCCGCCCCCGCAGGGTCCTCCTCGTGGCAGGCGGTATCGCGCTGGCCGCCGGAGCCCTGAGCCTCGTCCGAGTGAGCGTCGATCCGGGCGCCGGCGGCCCCGGCGCCGCCGAGGCCGAACCCAGGCTGGATCCGGGCACCGGGACGGACCGGTCGACCCCCGCCGCCGCCACGGTCGCCACCGCCATCCCCCGGGTGAGTCCCTCGTCGACCTCGGCGCTGGGCGGGGTGAGCACGACACCGACGACGGCCGCCACCCTCGTGCCCCTGCCGACCGCGCCCCCGTCCGCCGCACGGGCCACCCCGGGTACCACCACCATCCCCGAGTCCCCCGACGCACCGGCCCCCTCGACCACCCCACGGCCGGCCCCGGCACCGCCCCGAACCACACCTTCCGCCACACCCCAGCCCTCCACCCCCGCCCACCCCGGCCTCTGCGTCCCGATGGTCGGCCTGTGCGTCGACCTACCGGGGACACCCGGTGGCTAGCCCTCCCCCGCCTGCACGACTACACGGAGGTCACGGGGCGGCCGGCGGAGCTTCCCGGCGCGTGAGCAGCCACGGCTCCACGACGCCCAGGCCACGCACCGGGCGCTGCCACATCGGCTGGAGCGCGAAGCGGTACGTCGGGGGTTCCTCGCCCTCCTTCTCGGCGGTGGCCGCGGCCTCGGCGGCCTCGGCCTCCGAGGCGGGCGCCTCGCCGGAGCGGATCAGTTCCTCGGCGAACGCCGAGTCGACGAGCACGGCGTCCCGGGGGGCTATGGAGGTCAGCCGGGAGGCCAGGTTCACGGTCGTACCGAAGACATCGCCCATTCGGGTGGTCACCGTGCCGAAAGCCATGCCGACCCGCAGCTCCGGCATCGTCTCGTCGTGCGCCATGGTCTCGACCAGGCGCAGGGCGATGTCGGCGGCCGTGCCGGCGTCGTCGGCGGCGTACAGGACCTCGTCGCCGAGGGTCTTGATGAGCCGGCCGCCGCGGGCCGCGACCAGGTCGGCGGCGGTGGTCTCGAACGCCTCGACCAGCTCGCCGAGCTCCTCCTCCTCCATCCGCCGGGTCAGCCGGGTGAACCCGACGAGGTCGGCGAAGCCGACGGCCAGCCGCCGGTCGACCATCTCCTCGTCGTCGGCCGACTGCACGACCCGGCCGGCCGAGGCGGCGAGCTGGCGGCGCCAGACGTAGACCAGGAACTCCTCCAGCTCGGGCAGGAGCAGCTCGACGATCGGGTACGTGACCTCGGTGCGGGTCATGCCCGGCTCGGGGGGCTCGGTCAGGCCCTCCAGGAAGGAATCCATCTGCCACTCGGCCAGACGGGCGGTGGTCTGCCCGGTCGACCTGGCCACCTGCACGGCCATGGCCTCGCTGAGCAGGCCAGCCTCGACGAGACCGGCGAGCCGGCGCAGAGCCAGCACGTCGGCCTCGGTGAGCGCCTTGGCCTGCCCGATGTCCGCGAAGCCCATGGCCCGCCAGAACCTCGACGCCAGTTCCATGGAGACGCCGGCGCTGCGGGCCGCCTGGAACGGGGTGTAGCGGCGCTCGGCACCGAGGATCAGGCCTTCGAGGCGCAGGGCGAGCGGGTCCTCGCCGGAGTCGGCGGCGTCCGCGCCCTCGCCGGAGCCCGTGTCGTCGACGGTCACGCCTGCTGCCCTTCCGATCTGCCGCGGTCGCATACTGACCGGCCTCAACTCTACGGCAGCTGTGCGGTAGCTCACTTCGTGAGGTGGGCCGGCATCAGGGTTCACGGGGTGGTGAAAGGGGCCGGTCGCCACGGCCGGTACCTCCTGGGGCCGCCGCCCCCGCCCTCACGCCGGTCGCAGGTGCACGATGTCGCCCGCCCCCACCGGCTCCTGCACCCCCGCCTCCGTGGCGATCACCAGTCGCCCGTCCCCGTCCACGGCCACCGCCTCCCCCACCAGCGACCGGTCCCCCGGCAGCTCGGCCCGGACCGTCCGCCCCAAGGTCGCGCACCCCGCCGCATACGCCTCCTGGAGCCCGCTGCGCGCCGGATCGCCCTCGGCCGCGCGCCAGCGCCCGTACCAGTCCTCCAGTGATCGCAGCACCGCCCGCAGCAGCGGATCCCGGTCCGTGGTCAACGCGCCGGCCAGCGCCAGCGACCCCGCCTGCGGCACCGGCAGCTCCTCCGCGCGGAGCGTCACATTGATGCCGACGCCGACCACGACAGCGTCCTCGCCGGCCCGCTCCGCCAGGATGCCGCCGGCCTTGCGCTCCTCGTCACCGACGGTGAGCAGCAGGTCGTTCGGCCACTTCAGTGCCGTATCGACACCGGCCACCCGCGCCAGCCCCGTGGCCACCGCCACCCCGGTGAGCAGCGGCAGCCAGCCCCAGCGGGCCACCGGTACCTCGGCCGGCTTCAGCAGTACCGAGAAGAACAGGCCCGAGCGGGCCGGCGCCGTCCACTGGCGGTCCAGGCGGCCCCGCCCGGCCGTCTGCTCCTCGGCGACGAGCACGGCGCCCTCATCCGCGTCCCCCGCGAGGGCCCGCGCCACCAGGTCCGAATTGGTGGAGCCGGTGCGCTGCACGACCTCGATGTCGCAGTAGAGGCCGCCATGGCCGCCGTCCCGCACCAGAGCCCTGCGCAGCCCCGCCACCCCGAGCGGTGGACGGTCCAGGTCGGACCAGCGATTGTTGTTCTCGTCTGCTGCGTCTGGCGGCGTCATGCAACCACCCTAGATGTGGTGTACGCCGCACTGCCGTTTGGTAGGTGCCCCACTACGCTACGGATGAGTAACCGTCCCCCCTTTTGAGCAGGCAGGGAGCCGCATCCCGATGTCCGAGCCGGAAGAGATCGATATTCACACGACCGCGGGGAAGCTCGCGGATCTCCAGCGCCGTGTCCACGCAGCGACACACGCCGGTTCGGAGCGCGCCGTCGAAAAGCAGCACGCCAAGGGCAAGTTGACGGCCCGTGAGCGGATCGAGCTGCTCCTCGACGAGGGCTCCTTCGTCGAGCTGGACGAGTTCACCCGCCACCGCTCCACCGACTTCGGCCTGGAGAACAACCGCCCGTACGGCGACGGCGTCGTCACCGGGTACGGCACGGTGGACGGCCGCCCGATCGCCGTCTTCTCCCAGGACTTCACCGTCTTCGGCGGCGCCCTCGGCGAGGTCTACGGCCAGAAGATCGTCAAGGTGATGGACTTCGCCCTGAAGACCGGCTGCCCGGTCATCGGCATCAACGACTCCGGCGGCGCGCGGATCCAGGAGGGGGTCGCCTCCCTCGGTGCGTACGGCGAGATCTTCCGCCGCAACACGCACGCGTCAGGGGTCATCCCGCAGATCAGCCTGGTCGTCGGGCCCTGCGCCGGCGGCGCCGTGTACTCCCCGGCCATCACCGACTTCACGGTCATGGTCGACCAGACGTCCCACATGTTCATCACCGGCCCGGACGTCATCAAGACGGTCACCGGCGAGGACGTCGGCTTCGAGGAGCTGGGCGGCGCCCGCACCCACAACTCGGTCTCCGGCGTGGCCCATCACATGGCCGGTGACGAGAAGGACGCCGTCGAGTACATCAAGCAGCTGCTGTCGTACCTGCCGTCCAACAACCTCTCCGAGGCTCCGGTGTTCCCGGAGGAGGCCGACCTCTCCGTCACGGACGAGGACCGCGAGCTGGACACTCTGGTCCCGGACAGCGCGAACCAGCCGTACGACATCCACACGGTGCTCGAACACGTCCTGGACGACGGCGAGTTCTTCGAGACGCAGGCCCTGTTCGCACCGAACATCGTCACCGGCTTCGGCCGGGTCGAGGGCCACCCGGTCGGCATCGTCGCCAACCAGCCGATGCAGTTCGCCGGCTGTCTGGACATCAAGGCCAGCGAGAAGGCGGCCCGCTTCGTCCGCACCTGCGACGCCTTCAACGTCCCGGTCCTCACCTTCGTCGACGTCCCGGGCTTCCTCCCCGGCGTCGACCAGGAGCACGACGGCATCATCCGCCGCGGCGCCAAGCTGATCTACGCCTACGCCGAGGCGACGGTCCCCCTGATCACCGTCATCACCCGCAAGGCCTTCGGCGGCGCCTACGACGTCATGGGCTCCAAGCATCTGGGTGCCGATCTCAACCTCGCCTGGCCGACCGCCCAGATCGCCGTCATGGGCGCCCAGGGTGCCGTCAACATCCTGCACCGCCGCACCATCGCCGAGGCGGCGGCCGGCGGTGAGAACGCCGAAAGCACCGAGGCCGTGCGCGCCCGCCTGATCCAGGAGTACGAGGACCACCTCCTCAACCCCTACACCGCCGCCGAACGCGGCTACATCGACGCCGTGATCATGCCCTCGGACACGCGGCGCCATGTCGTACGAGGCCTGCGCCAGCTCCGTACCAAGCGCGAGTCCCTGCCGCCGAAGAAGCACGGCAACATCCCCCTATAAGGAGCCGCTGTGACGATCAAGGTCATACGGGGCAACCCGACCCCGGAGGAACTGGCCGCCGCACTGGCGGTGGTGAGGGCGAGGGCAGCGGCCATGGCAGCCGTTCCGTCCGGCACCCCGACGGCAAGGGCCGCCTGGTCCGACCCGTCCCGCATCGCCCAGCACCGGCTCCCCCAGCCGAGCCCGAGTGCGTGGACCCGCACCTACTGGCCGAGCTAGCGGCAAGGGACCAGGGGCGCGGGGCTGTGCCCCTATGCGGCTCCGCCGCGCGGGCGCACTCGGGAGAAACCCCGGGCCCCAATCTGAGTACCCCTACTCAGGCGCCCCCCGCCAGCCAGGCCGCACGCTGGTGACATGCTGTGGTCGGACCCGGAAGACGAGCCGCCGAAGGACCTGCAGGACATGCAGAACACCCTTCGGCGGCTCGGCGTCTTCCTGGCCCTGGTCATGCTCCTGCTGATGATCGTTCTCGGCGTGAGATGAGCAGCAGCGGCCTGTCGGCGCCCACCGATACGCTGACACCATGCGCAGACTCGTCCTCGCCTCCCAGTCCCCCGCCCGGCTGAACCTCCTGCGCCAGGCGGGTCTCGCCCCCGAGGTGATCGTCAGCGGCGTCGACGAGGACGCCGTCACCGCCCCCACCCCGGCCGAACTGGCCCTCGCCCTCGCGGAGGCCAAGGCTTCCGTCGTCGCCGCCCGCCCCGACGTCCAGGGCGCGATCGTGATCGGCTGCGACTCGGTGCTTGACCTCGACGGCCAGGCGCTCGGCAAGCCGACGGACGCCGAGGAGGCGACCGCCCGCTGGAAGTCGATGCGCGGCCGGGCCGGCACCCTGCAGACCGGGCACTGCGTGTGGGACACGGCGAACAACCGGCACGTGTCGGCGACCGCGTCCACCGTCGTCCGGTTCGGCGAGCCCAGCGACGCGGAGGTCGCCGCGTACGTCGCCTCCGGCGAACCTCTCTACGTGGCGGGCGCGTTCACCCTGGACGGCCGCAGCGCCCCGTTCATCGACGGCATCGACGGCGACCACGGCAACGTGATCGGCATCAGCCTGCCCCTGGTCCGCCGGCTGCTCGCGGAGCTGGGCATCGGCATCACGGAGTTGTGGGCGCCGGCGGAGTGACCGGCCCGGCGGCCGGCGTGTCCTTCCTCGGTTCCGGTTCCGGGTCACCGCCCGCCGGACCGGAACCGGAATCCGTGTCCCCGGCGGCGTCCGCACCCGCCCCGGCGCCCTCCGTACGGTCGTACGTCATCAACAGCAGCACGACGAGGGCGAGGACGACCACCATGAACAGGAAAGCCGTCCAGCCGATCAGACCCCACGCCACGGCGCCCAGCAGGCCGTGTACGACCGCGACGCTGATCAGCAGGATGCGGCCGAGGCCGGCGGGCGCCCGGTTGCGTATCGCCACCAGCAGGGCCACCAGGGCGCACAGGGCGAAGTAGAGGCCGAAGACCACGGCGCCGATCTTCGCGGTCATCGACATGTTGTCGGGATCGAGCCCGGCCAGGGACATGTCCTGACGGTCGACGACCACTCCCATGAACCAGTTGAGCGCGGCGACGCCGAGTGCCTCCACAAGGAGTACGACCGCCACGACCCAAGCCACCGGTCTGCGCACCACCGGCCCCCACCCACTTTCGGTCACGGCCCGGCAAGAGCCGCTGTTACTTGAAGTACGTTCAAGACATCGCGAACGCTACTAACGGGTAAACCCGGGGACAAGGGGCCGGGCGTCGGCAAAGATTCGTTGGGCCATTCGTAGGGACTCCACAAAGAAACGTTGTGGGGCGCGGCACGCTCTCACAGAGACCTTGAGCACATCGCGGGGCTAGGGTTTTCCGAAGGAGTCCTGCGTACCTCGGTGCGACAAGGGCTTTCGCGGGTCGGGCGAGCCTCGCATCACGCTCCGTGTGGGCAAGCTCACCATTGGGGACGGGTCGAAGTGCCGTGTCGGCCTTCCCTAAACTCGGCTTGTTTCAAGGAGGGAGCCTCAATCGTGCGCAAGGTGCTCATCGCCAACCGTGGCGAAATCGCTGTCCGTGTGGCCCGGGCCTGCCGGGACGCGGGGATCGCGAGCGTGGCCGTCTACGCGGACCCGGACCGGGACGCTCTGCATGTCCGCGCCGCGGATGAGGCGTTCGCCCTGGGCGGTGACACCCCGGCCACCAGTTACCTGGACATCGACAAGGTCCTGAACGCGGCACGCGAGGCGGGGGCCGACGCCGTCCACCCGGGCTACGGCTTCCTCTCCGAGAACGCGGAGTTCGCCCAGGCCGTCCTGGACGCTGGCCTGACCTGGATCGGTCCGCCGCCGCAGGCCATCCGCGACCTCGGCGACAAGGTGGCCGCCCGGCACATCGCCCAGCGGGCCGGCGCCCCGCTGGTCGCCGGTACCCCGGACCCGGTCTCGGGCGCCGACGAGGTCGTGGCCTTCGCCGAGGCACACGGCCTGCCGATCGCCATCAAGGCCGCCTTCGGCGGCGGCGGGCGCGGCCTGAAGGTCGCCCGCACCCTCGAAGAGGTCCCGGAGCTGTACGACTCCGCCGTCCGTGAGGCGGTGGCCGCCTTCGGCCGCGGGGAGTGCTTCGTCGAGCGCTACCTGGACCGGCCGCGGCACGTGGAGACCCAGTGCCTGGCCGACAAGCACGGCAACGTGGTCGTCGTGTCGACCCGTGACTGCTCGCTCCAGCGCCGCCACCAGAAGCTCGTCGAGGAGGCCCCGGCCCCCTTCCTGTCCGACGCGCAGGTCGCCGAGCTCTACCGCGCCTCCAAGGCCATCCTCAAGGAGGCCGCCTACGAGGGCGCCGGCACCTGTGAGTTCCTGGTCGGCCAGGACGGCACGATCTCCTTCCTGGAGGTCAACACCCGCCTCCAGGTCGAGCACCCGGTGACCGAGGAGGTCGCCGGCATCGACCTGGTCCGCGAGATGTTCCGGATCGCCGACGGCGAGGAGCTCGGCTACGGCGACCCGGAGCTGCGCGGTCATTCGTTCGAGTTCCGGATCAACGGCGAGGACCCGGGCCGTAACTTCCTGCCCGCCCCCGGCTCGGTCACCACGTTCGACGCGCCCTCCGGCCCCGGTGTCCGCCTGGACGCGGGCGTGGAGGCCGGCTCGGTCATCGGCCCGGCGTGGGACTCCCTGCTGGCCAAGCTGATCGTCACCGGCCGGACCCGCGAGGAGGCCCTTCAGCGGGCCGCCCGCGCCCTGGACGAGTTCCGGGTCGAGGGCATGGCCACGGCCATCCCCTTCCACCGGGCCGTGGTCAGGGACCCGGCGTTCGCCCCCGAGCTCACCGGCTCCGCGGACCCCTTCACGGTCCACACCCGCTGGATCGAGACCGAGTTCGTCAACGAGATCAAGCCCTTCGCCGCCCCGGCCGACGCCGAGGCGGAGGAGGAGGCCGGCCGTGAGACGGTCGTCGTCGAGGTCGGCGGCAAGCGTCTGGAGGTCTCGCTGCCGGCGTCCCTGGGCATGACCCTGGCCCGCACCGGCCTCGCCGCCGGCGCCAGGCCGAAGCGCCGGGCCGCCAAGAAGTCCGGTCCGGCCGCCTCCGGTGACACCCTCGCCTCGCCGATGCAGGGCACGATCGTCAAGATCGCGGTCGAGGAGGGCCAGGAGGTCAAGGAGGGCGATCTGATCGTCGTCCTGGAGGCCATGAAGATGGAGCAGCCGCTGAACGCCCACAAGGCCGGCACCATCAAGGGCCTCGCCGCCGAGGTCGGCGCGTCCCTCACCTCCGGCGCCGTGATCTGCGAGATCAAGGACTGACGAGACCCCGAACCGCATCGCCCGGCGAACGGCACCCGCCCGTTCGCCGGGCGCCCGACTTTCTGGAACGGTCCATGCGCGCCGACGCCCGCCGCAACCACGACCGGCTGCTCGCCGAGGCCCGCGCCGTCTTCGCCGAGCACGGCACCGACGCCTCGCTGGAGGACGTGGCCCGGCGGGCGGGCGTGGGCATCGGCACCCTGTACCGGCACTTCCCGAACCGGCACGCCCTGATGAGCGCGGTCTTCGAGGACGCGGTGAACGAACTCCTCACCAGGGCCCGCGAGTTGCTGACGGCTCCCGAGCCGTGCAGGGCCCTGCTGACGTGGCTCCACGAGGTGGTCGGCCATGCGGCCGAGTACCGGGGCCTGTCGAGGGCCCTGATGTCGGCCTCACCGGCCTCGGCCCTGTCCCGCTGCGGCACTCCGATGCGGCAGGCGGGCGCGGCCCTGCTGACCCGAGCCCAGGAAGCGGGAACGGTACGGGCCGACGTACAGATCGCCGACCTGCTCCAACTCACCCATGCCATCGCCCTGGCAGCGGAGGAGTCACCGGGAGACCCGCAACTGGCGGACAGATTGCTACAGCTGACGCTGCGCGGACTTACCTAGGAACGCGGGGCCGCGTCCGGCTGCGGCTACCGCCGCGTGGGCGCGACCAGCCACATCGGACCCGCACCCGCGCGACAACCGAACCACCACGGCGCCCGGGCACCCGGGCCTCACCGCCGCCGCATGTCAGCGACCCGCCCCCGCTCGGCCCCCGTCGGCTGCTCCCCGTTCAGCATCGAAGCCGACCGCAGGCCCGACCCCGGCACCTGACTCCGCCGCGGCCCCGGAAGGGATACGTCCCGACGCTGCTGATGCTGTTGCTGACGCGCCGGGACCTGATCACCCCCCGGGTTTCCCGACGCTCCTGCCACAGCGATCTGCACCCCCTGATCGGCGAGGGCCTGGAGCTCCGTGGCGGCACGGTCGTCATGACCCGGCGGCTCGTCCGTGACCAGCCGGGTGATGACGTCCGTCGGCACGGTCTGGAACATCGTGTCCGTACCGAGCTTGGTGTGGTCGGCGAGGACGACCACTTCCGCGGCGGCCTGCACCAGCGCCCGGTCGACGGACGCCGACAGCATGTTGGACGTGGACAGACCCCGCTCGGCCGTCAGGCCACTGCCCGACAGGAAGGCCTTCGACACCCGCAGCCCCTGCAGGGACTGCTCCGCGCCGGAGCCGACCAGGGCGTAGTTGGAGCCGCGCAGGGTGCCGCCGGTCATCACGACCTCGACCCGGTTGGCATGGGCCAACGCCTGCGCCACCAGCAGCGAGTTGGTGACGACGGTGAGTCCGGGCACCCGGGCCAGCCGGCGGGCGAGTTCCTGGGTGGTGGTACCCGCCCCGACCACGATGGCCTCGCCCTCTTCGACGAGACCCGCGGCGAGATCGGCGATGGCCGTCTTCTCGGCGGTCGCGAGATGTGACTTCTGCGGAAAGCCGGACTCCCGCGTGAGCCCGCCCGGCAGTACCGCACCGCCATGCCGGCGGTCGAGGAGTCCTTCTGCCTCCAGTGCGCGCACGTCCCGCCGTACGGTCACTTCTGAGGTCTGGACGACGCGGGCGAGCTCACGGAGCGACACGGCCCCGTTCGCTCGCACCATTTCGAGGATCAATTGGCGACGTTCTGCAGCGAACACGAAACTGACAGTAACCCCAACGACCGTCTGGTTTCAGCAGTTTATGCCGAATAGCAGAAGTTGTTCGCACAGCAGGGTCGGAAGTGGTATAGGAGCCACCCCACCCGACTATGCCGTACGCATGCTCGACAACTCCCCGTGACCAGCGGGGAGTCGGTTCCGGCCGTCAGAGCTCGCTGCCGGTCTTCCGTGTGTGCAGCTGCCGCGCGACCTCCGCGATCGACCCCGAAAGAGAGGGGTACACGGTGAACGCGTTCGCGATCTGTTCGACCGTCAGATTGTTGTCGACGGCGATCGAGATCGGATGGATCAGTTCCGAGGCACGCGGCGAAACCACCACACCGCCCACCACGATCCCCGTCCCCGGCCGACAGAACAGCTTCACGAAGCCGTCCCGGATGCCCTGCATCTTCGCGCGCGGGTTGCGCAGCAGCGGCAGCTTCACGACCCGGGCGTCGATCTTGCCCGCGTCCACGTCCGCCTGGGTGTACCCCACCGTCGCGATCTCCGGATCGGTGAACACGTTCGACGACACGGTCTTCAGGTTCAGCGGAGCCACCGCATCACCCAGGAAGTGGTACATCGCGATCCGCCCCTGCATGGCGGCCACCGACGCGAGAGCGAAGACACCGGTCACGTCACCGGCGGCGTACACGCCGGGCGCGGTCGTCCGCGACACCTTGTCGGTCCAGATGTGCCCGGAGTCGCGCAGCTTGACGCCCGCCCCCTCCAGCCCGAGACCAGCGCTGTTCGGAATCGCGCCGACGGCCATCAGACAGTGCGAACCGCTGATGACCCGGCCGTCCGCGAGCGTCACCTCGACCCGGTCCCCCACCCGCTTGGCGGCGGCGGCCCGCGACCGGGCCATGACGTTCATGCCACGACGGCGGAAGACGTCCTCCAGAACGGCGGCCGCATCCGGATCCTCACCCGGCAGCACCCGGTCCCGCGACGACACCAGCGTGACCCTCGACCCCAGTGCCTGGTAGGCGCCGGCGAACTCGGCACCGGTCACACCCGACCCGACCACGATGAGCTCCTCGGGCAGCTCGGTGAGGTCGTAGACCTGGGTCCAGTTCAGGATGCGCTCGCCGTCGGGCTGGGCGTCGGGCAGCTCCCGAGGATGACCACCGGTCGCGATCAGCACCGCATCGGCGACGAGCGTCTCCTCGCTCCCGTCCGCGGCAGCGACCACGACCTTCCGCGACCCGTCCAGGGCCTGCATGCCCTCCAGCCGCCCCCGCCCCCGCATGACCCGGGCACCGGCCCGCGTCACTGAGGCGGTGATGTCGTGCGACTGAGCGAGTGCGAGCCGTTTCACACGCCGGTTGACCTTGCCCAGATCGACCCCGACCACCCGCGCCGCCTGCTCCAGCGGCGGGGTGTCGTCGGCGACGATGATCCCCAGCTCCTCGTACGAGGAGTCGAAGTTGGTCATCACCTCGGCCGTAGCGATAAGAGTCTTCGACGGCACGCAGTCGGTCAGCACCGACGCTCCGCCCAGACCGTCGCAGTCGACGACGGTCACCTCCGCGCCGAGCTGCGCTGCCACCAGCGCCGCTTCATAGCCGCCGGGTCCGCCACCGATGATCACGATCCGAGTCACGTACTCCATTGTCCCGCACCCCTCGAGGTGCTACTGCCCGGGGGCGCCACCCGGCGCTTCCCGGGGCTGGAGAGGTAGCTGGGGCGGCTGCCGTACCCTCTCTCCATGTCGTCGCTCTACGCCGCGTACGCCGGCAATCTCGACGCACGGCTGATGTCCCGCCGCGCCCCGCACTCCCCCCTCCGCGCCACCGGCTGGCTGAACGGATGGCGGCTGACCTTCGGCGGTGAGCAGATGGGCTGGGAGGGCGCGCTGGCGACGATCGTCGAGGACCCCCTCTCCCAGGTCTTCGTCGGCCTCTACGACCTCGCCGCGATGGACGAGGAGTCCATGGACCGCTGGGAGGGCGTCGGCATGGGCATCTACCGCCGGGCACGCGTGCGCGTGCACACGCTGGAGGGTGAGGAGAGCGCCTGGCTCTACGTCCTCAACGGCTACGAGGGCGGCTTCCCCTCGGCCCGCTACCTCGGCGAGATCGCCGACGCGGCGGAGTCGGCGGGCGCACCGCACGACTACGTCATGGAACTCCGCAAGCGCCCCTGCTGAGCCCCAAAGCACACAGACCACCCACAGCCAGAACAAAAGTTACCTGCGTCACACCGATCGTTGGAAACGACAAGACAACGATCGCCATCCCGTGAGCTCAGTCATCTACGCGCGTAGGCCCAGACCAGCTACTCTCGTCCGCGTGAACGCATCTCTTCTTCCGGACGACATCCAGGGCGACCCCCATGCCGCTGCCGGGGCAGCCGCCGCGCGCCTGCGCGAGCTCACGGGCGCCGAGACCCACGACGTCGCCCTCGTGATGGGCTCCGGCTGGGCTCCGGCCGTCGACGCCCTGGGCGCTCCCGACGCCGAGTTCCAGGTCACCGAGCTGCCCGGCTTCCCGCCGCCGGCCGTCGAGGGGCACGGCGGCAAGATCCGCTCGTACTCCTTCGGTGACAAGCGCGCGCTGGTCTTCCTGGGCCGCACGCACTACTACGAGGGCCGTGGCGTCGCCGCCGTCGCACACGGCGTCCGCACCGCCGTCACCGCCGGCTGCAAGACCATCGTCCTCACCAACGGCTGCGGCGGCCTGCGCGAGGGCATGCGCCCCGGCCAGCCGGTCCTCATCAGCGACCACATCAACCTCACGGCGACCTCCCCGATCGTCGGCGCGAACTTCGTCGACCTGACGGACCTCTACTCCCCCCGCCTGCGCGCCCTGTGCAAGGAGATCGACCCCACCCTCGAAGAGGGCGTCTACGCGCAGTTCCCCGGCCCGCACTACGAGACGCCGGCCGAGATCCGCATGGCCCGCGTCATCGGCGCGGACCTGGTGGGCATGTCGACGGTCCTCGAAGCGATCGCTGCGCGCGAGGCGGGCGCCGAGGTCCTGGGCATCTCGCTGGTGACGAACCTGGCGGCGGGCATGACCGGCGAGCCCCTCAACCACGAGGAGGTCCTCCAGGCGGGCCGCGACTCGGCGGCGCAGATGGGCGAGCTGCTCGCGCAGGTACTGGGCAGGATCTGAGAAACGCGGCAGAGGGTGCCACGAAGGGTCGTAGAGCGACTGCGGGACCGCCAGTGGCTGGTCGCGCAGTTCCCCGCGCCCCTGAGCGGGCACACGCACCCGGCACCGCAACGGACCGCCGATCCGACACGACGACGCTCCCCGTCCCACGACGACCGCAGCGCCCTGACGGGCCACCGCCCACCACAAACCGTCGCTTGCACGGGCAGCCCGCAACCAACCGTTGGCTGCACGGGCAGCCCACAACGGACCGTTGGCCACATGGGCGCCCCACAACGGACCGTTGGCCGCATGAGCGGCCCGCCATGGCCATGGCCGTCGGTCTTCGGCCGTCGGCCGTTGGTCTTCTGCTGTCGGTCTTCGGCCGTTGGCCGTTGGTCTTCGGTCGCACGCGGCGGGAAGGGGACGGGGTGGGGAGTTTCCGCCCGCAGCGGCCGGCGCCCTTCGCCCTGCGCAGGACGAGAGACAGCACCGCCGGTCCGAGGACGGAGACTCCCCGCCCCGGCCCCGACCCACCACCACCCGTAGGCGCTACGCGCACCCCCACCGAAGCAGCACAGGCGCCGCAGGCACACCACGAGAGGTTGGACGACGACCGTGCAAGACGATCTCATCGCCCGGGCCAGGACCTGGCTCGCCGAGGACCCGGACCCGGACACCCGCGACGAACTGGCCAAGCTGATCGACGCCGGTGACATCACCGAACTGTCGGCCCGCTTCAGCGGCACCCTCCAGTTCGGCACCGCCGGCCTGCGCGGCGAACTCGGCGCCGGCCCCATGCGCATGAACCGCACCGTCGTCATCCGCGCCGCCGCCGGCCTCGCCGCCTACCTCAAGCGGCAGGGCCACACCGACGGAGTCGTCGTCATCGGCTACGACGCCCGCCACAAGTCCGCCGACTTCGCCCGCGACACCGCGGCCGTCATGACGGGCGCCGGCCTCACCGCCGTCGTCCTCCCCCGCCCCCTCCCCACCCCGGTCCTGGCGTTCGCCATACGGCACCTCGGCGCGATCGCCGGCGTGGAGGTCACCGCCAGCCACAACCCGCCCCGTGACAACGGCTACAAGGTCTACCTCGGCGACGGCTCCCAGATCGTCCCGCCCGCCGACGCGGAGATCGCCGCCGAGATCGACGCGATCGCGAGCCTCCACGACGTCCCCCGCCCCCACACCGGCTGGGAAACCCTCGACGACGCCGTCCTGGAGGCCTACCTGGCCCGTACGGACGCCGTCCTGGCCCCCGGCTCCCCCCGCACCGCCCGCACCGTCTACACGGCCATGCACGGCGTCGGCAAGGACACCCTCCTCGCCGCCTTCGCCCGCGCCGGCTTCCCCACCCCCACCCTCGTCACCGAACAGGCCGAACCGGACCCGGACTTCCCGACCGTCGCCTTCCCCAACCCGGAGGAGCCCGGCGCGATGGACCTGTCCTTCGCCCAGGCCCGCGCCACCGACCCCGACCTGATCATCGCCAACGACCCCGACGCCGACCGCTGTGCCGCGGCTGTCAAGGACAACGGCAGCTGGCGCATGCTGCGTGGCGACGAGGTCGGCGCCCTGCTCGCCGCCCACCTGGTCCGGCGCGGCGCGACCGGCGTGTTCGCCGAGTCGATCGTCTCCTCCTCCCTCCTCGGCCGGATCGCCGAGAAGGCCGGACTGCCGTACGAGGAGACCCTCACCGGCTTCAAGTGGATCGCCCGCGTCGACGGCCTGCGCTACGGCTACGAGGAGGCCCTCGGCTACTGCGTCGACCCCGACGGCGTCCGCGACAAGGACGGCATCACCGCCGCGCTCCTGATCACCGAGCTGGCCTCGGTCCTCAAGGAGGAGGGCCGCACCCTCCTCGACCTCCTCGACGACCTCGCCGTCGAGCACGGCCTGCACGCCACCGACCAGCTCTCGGTCCGCGTCGAGGACCTCTCCGTCATCGCGGACGCCATGCGGACGCTCCGCGAGCAGCCCCCGACCGCGCTCGCCGGCCTCCCCGTCACCAAGGCGGAGGACCTGAACCGGGGCACGGACCGGCTCCCGCCCACCGACGGCCTGCGCTACACCCTCACGGGCGCCCGGGTCGTCGTCCGTCCCAGCGGCACCGAGCCCAAGCTGAAGTGCTACCTGGAAGTGGTCGTCCCGGTGCCCACGCACGCCGACCTCCCGGCGGCCCGCGCCAAGGCGACCGAGACCCTGGAAGCGATCAAGCGGGACCTGTCGGCAGCAGCCGGCATCTGACACCCCACCCCGACACCCCACCCTCACAGCCCACCCCGACACCCCACTCTCACAGCCCACCCTCACAGCTCACCCCGACACCCCACCCCGAAACCCACCCTGACAGTCCACTCCGACAGCCCGCTCTGACACTCCGTAGGGGTGCCCCTCCGTCCAGGGGCACCCCTACGGGTGATTTCGCGACGGCGACCGACCCACCCGCCGCGCCCCGCCCCGGCTCCCGGGGAACGGTGATCCGGTACCGCCCGCCGCAGCCGTCGTACTGGAGCCGCCGCCGTGTCCTCGACCGCCCCCGACACCGCCCCCAGCGGACACATCCCGGGCTCCCGACGACCCCACCTCCCCGCCGCGGCCGTCCCCCGCCACGCGCTGCGCCGGGCGGCGCCGGCCCTCGCCGCGTATCTCGCCGTACGGCTGACCGGGCTGGTGTTCCTCGCCGTGTGGGCGCACCGACGGCACCACGGCGTGTGGCCGATGCTGGCGACGCAGTGGGACTCCCGCTGGTATCTGGGGATCGCCGACCACGGGTACACGCACAGCCTCGGCATCGCCTACGACCACAACAACCTGGCGTTCTTCCCGCTGTATCCGCTGCTGGTCAAGGCCGTGGCCGTGCTGACCCCGGGCACCCGGGCCACTACCGGGCTCGGGCTCGCCTGGCTGGCGTCGCTGGTCGCGGCCTGGGGCGTGTTCGCGGTGGGCGACCGGGTGGGAGGGCGGCGGGTCGGGGTGCTGCTCACCGTGTTGTGGGCGGCGTACCCGGTGGGTCTGGTGCAGTGGATGGGCTACACCGAGTCGCTGTTCACGGCGTTCGCCGCGTGGACGCTGTACGCGGTGCTGGACGAGCGCTGGCTGTGGGCGGCGGCGGGATCGGTGCTGGCCGGGCTGACGAGGCCGACCGGCATCGCGGTGGCCGCCGCCGTCACGGTCACCGCGCTGCTCTCCCTGCGCACCCGCTTCTCGGCCCGTGCCCTGACGGCGGCCCTCGTGGCCCCCCTCGGCTGGTGCGCGTACGTCGGCTGGGTGGGCCTCAGACTCGGCCGCTGGGACGGCTACTTCGCCGTACAGCGGATGTGGCACAACGAGCTGGACGGCGGGGCGGAGACCGTGCGCTGGCTGCGGCACCTGTTCGGGCAGGTCCCGCGGCCGGAGCTGTTCCTGGTGGTGGTGAGCCTGACGATGCTCGCGTCGGTCGTGCTGCTAGGGCTCGCGGTGGCGGACCGGCAGCCGCTGCCGCTGCTGGTGTTCGGCGCGGTCCTGCTGGTGATCGTGGTGGCCAGCGGGGGCGTCTACTTCCCGCGGGCCCGCTTCCTCCTGCCCGGCTTCCCGCTGATGCTGCCCGTCGCCGGGTATCTCGCCCGCGCGTCCCGGCGGTTGCGGGTGCTCGCGCTGACGGCCGCGGTGGCGGGATCGGCGTACTGCGGTGCGTACATGCTCCTGGTGTGGCCGAGCGCGCCGTGATGCACGGGGAGTCGGGCCTTCGCTTGCTTCTCGGACGCCCAGGACCGAAGGGGCGACCGCACGCTGGGACTGCGGCAGCGATGCGCTCCCAGCCCCGCGATGCACAGGCGCTGCTGCTGGCGGCCGGAGAGCGCGCCGGCCGGCCGGCGACGGTCCGCGCGTACCTCGACGGCGACCACCGGTGGACCTGCGCCGGCACGGCCACGACCGCCGCCGCGGTCTCCCCGTCCGACTACGTCGACGTCCGCTGACTCCCGCCGGAGCGAACCCCTGAACCACGGTGCCGGGCCACCCACGACGGGGGCTCGGCACCGAGCGTGCGGCCCCGGTCGCGCGAGGCGGCAGACGGCAGAGTCCCGGCGGGGCCCCGAGCCCGGCCCGAGCCCCCGCCGAGAACACCCTGAGCCGCAAGCGGCGCGGCCCCGCACGCGATGCGCCTCAGGAGGCGCCGGCGGGTGCCGGACCGGGCTCGGTCAGCCGATCGCCAGCAGGATCGCCAGGAGCACCGCTCCCGCGATCGCCGGTGCGGCCACCTCGTACGCCCAGCGGACCGTGATCTCGCCCTGTGCGGACTCGGCCTCGCCCCGCTGCTCCAGCAGCCGCCGCAGGTCGTCCATGATCTTGTCGGTCTCCGCGCGCACCGGCCCGGACACGCCCTCCGACTCCCGCAGGCCTCCGAACACGCGCCCGGCGGACCCGGTCCGTCCGCCCCGCGCGTCCGACTCCGCCCTCGTCTGCTTGCGCGCCGCCCTCTTGCGGCTCCGCAGGGAGACAGGGACCGCCCACAGCTGGTACTTCGCGCCCGACTTGTCGATCACCTCGTTCGAGTAGCCGGAGCGCAGGGCGGCGATCTCCCCCCACGGCAGCGTGATCACCCGGAACGGGTTGCGTACCCGCAGCCGGTCCTCGCCCGCGAACACCGCCGGGCGCAGGGTGAACGCCACCACCAGCGGCACGAGCAGGATCATCGCGGCCAGGGCGAGCCAGGGGGTGTGGCCGTGCCCCCGGAGCAGCGCGTCGATGCCCAGCCAGCCGACGATGGCGAGCAGGAGTACGCCGCCGATCAGCGCCTGGGGCGAGCGGTAGATGCGGTCCTTGACGAGGGGCGTGGTCATGCCGCCGATTGTGCCTCAGGCTCGCGCCGCAGCGCCGTGGGGGCACCGCCGTCGTGCGCGCGTGCGGGCCGTCTGCGGCTGGTCGCGTCCCGCGGCGGAGCCGCAGGTTGACGCGGCCCCGCGCCCCTTCAGGGTGCGAAGCCTGCCGCCCCCAAGAAGAACCGCGCCTCCGGGGTGTACAGCCGCTACGCGCGTAGATATGCTCGGGTGGTGACCATGCCCACCACCGCACCCCACGCACTTGCTGACGTCACCGCGTCCGACAGCACGCTGCGCCGCTTCCTCCACGGGCTGCCCGGCGTCGACGCGGTCGGCCTGGAGGCGCGTGCCGCCTCCCTCGGCACCCGTTCCATCAAGACCACCGCGAAGGCGTACGCCATCGACCTCGCCATCTCGATGGTCGACCTGACGACGCTGGAAGGCGCGGACACCCCGGGCAAGGTCCGGGCGCTCGGCGCCAAGGCGGTCCACCCGGACCCCACGGACCGTACGACCCCCGCCACGGCCGCCGTCTGTGTCTATCCCGACATGGTGGCCACCGCGAAGGAGGCCGTCGCCGGCTCCGGTGTCAAGGTCGCCTCGGTCGCCACCGCCTTCCCGGCGGGCCGCGCGGCGCTGCCGGTCAAGCTCGCCGACGTGCGGGACGCCGTGGCCGCGGGCGCCGACGAGATCGACATGGTCATCGACCGCGGGGCGTTCCTCGCGGGGAACTACCGCAAGGTGTACGACGAGATCGTCGCCGTGAAGGAGGCCTCGGGCGCCGCCCGGCTCAAGGTCATCTTCGAGACCGGCGAGCTGTCGACGTACGACAACATCCGCCGGGCCTCCTGGCTGGGCATGCTCGCGGGCGCCGACTTCATCAAGACCTCCACCGGCAAGGTGGCGGTGAACGCGACCCCGGCGAACACCCTGCTCATGCTGGAGGCCGTGCGCGACTTCCGCGCGCAGACCGGTGTCCAGGTCGGCGTCAAGCCCGCCGGCGGCATCCGGACCAGCAAGGACGCGATCAAGTTCCTCGTCCTGGTGAACGAGACGGCGGGCGCGGACTGGCTGGACAACCACTGGTTCCGCTTCGGCGCCTCCTCGCTCCTGAACGACCTGCTGATGCAGCGTCAGAAGCTGGCCACCGGCCGCTACTCCGGCCCCGACTACGTGACGGTGGACTGATCGACCATGGCCAAGGAAAAGATGACCACCGCATTCGAGTACGCACCGGCGCCCGAGTCCCGCTCCGTCGTCGACATCGCGCCCGCCTACGGCCTCTTCATCAACGGCGAGTTCACCGACGCGGCCGACGGCAAGGTCTTCAAGACCGTCAGCCCCAGCACGGAGGAGGTCCTCTCCGAGGTCGCCCGAGCGGGTGCCGAGGACGTCGACCGGGCCGTCAGGGCCGCCCGCAAGGCCTTCGAGAAGTGGTCCGCGCTGCCGGGCTCCGAGCGCGCCAAGTACCTCTTCCGCATCGCCCGGATCATCCAGGAGCGCAGCCGTGAGCTGGCCGTCCTGGAGACGCTGGACAACGGCAAGCCCATCAAGGAGACCCGCGACGCCGACCTCCCCCTGGTCGCCGCGCACTTCTTCTACTACGCGGGCTGGGCCGACAAGCTCGGCCACGCCGGCTTCGGCCCGGAGCCCCGCCCGCTCGGCGTGGCCGGCCAGGTCATCCCCTGGAACTTCCCGCTCCTGATGCTGGCGTGGAAGATCGCCCCGGCGCTGGCCACCGGCAACACGGTCGTCCTCAAGCCGGCGGAGACCACGCCCCTGTCCGCCCTCTTCTTCGCGGACATCTGCCGCCAGGCGGGCCTGCCCAGGGGCGTCGTCAACATCCTCCCCGGCTACGGTGACGCGGGCGCCGCGCTCGTCGCCCACCCGGACGTGAACAAGGTCGCCTTCACCGGCTCCACCGCCGTCGGCAAGGAGATCGCGCGCACGGTCGCGGGCAGCCGCAAGAAGCTCACCCTCGAACTGGGCGGCAAGGGCGCGAACATCGTCTTCGACGACGCCCCGATCGACCAGGCCGTCGAGGGCATCGTCACCGGAATCTTCTTCAACCAGGGCCAGGTCTGCTGCGCCGGCAGCCGTCTGCTGGTCCAGGAGTCGATCCACGACGAGCTGCTCGACTCCCTGAAGCGCCGCCTGTCCACCCTCCGCCTCGGCGACCCGCTGGACAAGAACACCGACATCGGCGCGATCAACTCCGAGGAGCAGCTCGCGCGCATCACCTCCCTCGTCGAGCAGGGCGAGGCGGAGGGCGCCGAGCGCTGGTCCCCGGCCTGCGAGATCCCGTCCGCCGGTTACTGGTTCGCCCCGACGCTCTTCACCAACGTCACCCAGGCGCACACCGTCGCCCGCGACGAGATCTTCGGACCGGTCCTGTCGGTCCTGACCTTCCGCACGCCCGACGAGGCCGTGGCGAAGGCCAACAACACGCCCTACGGCCTGTCCGCCGGCATCTGGACCGAGAAGGGTTCGCGGATCCTCGCCGTCGCCGGGAAGCTGCGCGCGGGCGTGATCTGGTCCAACACGTTCAACAAGTTCGACCCCACCTCGCCGTTCGGCGGGTACAAGGAGTCGGGCTTCGGCCGCGAGGGCGGCCGCCACGGTCTGGAGGCGTACCTCGCCCCGTCGAGCCAGGAGGGCGAGCGATAAATGAGCGCAGTCGACAAGTCCGAGCAGCAGCGTCTGAGCGTCTTCAAGACCTACAAGCTGTACGTCGGGGGCAAGTTCCCCCGCAGCGAGAGCGGCCGGGTGTACGAGGTGACCGACTCAAAGGGCAACTGGCTGGCCAACGCACCGCAGTCCTCCCGCAAGGACGCCCGGGACGCGGTGGTCGCCGCGCGCAAGGCGTTCGGCGGCTGGTCCGGCGCGACGGCGTACAACCGGGGCCAGGTCCTCTACCGCGTCGCGGAGATGCTGGAGGGCCGGCGGGACCAGTTCGTGCGCGAGGTCGCGGACGCGGAGGGCCTCGGCAAGTCCAAGGCGGCCGCGATCGTGGACGCCACCATCGACCGGTGGGTCTGGTACGCGGGCTGGACCGACAAGATCGCCCAGGTGGTCGGCGGCGGCAACCCGGTCGCGGGCCCGTTCTTCAATCTCTCCTCCCCCGAGCCGACCGGCGTGGTGGCGGTCCTCGCCCCGCAGGAGTCGTCGTTCCTGGGCCTGGTGTCCGTGGTCGCGCCGGTGATCGCGACCGGCAACACGGCGGTCGTCGTCGCCAGCGAGAAGTCCCCGCTCCCGGCCCTCTCCCTGGCCGAGGTGCTCGCCACCTCCGACGTCCCCGGCGGAGTCGTCAACGTCCTCTCCGGCCGTACGGCGGAGATCGCGGCGCCGCTCGCCGCCCACCAGGACGTCAACGCGATCGACCTCGCGGGCGCCGACGAGGCGCTGGCGAAGGAACTGGAGATCGCGGCGGCCGACAACCTCAAGCGCGTCCTTCGTCCACAGCCTGTGGATTACGCCGAGACCCCGGGAACCGAGCGCCTCACGGCCTTCCTGGAGACGAAGACGGTGTGGCACCCCACCGGGGCGCTGGGAGCGTCCGGCTCTTCCTACTGACGCACGCTGAAGCGCCCCGCCAGGGGCGCTGGGGGTGCCCCCGGCCGAAGGCTGGGGGAGGAACTGCGCGACCGGCCACGGCGGGCCCGCAGTTCCCCACCGCGCTCAGCCCCCCAGCACCGGCCCCGCCACCGGAATCGCCCCGACCGACGGCGCCTGTGCCACCGGCCCCGTCAGCATCTTCGACGTCAGCGGCTGGAAGTCCGCCACCTGCGTCCCCACCCCGTTGTCCAGGGGGTCGACACCCGTGCCCGCCAGCGGGTTGGGCTTCAGCCCCGTCACCGGGCCCGTGACATACGGCAGTACAGCCCCCAGCGCCCGCACGCCCGCCTTCGGGTCGATGTGACCGAGCGAGGTGGGCCGGGTCCGCACCAACGGGTCCGTGACGTGCTGGGTGTCCGCGGCGGCCGTCGCGGCGCCCGCGCCGAGCGCGACCCCTGCCGTGGCGAGTGCGACCAGGGCGCGTTGGGCGGTCGGAGTCGGGGAGGACGCGGTTCGGGCCATTGCTGATGCCACCTTCGGATGCTCAGAGTAATCAGTTCGGCACTCAGGGTAGTTGAGGTGTGACTCGCGCTCCAAAGCCGACCCGCGGGGTCGGCAGGAGGCCCCCCATGCGTCAAACTGGTGTTCCGTGAGCATTCATCCGCCGTCCCCCGCCCGTGTCGTGCTGCTGTGCGGCCCCTCCGGCTCGGGCAAGTCACTCGTCGCCGCCCGCTCCGGGCTGCCCGTACTGCGCCTCGACGACTTCTACAAGGAGGGCGACGACCCGACCCTGCCGCTGGTGGCGGGGAGTTCGGACATCGACTGGGACCACCCGGAGTCCTGGGACGCCGAGGTCGCGGTCGCGGCCATCGCCCAGCTCTGTGCCACGGGATCGACGCCGGTTCCGCTGTACGACATCGCGCTGAGCGCCCGTACCGGCGAGGAGACGGTGTACATCGGCCGTACCCCGCTGTTCATCGCGGAGGGCATCTTCGCCGCCGAGATAGTGGAGCGCTGCCGGGAACTGGGGCTGCTGGCCGACGCGCTCTGCCTGAACCGGGGCCCGATGCGGACCTTCCGGCGGCGCTTCCTGCGCGATCTCAAGGAGGGCCGCAAGTCGGTGCCGTTCCTGCTGCGCCGCGGCTGGCGGCTGATGCGCGCGGAGCGGGCGATCGTGGCCCGCCAGGTGTCGCTGGGCGCGCACCCGTGCGACCGGGACGAGGCGCTGGGCCGGCTGGCCTCGGCAGCCGTCGGACATCACGGCACGGCGACGACCACCGCGACCATCAACTGAGGAACCACGACGGCGAGCGACCACGTCCGCGAGAGCGGCCCTGGGCGCAAAGAGGCGCGGGACTGGATGGACCCCCCGGCCCTCCAGTCCCGCTCCCCGTCGCTCCGCCGAACACCCCCGTGTCCCCCGTGGCGGAGCTCCCCCGCGCTTTCCCCCGTGAGTCCCCCCGGACTCGCTTCCCCCTTGGGCCCTGACTCGCGTCCCCCGTGAGTCCCCCCGGGCCCTCCCCGTCGGGATCCCCCCGGATCCCGTTACCTTCAGGCGACAAGCTCCCCGAAGGCGTTCTCCTCGTCACGGCCGAAGCTGAGGACCTCGTCCTCGCGCAGCCGGCGGAGCGACCGCCAGATGCTGGACTTCACCGTGCCGACACTGATGTGGAGGATCTCCGCGATCTCCGGGTCCGTGCGGCCCTCGTAGTAGCGCAGGACCAGCATGGTGCGCTGGAGTTCGGGGAGCCGGGCCAGCGCCTGCCACAGGACCGCGCGCAGCTCGGTGCCGCTCATCGCGTCCGTGTCACCGGGCGTCTCCGGCAGTTCCTCGGTCGGGTACTCGTTGAGCTTGCGGCGCCGCCAGGCGCTGATGTGCAGGTTGGTCATCGTCCGCCGCAGATAACCGCCCACGGCCGCCTTGTCGCTGATCCGGTCCCACGCCTTGTACGTCGAGAACAGCGCGCTCTGCAGCAGGTCCTCGGCCTCGAAGCGGTCACCGGTCAGGTGGTATGCGGTCGCGTACAGGGAGGCGCGACGCTCCTGGACGTAGGCGGTGAACTCGGCCTCGGTCAGCGAGCGACGCTCCCCCGGGTCCTCCCCGTATGCGGATCCCCCGGCCGTGCCCATGGCGGCCACCGCCGCGGGCTCCCCCGTGAAGCCGTCAACCACCGTCATGAAGGCGGTGTGCTGACGCCCGGTGCCGCGAGCGCACCCCCGCCCGCTCACGGCACCGGACTTCTCGGAACCCCGGTGCACGTCGTGCAGGCGCGTGACAACTGCGCTGGTGCTGTGGCTGTGCAGCGTGTTCATCTCGCGCCCCCCGTCGTGGACTTCCGGTAGTTCGGCTTGCTCAGGCGGGTTTCCCTGCCTGTGCCGAGAACTCTGCCGGGCCACCTTCACGGCCGTATCCGCCGACTGTCACAGACCTGTCACAGGGGTTCGGCACAGAGAGTCCACACACGATGCACAGATGGTGGCGCTAGAGAGTTTTGCGGGCGGCTACCAGCCGCACAGGTCGTACGACAGGGCCCGCATGGGCCAGAATGAGCCCGTGCCTTCCCTGTTGCTGATCGAGGACGACGACGCCATCCGTACGGCCCTGGAGCTCTCTCTGACGCGCCAGGGGCACCGGGTGGCCACCGCTGCGACCGGTGAGGACGGTCTGAAGCTGTTGCGCGAGCAGCGGCCCGATCTGATCGTCCTCGATGTCATGCTGCCCGGCATCGACGGGTTCGAGGTGTGCCGGCGGATCCGGCGCACGGACCAGTTGCCGATCATTCTGCTGACCGCGCGCAGCGACGACATCGACGTGGTGGTCGGGCTGGAGTCCGGAGCCGACGACTATGTCGTCAAACCCGTCCAGGGCCGGGTGCTCGACGCCCGGATCCGGGCCGTGCTGCGCCGCGGGGAGCGGGAGTCCAGCGACTCGGCGACCTACGGCAACGTCGTCATCGACCGGTCCGCGATGACCGTGACGAAGAACGGCGAGGATCTCCAGCTGACGCCGACCGAGCTGCGGCTGCTGCTCGAACTGAGCCGGCGGCCCGGGCAGGCGCTGTCCCGGCAGCAGCTGCTGCGGCTGGTCTGGGAGCACGACTACCTCGGTGACTCCCGGCTCGTGGACGCCTGTGTGCAGCGGCTGCGCGCCAAGGTGGAGGACGTGCCCTCCTCTCCGACCCTGATCCGTACCGTCCGTGGTGTCGGCTACCGCCTGGACGCTCCTCAGTGACGGACCGGCAAGGGGGTTTCCGCGGCTGGGCCGTGGATCGCAAGGGAGCCGTGTCCCGGCTGCGCTTCACCAGCCTGCGGCTGCGACTCGTCGTGGTCTTCGGGCTCGTCGCGCTGACCGCGGCCGTGTCCGCGTCCGGCATCGCGTACTGGCTGAACCGCGAGGCCGTGCTCACCCGTACCCAGGACGCGGTGCTGCGCGACTTCCAGCAGGAGATGCAGAACCGGGCCGGCGTGCTGCCCATCCATCCCAGCCAGGACGAACTCCAGCGCACGGCCGGGCAGATGGCCAACAGCAGCCAGCGCTTCAGCGTGTTACTGGTCGGCCAGGACCCGGACGGCAAGACGGTGTACGGCAGTTCGGACGGGCTGAGCGCGTTCGCGCTCGACGACGTGCCCCGGTCGCTGCGCGAGGCCGTCGACAAACAGCAGAAGCTGACCGACTCCAACAAGTCGGCCTACCACCTGTACTGGCAGCGGGTCGTCGACCACGGCACGCCGTACCTGGTGGCCGGGACGCGGCTGATCGGCGGCGGGCCGTCCGGCTACATGATGAAGTCCCTGGAGCCGGAGGCGAAGGACCTCAACTCGCTGGCGTGGTCGCTGGGGATCGCCACCGGGCTCGCGCTCATCGGCTCGGCGCTGCTCGCGCAGGCCGCCGCCACCACCGTGCTGAAGCCCGTGCACCGGCTGGGCGTCGCCGCGCGGCGGCTCGGCGAGGGCAAGCTGGACACCCGGTTGCGGGTGTCGGGGACGGACGAACTCGCCGATCTCTCGCGGACGTTCAACGACGCGGCCGAGGCGCTGGAGAAACGGGTCGACGACATGGCCGCGCGGGACGACGCCTCGCGTCGCTTCGTCGCCGACATGAGCCATGAACTGCGCACGCCGCTCACCGCGATCACCGCCGTGACCGAGATCCTGGAGGAGGAACTGGAGGCGGAG
Source organism: Streptomyces sp. NPDC048417 (assembly GCF_040651615.1). NCBI lineage: Bacteria > Bacillati > Actinomycetota > Actinomycetes > Kitasatosporales > Streptomycetaceae > Streptomyces > Streptomyces sp. NPDC048417. The sequence goes on along the minus strand of NZ_JBEZKI010000005.1, from coordinate 271,238 downwards.
TCGGGGTCGATGGACCCGATGATCGAGCCCGCCGTCCGGCTGGTCGTCAGCGAGACGCGCCGCCTCAACGACCTCGTCGAGAACCTGATGGAGGTCACCCGCTTCGACGCCGGTACGGCCCGGCTGGTCCTCGACGACGTCGACATCGCCGACCAGATCACCGCCTGCATCGACGCCCGTGCCTGGCTGGACGCGGTGGACCTGGACGCCGAGCGCGGTGTCCACGCCCGCCTCGACCCGCGCCGCCTCGACGTCATCCTCGCCAACCTGATCGGCAACGCGCTCAAGCACGGCGGTTCGCCGGTACGGGTGTCGGTACGCATCGACGGCGAGGACCTGGTGGTCGCCGTACGCGACCACGGTCCGGGCATCCCCGAGGACGTCCTGCCGCACGTGTTCGACCGGTTCTACAAGGCGAGCGCCTCCCGGCCGCGCTCCGAGGGCAGCGGCCTGGGCCTGTCCATCGCGACGGAGAACGCCCGTATCCACGGCGGCACGATCACCGCCGCCAACTCCCCTGAGGGCGGTGCGGTGTTCACACTGCGGCTGCCCCGGGACGCCTCGGCGCTGACCGAGGAGAGCCAGGACGCCGGGGAGAAGGACGCCTGATGCACGTACGAAGACTCCTGGCCGTCGCCGGACTGGCGCTGGCGCTCTCCGGGTGCGGGATCCGGGCCACCGAGGTGCCCACCGACTTCGGCGGGGCGCCCTCGCGGGTGCCGTGCTCGATGACCCAGCCGGATCTGTCGGCGCAGTCCGCGCGCGGGGTGCCGGTGCAGGTGTTCCTGCTGTGCGGCTCCTCGCTGGTGACCGTGGACCGGGAGGTGCGGGTCCCGGAGGGTACGGCGGACGCGCAGCGGCGGGTGATCGTCGCCCAGGGGCTGCTGGACGAGCTCGCGGAGACACCCACGGCCGCCGAGAAGGCGGCGGGCTACACGACGTACGTGCGCGGCGGGATGTCGGTCGTCGGGCCCCGGGCCGGGGACCCCGAGGACACGCTGCGGCTGAGCACCTCGCCGGCGCAGCTGACGGCGTACGCGCTGGGCCAGATCGTGTGCACGCTCTCCGACTCGGCCGCGGCCGAGGGCGATGGTTCGGTGATCCTGGGCGGGCCGGGGCGGGAGCCGTTGCTGCGGTACGAGTGCACGGACGCGGTCCGGAACTCGCCGAGCGGGAACCGGCCGCCGGCCACAGAGGTTTCTTCTGGGTGAGGGGTGTTCGGCGCCTCACGGGGTGCCGGAGCAGGTCGTGCGGCGGGTGCGGGCCGGTGGGGGCTTGTCGCGCCCACGCGGCGGAGCCGCATACCGGTACCGCCCCGCGCCCCTGCGGGGCGTGCCTTGGGGACCGTGTGTCCGAGGCCTCACCCCCGTATCCGGAACCGTTCGCGTGCGCGGGCGCGTCTACGGGGGCGTGCAGCGTCAAGGCTCCATCGGCGGCAGCGCCGCGATCCGCGTCCGTGTGGCAGGGGGTGTCCTCCTTGTCGCACATCTCGCGTTCGTCGCCTGGCTGATGCTGCGGCCACTGGACGTGCCGTGGGTGATGCCCGCCAACCTGCACCCGTTCGCCGGTATCCGCGCCGACCTGGCGCTGGGCCCGCGCGAGGCGGCCCACCGGATCGGTGAGGGCCTCGCCCTGCTCGCCCCGCTGGGCGTGCTGCTCCCGATGGTGCACGGCCGGCTCCGCGTCTCCCCGCTCGCCTCCCTGATCCGTACCGCCGCCGCGGGCGCCCTGATCTCGCTCGGCATAGCCCTGTTGCAGACCGGGGTGCCGGGACGGGTGGTGGACGTCGACTCGATCCTCCTCAACACGGTCGGCGTGATCGTCGCGCAGCTGGCGGTGGTCCCGGCGGCCCGCGCCCGGCTCCGCAGGCAGCGTGCGCGGCGGCGGCCCGCTGCCCTCCCCCAGGAGGACGCGGCTCAGGGTCGTACCCCGACGATTCCCAGGGTCGGGATCGCCCCGTAGAGCGACGCTTCGACCTGGTTCGTCTCCGTACCGTGGAGGTCAGCTGAGGGGCCGCACGGGCCGCCTCGAACCGGACGCTCACAGCACCGGACACTCACAAAGGAGACGCGGATGTCCAGCCTCGCCCGCCCCACCCATGGCCGCATGATCGGCGGAGTGTGCGCCGCGCTGGCCCGGCGCTTCGGCACCTCCGCGACCACGATGCGGGTGATCTTCCTGCTGTCCTGCCTGCTGCCGGGTCCGCAGTTCCTGCTCTACATCGCGCTGTGGATCCTCCTCCCCTCGGAGGAGAAGGCCACCGCCTGGTAACACCTGGGCACGGCAACGCCGTTGGGGCGCACCGGAGGATTCCGGGGCGCCCCAACGGCGTTGCCGATCGGCTGGGGAGAGGTCAGCCGAGCGGAATCCCGTTCACCGGCAGGCCGTGGGTGGGCATGCCCTGGACCGGGAGTCCGCCGAGGAGGCCGGCGACGGGCTTGGTCGGGCCACCGGCGAGAAGCTGCTCGGCGGCCGGCTGGGCGGTGGCAAGACCGGCGGCGAGGGCGGTCTGCCCCTGCGCCAGGGCCTCACCGGCCCCCGGCAGGGCCTTGGAGACGTTCTCGGCCGGCAGCGTCTTGGTGACGGTGTCCAGGGCCTGCGAGGAGTCCGGGACGGCCGGGGCCGCATTGGCCGCGCCCGCGCCGGCGGCGGCGAAGGCGGCACCGAGAGCGGCGACACCGAGGGTCTTGGCAGCAGACTGCTTCATCGTTGATGCGTCCTTGGAATATGGCGACGGGGATCTTTAAAAACGCGCTGAGCGGTCCACGACCGTAAACATGCCGGACCACCCACCGCAAACACCGGAATGCGGACGGCCGGCGGGATCCCGTCCGCTTTCCGAACCCTGTCGTGTCATCCGATCAGCCCTGCGGATCGACAGAACCGCTGGTGGAGGCGGTCTGCTTGAACAGCCATTCGGATTTCAGCTCCGCATAACCCGGCTTGACGACGTCATTGATCATGGCGAGTCGTTCATCGAAAGGAATGAACGCTGATTTCATCGCATTGACGGAGAACCACTGCAGATCATCGAGCGTGTAACCGAATGCCTCGACGAGGTGCTCGAATTCCCGGCTCATGCTGGTCCCGGACATCAGCCGGTTGTCCGTGTTCACGGTGGCCCGGAAGTGCAGCCGGCGCAGCAGCCCGATCGGGTGCTCGGCATAGGAGTCGGCGGCCCCGGTCTGCAGGTTGGAGCTGGGGCACAGCTCCAGCGGGATCCGCTTGTCACGGACATAGGAGGCGAGGCGGCCGAGCTTGACCGTGCCGTCCTCGTGGACCTGGATGTCGTCGATGATCCGCACGCCGTGGCCGAGCCGGTCGGCGCCGCACCACTGGAGGGCCTGCCAGATGGACGGCAGTCCGAAGGCCTCCCCGGCGTGGATGGTGAAGTGGTTGTTCTCGCGCTTGAGGTACTCGAAGGCGTCGAGGTGCCGGGTGGGCGGGTAGCCGGCCTCGGCGCCGGCGATGTCGAAGCCGACGACGCCCAGGTCCCGGTAGCGGTTGGCCAGCTCGGCGATCTCCAGGGAGCGGGCCGCGTGCCGCATGGCGGTGAGCAGGGCGCCGACCCGGATCCGCCGGCCGCCCTCCCTGGCGAGCGCCTCGCCCTGCCGGAAGCCCTCGTTGACGGCCTCGACGACCTCTTCGAGGGACAGGCCCCCCTCCAGGTGCTGCTCGGGCGCATACCGCACCTCGGCGTATACGACGCCGTCCTCGGCGAGGTCCTCCGCACACTCGCGCGCGACCCGCACCAGGGCGTCCCGGGTCTGCATGACCCCGACGGTGTGCGAGAAGGTCTCCAGGTACCGCTCCAGCGAACCGGAGTCGGCGGCCTCCCGGAACCAGACACCGAGCTTGCCCGGATCGGACTCGGGAAGCCCGGCGGTGGGGGCACCTCCCACGCCTTTCGGGCTGTGCGGGACGGTCTCCAGGGCGAGGTCGGCGACGGTGCCGGGGCGCAGACCGCCGTCGAGATGGTCGTGCAGCAGAACCTTCGGTGCCCGGCGGATCTGCTCCGGCGTCGGGGTGTTCGCGATGCTCTGGCTCGTCATTTCCGCACTGTAACTCCTACGCGCGTAGATCGCTCGGTACTCCGCGTATTCCGTTTCCCGTCGATACGCAACGGTGACCGCACGGACGGGTCGCGTACACCGCTTCTTCTGACACTGTTCTGTCATGGCACAGCAATCGACGCCGGTCCGAACGGCCAGGCTGGGCAGGGCAGTCGGCCAGGAGCCGACGACGGTGAGCGGAGCGGTCCTGCTGCTCCCGGGCGGTGAGGAGGTCTCCGCCCGCAAACCGTCCCTCGTATGGGCGACGCCCTTCGTCCGCGCGCTCGGACGCCGGCTCGCCCGGGACGGCCGGGACGAGGGGCTGGCCGCGCACATCGTCCACTACCGCTACCGCGGCTGGAACGGCGACGAGGCGCATCTCGCGGGGGACGCGAACTGGGCGGCCGACGAGGTGGTACGGCGGTACGGCGATGTCCCGGTGTGCCTGCTGGGTCTGGGCATGGGCGGCCGGGCCGCGCTGCGCGCGGGCGGCCACGAGGCCGTCAACTCCGTCGTCTCCATCGCCCCCTGGCTGCCGGAGGCGGATGAGACGGCGCCCGAGGAACCGGTACGGCAGCTGGTGGGGCGCCGGGTGCTGATCGTGCACGGCACGACCGACGAACGGACCGATCCGGAGCAGTCGTTCCGGCTGGCGGCGCGGGCGAAGAAGGCGAACCGGGAGGTGTGCCGGTTCGAGGTGCACTCGGACGGGCACGGGCTGCATCAGCACCGGGACGAAGTCCTCGCTCTCGCTTCGGACTTCGTCATGGGGGCGTTGTACGGGTACGCGGTTTCCCGGCCGGTGGAGGATGCGCTGGCTGCGCCGCCGCCTATCGGGTTGCGGATGCCGCTTGCGGCGGGCTTCGGGCGGTCGCTTCGTAAGGGCTGATCTCCGGTTCGGTGCGGGTCGTGTGCGGCTGGTCGCGCCCACGCGGCGGTAGGCGCTTGTCGGACACAGCCCCGCGCCCCTGAAGGGGCGCGCTGTGCCCTAGGTGGGGAGCAGGTTGCCCCTTCTCGACAGCAGGAAGCGCTTGAAGGCCGTCACCGGGGGCGTGTCCGGATGGCCCTGGAGCCATGCCACGCCGATCTCCCTCGCCGCCCTCGGCGCCGTGACCGTCAGTTCCACGACTCCCGGGCGGGGAAACGCGGGTGGGGGGAGCAACGCAACCCCCAGCCCGGCCGCCACCAAGCCCCTCAAGGTCTCCGCCTCCTCCCCCTCGAAGGCGATCCGCGGGCGGAAGCCGGCCTCCTGGCACAGGTCGTCGGTGATGCGGCGCAGACCGTAGCCCGGTTCCAGGGTCACGAACGTCTCGTCGGCCGCTTCGGCGAGGCGGATGCGCCTGCGGGCGGCCAGTGGGTGGTCCGCGGGAACCACCAGGCGCAGCTTCTGTTCGTCCAGGCGACGGGCGACCAGGTCGGGGGCGTCCGGCACCGGGGAGGTGAGGCACAGGTCCAGTTCGCCCGCCCGGAGCTTCTCGATCATCGCCTCGCCGTAGTTCTGGACGAGACCGAAGCGGACCCGGGGGTGGTCGACGCGGAAGGCCTGGAGGAGGCCGGGGACGGTCTCCGCGCCCATCGTGTGCAGGAAGCCGAAGGCGACCTTGCCGGTGGTGGGGTCGGCGTCGGCGCGTACCTCGTCGGCGGCGCGCCGGACCTCGGCGAGGGCGCGTTCGACCGAGGTGAGGAAGGTGCGGCCGGCGGGGGTGAGGGAGACCGTGCGGCCGTGCCGGGTGAAGAGGTCGACGCCGAGGTCCTGCTCCAGGCGGGCCATCGCGCGGGAGAGCGTGGACTGGGGGACGGCGAGTTCCTGCGCGGCCCTGGTGACATGCTCCGTGCGGGCCACGCCGGCGAAGTACGCGAGGCGTGGAGCCAGCAACATCGTCATGTCTTCCGTGTCACTGTCCGGCGACAGGCGCTTCGCTGACCTCTGCTGATGCTCCATGGGAACGATTATGGCGATTCCATGCATTGGACGGATCAAAAAGGGGTCCGTACGTTCGAGGCATGTCTCCCGCCAGTACCGGGGCGTCCACCACCGTGGGCGCCGCAGCGACCGTCTCCGCCTCCGACGCCTCCGATTCCCGTATGACCCCGGGCGGTCCCGGTTACCGCCGGATGAGCTTCGCCCTCTTCCTCGCCGGTGTCGCGACCTTCGCCCTCCTCTACTCCACGCAGGCGCTGCTGCCGCTCATCTCGGACGGCTTCGGGGTGAGCGCGAGCGACGCGAGCTGGACAGTGGCGGCGGCGACCGGCGGTCTGGCGCTGTTCGTCATCCCGATGAGCGCCCTGTCCGAGCGTTTCGGGCGTCGTACGGTCATGACCGCGTCGCTGGCGGTGGCGGTGACCGTGGGTCTGCTGGTCCCCTTCGCGCCGTCGCTGGGCGTGCTGGTGGTACTGCGCGGCATCCAGGGCGCCGCGCTGGCCGGGCTGCCGGCCTCGGCGCAGGCCTACCTGGCCGAGGAGGTCCGCCCCAGGGCGCTGGTCACGGCGATAGGCCTGTTCGTCGCGGGCAACAGTGTCGGCGGGATGAGCGGCCGGGTCATCACCGGCTGGGTCGCGCAGGAGTGGGGCTGGCGGGTCGCGGTGGGCGTCATCGGCGTGGTCGCGGTCGGCTGCGCGGTGGCCTTCCGGCTGCTCCTCCCCGCCCCGCGGCACTTCAAGGCGGGCTCGCTGCACCCGCGCCGGCTGCTCGGCACGGTCCGCGACCATCTGGCCAACCCGCTGCTGCGCCGCCTGTACGCGATCGGCGCGCTGTTCATGACCGTCTTCGGCGGCGTCTACACGGTGATCGGCTACCGCCTGACCGAGGAGCCGTTCTCGCTCCCCCAGGGCGTCATCGGCTCGATCTTCCTCGTCTACCTGGTCGGTACGGTGTCGGCGTCCACGGCGGGCCGTCTGGTCGGCCGGCTCGGCCGCCGGGGCGCCCTCTACCTGGGCGGCGGCACCACGGCCGCCGGACTCCTGCTCTCCCTGGCCGACTCGCTCCCGCTGGTCCTGCTGGGCCTCGTCCTGATCACCGCGGGCTTCTTCGCGGGTCACGCGGTGGCCTCCTCGGCGGTCAGCAAGACGGCCACCCACGGCCGGGCCCAGGCCTCCGCCATCTACCAGTCCGCGTACTACGTCGGCTCCAGCGCGGGCAGCACGGTGGGCGCGCTGGCCTTCCACGCGAGCGGCTGGTCCGGGACCGTCGGCATCGGCCTCCTGGCCGTCCTGGGCGTGGTGACCCTCACGGTGCTGGGCTCCCTGGCAGCCCGACGGCACATCGTGGCCGCCGCTCACTGAGGCACCCCGACAGGGGCGCGGGGCGCCGCAACCGCACCCCCTTGGAACTCCCGACAGAATGGCCCGTTCTCCGGTCCGTGCGCGATGAAGCAGGGCGAGCGCGAAGAAAGATCCCTACCCTGCATGAGTGCTCTCATACGATGAGTTGACCTCTCCGGAGCGTGAGCTGTGGGACGCGTTCCCCGAAGCACGCCGCGTGGATCTGCGCACGGGTGCGCCCGAGGACGACCGTGCCGCCGAGGGCGGGCAGTGGGGCCCCGGGCGGACGGTGCGGGGAGCCGTGATCGTGACGCTCCTCCTGACCTTCGAAGGAGCCCTCCTGAACGGCCGGCCGACGGTCATGGCCTGTCCCTGGTCGCCGCGCTGATGCAGGCCGTCGACTTCGACTTCACCCCCGCCCGATCACCGTCCGGCGCCGTGGACCTGCAGGGCGCGCAGGTGTCCTATCTGCATGACAGCGAGCACAGCTGGCCGGACGTGGTGGAGTTGGACGGCTTCGTCTACGGCTCCATCAAGGTGGCGGAGGCGGGCGAGCGGCGGGATTCCGTGGCCCACCGCGTGGCGTGGATACGACGCAGCCCGGGCTACAACCCCCAGCCCTACGAACAGTTGGCGAGCTGGTACCGGAAGGCCGGCCACGACGACGACGCCCGCCGCGTGCTCCTGGCCGAACAGCGCCATCGGCGTCAGACCCTGCGCCCGGCCGCGCGCGTGTGGGGGCACCTGCTCGACGTGACCGTCGGCTATGGCTACCGCCCCTGGCTGGCCGGCGTCTGGCTCCTCGCACTGACCTTGCTCGGCACGCTCGCCTTCGGCACCCACTCCCCCACACCGGTCCAACGCGGCGACGGCACCCTGTTCCAGCCCCTCATCCACACACTCGACCTCCTGATCCCCGTCGGTGGTCTGGGCCAGCGCACGTCCTGGTACTGGCCGAACAGCAGCCTCCAGTGGCTGGCCTACCTCCTGATCGCCCTCGGCTGGGTACTGACGACCGCCCTCATCACGGGTGTCACCCGTACCCTGCAGAAAAACTAGGGGCCGCCGGCCGGGTCAGGACGCCCCACCTCCGTCCTGGGCGCGGGGCAGCGGGCGCTGTTGTCCTGCGGCAGGGCCCACCAGCATCTGCTCATGTCCATGAAGCAACTGGTCCGACCTGGGCTTTTCCGCACTCCGGGGGCCATTGTCAGTGGCCTGCGGTAGCTTCCAAGTGCTGGCGCGCAACGGCGCGCGAACAGGAACGGCCACAGGGGTGGGTGGACGGAAATGAGCAACAGCACGGCGACGGCGGAGCTGGACGTCGCACTGGAGAAGCACCGGACCGAGCTGACCGGGTACTGCTACCGGATGCTCGGCTCGTCGTTCGAGGCCGAGGACGCCGTGCAGGACACCCTGGTGCGGGCCTGGCGGAGCTACGACAAGTTCGAGGGCCGCTCCAGCCTCCGTTCCTGGCTCTACCGGATCGCGACCAACGTCTGCCTGGACATGCTGTCCGCGGGCAACAAGCGGGCCCGCCCGATGGACCTCTCCGAGTCGACCCCGCTGGCCCGGGCGGCACTGTCGCCCCGGCCCGACAACACCTGGCTGGAGCCGGTGCCGGACGCGCGGGTGCTGCCGACCGTGGACGACCCGGCGGAGGCAGCCGTGGCCAAGGAGTCCGTCCGCCTCGCCTTCATGGCCGCGCTGCAACAACTGCCACCCAAGCAGCGGGCGGTGCTGATCCTGCGCGAGGTGCTGGCCTGGAAGGCCAACGAGGTGGCCGAACTGCTCGGCACCACCGTCGCGTCGGTCAACAGCGCCCTGCAGCGGGCCCGGGCCACACTGGCCGAGCAGCAGCAGTCGGGCGCCGCCGCCGAGGTCTCCGACCCGCTCGACGAGGAACAGCAGAAGCTCCTGGAGCGCTATGTCGCGGCCTTCGAGGGCTACGACATGACGGCGCTGACGGCACTCCTCCACGAGGACGCCATCATGACGATGCCGCCGTTCGACCTGTGGCTCGTCGGCCACGACGACATCGCCGGCTTCATGACCACCATCGGCTCCGCCTGCGAGGGCTCCCGGCTGTTCCCGGTCCAGGTCAACGGCCTGCCCGGGTTCGCCCAGTACAAGCCCGACCCGGACACCGGCGGCTGGAGCCCCTGGTCGATCCAGGTCCTGGAGATCTCAGACGGCCGGCTGACCGGGTTCCACTTCTTCCTCGACACCAAGCGCTGGTTCCCGCTCTTCGGCCTCCCCCTCCACCTGGAGGCGAAGGCCGACGAAGCGGAGGAGGGAGCATAGGGCGGGGTCGGGGTCCCGCAGCCGTATCCGCCCTCCGGCCCGGCGGGCGGTGAGCTCCAGCCGGGCCAGCACATCGACGGCCGCCAGCCCGGGCGGCCCGATCCCGGCGACATCGCAGACGACGATCACGGCCGCGCCGCCCGCCAGCAGCGCCCGCACCTCGGCGCACAGCCCGGCCACCGCGTCCTTGGCGACGGGGCCGGGCAGCACGAGCACGGCGGGGGGCGTGGCATCCATGAACCGGTAGACCGCCGTCGGCTCGACAACTCATCGGTAGGGTGCCGGGCCTGCCTGCGATCGTCGCGCAGATCACAGGAGTCACGACGTTGACCTGCACCTGACCGGCCCCGAGGGTTAGCTGCATGTCCCACGGATCAGCGAAGCCCTGCCCACCCGACGGTCTCCTCTCCCGCGAGGGGGCCCCGTGCAGGGGGTGCTGAGCGGCTTCGCGGTCATCGCGATCGTCATCGGGGTGGGATACGTCCTCGGCCGCGGCGGCCACCTCGGGGTCAACGGCCGCGAGGTCCTCACCAAGCTGGCCTTCCACGTCGCCTCCCCCGCGCTGCTCTTCACCACGCTCGCGAAGGCCGACCTGGCGGTGATCTTCTCCAGCCGCCTCCTGGTGACGGCCCTGAGCACGGCGGCGGCAGCGGGCGCGTTCGTGGCGGTGGGTGTCGGGCGCCACTGGGGCGTGGGGCGCACCACCATCGGTGCGCTGTGCTCCAGCTACGTCAACTCCGGCAACCTCGGCATCCCGATCGCGGTGTACGTGCTGGGCGACGCGTCCCTGGTGGCCCCGGTCCTGCTCTTCCAGGTGGTCATCGTGACCCCGGTCGCCCTGACCATCCTGGACCTGTCGGGCATGGGCGAGAAGGGCCCCTGGTGGCGCCGGCTCCTCGCCCCGCTCCGCAACCCGATAGCCGTCGGCTCCCTCGCCGGCGTCCTGGTCTCGGCGCTCGGCATCCGCCTCCCCGGCCCGGCGATGGACCCGCTGACCCTGATCGGCAACATGTCGGTCCCGGCGGTGCTGCTCGCGTTCGGCATCTCCCTGCACGGCAGCACCCCACCCGGCCGGGGCCGCGACCGGCACCCGGTGTTCCTGTCCGTCGCCCTCAAGTCGGTGGGCCAGCCACTGATCGCCTGGGCCCTGGCGTCAGCGGTCTTCGACCTGCACGGCGCGCCCCTGCTGGACGTGACGGTGACGTCCGCGCTACCGGCCGCCCAGAACCTCTACGCCTACGCCAGCACCTACCGCGTCGGCGAGGAACTGGCCCGGGACTCGATCCTGCTGTCGACGGTGCTGGCGGTACCGGTGTTGGTCGTGGTGGCGGCGCTGCTGGGGTGACGGATCGTCAGGCGATGCGTTCCAGCACGACGGGGGACGCCGTGAACTCGGTGCCCGCCGCCGCGATGTCGTACGAGCCCTCCACCGACTGGAGCGCGTACTCGAAGCGCTCCGGGGTGTCGGTGTGCAGGGTCAGCAGGGGCTGGCCCGCGGTGACCGCGTCGCCGGGCTTGGCGTGCAGCTCGATGCCCGCGCCCGCCTGCACCGGGTCCTCCTTGCGGGCGCGGCCCGCGCCCAGGCGCCAGGCGGCGACGCCGATGCCGTACGCGTCCAGGCGGGTGAGGACACCGGAGGCCGGCGCCTTGATCACGTGCTGCTCCCTGGCCACCGGGAGCACCGCGTCCGGGTCGCCGCCCTGGGCCGCGATCATCCGGCGCCAGACGTCCATCGCCGAGCCGTCGGCCAGCGCCTTCGCCGGGTCGGCGTCCTTCAGGCCGGCCGCGTCGAGCATCTCCCGGGCCAGGGCGAGGGTCAGTTCGACGACATCGGAAGGACCGCCGCCGGCCAGGACCTCGACCGACTCGCGGACCTCCAGGGCGTTGCCCGCCGTGAGACCCAGGGGGGTGGACATGTCGGTGAGGAGCGCGACCGTCTTCACGCCGTGGTCGGTGCCGAGGCCGACCATGGTGGCGGCCAGCTCACGCGCGTCCTCGATCGTCTTCATGAACGCGCCGCTGCCGACCTTCACGTCCAGGACCAGCGAGCCGGTGCCCTCGGCGATCTTCTTGGACATGATCGAGGAGGCGATCAGCGGGATCGCCTCGACCGTGCCGGTCACGTCGCGCAGCGCGTACAGCTTCTTGTCCGCCGGGGCCAGGCCGTCGCCGGCCGCGCAGATCACCGCGCCCGTGCCGTCCAGCACCGACAGCATCTCCTCGTTGGAGAGCAGGGCGCGCCAGCCGGGGATCGACTCCAGCTTGTCCAGGGTGCCGCCGGTGTGGCCGAGGCCCCGGCCGGAGAGCTGGGGGACGGCCGCGCCGCAGGCCGCGACCAGGGGGGCGAGCGGCAGGGTGATCTTGTCGCCGACGCCGCCGGTGGAGTGCTTGTCGGCGGTCGGGCGGGACAGGGAGGAGAAGTCCATGCGCTCGCCGGAGGCGATCATCGCCGCCGTCCAGCGGGCGATCTCGCGGCGGTTCATGCCGTTGAGAAGGATGGCCATCGCGAGCGACGACATCTGCTCGTCGGCGACCTCGCCACGGGTGTACGCGTCGATGACCCAGTCGATCTGCTCGTCGCTGAGCTCACCGCGGTCCCGCTTGGTGCGGATGACGGAGATGGCGTCCATGGCCATGACGTTCCCTTCGAAGCATTGCGAAGCGTACGGCCCCTCCCGACGAGGAGGGGCCGTACGGGAGTTACTTGGTGAGATGGGCCGGCCCGAAGGCCTGGGGCAGCATCTCGGAGAGGGGCAGGACGCCCTCCGGGGTGTCCAGGAGGAGGTCCGGGCCGCCGAACTCGTAGAGCAGCTGGCGGCAGCGGCCGCACGGCACGAGCAGGCCGCCCGTGCCGTCCACACAGGTGAAGTGGGTCAGCCGGCCGCCGCCCGTGCGCTGGAGCTGGGAGACCAGTCCGCACTCGGCGCACAGGCCCAGGCCGTACGACGCGTTCTCCACGTTGCAGCCGGAGACCGTACGGCCGTCGTCGACCAGTGCGGCGACCCCGACCGGGAAGCCGGAGTACGGCGCGTAGGCGTGGGACATGGCCTCCCGCGCCTCGGCCCGCAGGGCCTCCCAGTCGAAGCCGGCGGCGACGGTCGTCACTTGCCCTGTCCCTTCCGGTACGGCAGGCCGTCCGCCTTCGGCATCCGCAGGGACTGTGCGGACAGCGAGAGCACCAGCAGGGTGACGAGGTACGGGGTCGCGGTCACCAGCTGCCGCGGGACCTCGTTGGTGGAGGCGTACCAGATGAACATCAGGACCGAGATGACGATCGTGATGACGGCCGGGACGTACTTCTTGCGCCAGGCCAGGTAGACCGCGCCGAAGACCAGCAGGATCGCGAGCAGCAGGATCAGCGCGTGCACGTTGACCGTGCCGCCGCGCAGGTTGAGGCTGTCGGTGTAGCCGAACAGGCCCGCGCCGAGCGCCAGTCCGCCCGGCATCCAGTTGCCGAAGATCATCGCGGCGAGACCGATGTAACCGCGGCCGGCCGTCTGGCCGTCCAGGTAGACGTTCGACGCCACGATCGACAGGAACGCACCGCCGAGACCGGCGAAGCCGCCGCTGATGATCACCGCGATGTACTTGTACTTGTAGACGTTGACGCCGAGGGACTCGGCCGCGACCGGGTTCTCCCCGCAGGAGCGCAGGCGCAGACCGAAGGCGGTCCGCCACAGCACCCACCAGGTGATCGGGACGAGGGCGACGGCGATGACCGTCAGCGGGGAGAGGTCGGTGAGCAGACCCCCCACCAGGCCCCCGATGTCCGAGATCAGGAACCAGTGCTTCTCGTTGAGCGTGTTCAGCCAGTCGGACAGGCCTGGCACGCTGAACGTGCCGAGCGAGTCGATCGGCGGGGACTGCTTGGAGGAGCCGCCGGGGGCGTCCTCGAAGGTGAACTTCGAGAGGTAGCGGGTGGCGCCCAGGGCGAGGATGTTCAGGGCCACACCGGAGACGATGTGGTTGACGTTGAAGGTGACGGTCGCGATCGCGTGCAGCAGGGCGCCGAGCGCGCCGCCGATGATGCCGAAGATCACGCCGACCCAGGGGCCCCACTGGTAGCCGGCCCAGGCACCGAACCAGGTGCCGAGGATCATCATGCCTTCGAGGCCGATGTTGACGACACCCGCGCGCTCGGCCCACAGACCGCCGAGACCGGCGAGGCCGATCGGCACGGCCAGGCGCAGCGCGGTGGACATCTGGCCGGTGGAGGTGATGCCGTCGGCACCGGTGATCAGGCGGACGGCCGAGGTCAGGACCAGTACGCCCGCGATGACCAGCAGGAGTACCGGGAGCGACATGCGGCGGCCGCCCTTGCCGGGCTGCTTCGCCTGCGGCTTTGCGATGGTCGCGGTGGACATCAGGCCGCCACCTCCTTCTTGGTGTTCTGGGCGGCGGCCGCGGCGAGCTCCGCGCCGACCTGGCGCTGCTGGCGGCGCAGGCCCCACTGGCGTACGGCTTCGTAGGAGATGACCACGGAGAAGACGATCAGGCCCTGCATGATCGTGGCGATCTCCTTCTCGTACGCCACCGGAGTCGCGTAGTCGAGGGCGGGCGAGGCCTTGTCGAGGAAGGCCCAGAGCAGGGCGGCGAAGGCGATGCCGCCGGGGTTGTTGCGGCCGAGCAGGGCGATGCCGATGGCGGTGAAGCCGAGGCCGGCCGGGAAGCTCAGGCTGTAGGTGTGGGTGTCGCCGAGCAGCAGCGGGAGGCCCGCGAGACCGGAGACCGCGCCGGAGATCAGCATGGAGATCAGGACCATGCGCTTGGCGTCGACGCCGGAGGCGGCCGCGGCGGACTCGGAGGCGCCGGTGGCGCGCAGGTCGAAGCCGAAGCGGGTGCGGTTGAGGACCACCCAGTAGGCGATGCCGAGGGCGATGGCGACGAACACCATGCCGTAGATCTCGCCGACGTCCGAGCCGAGGTCGATACCCGGGAACCAGCCGGACTTCTTCATGTCGCCGGTCGTCATGTTGTTGCCGACCTGGACACCCCAGACGTTGGCGAGGGTGACGTAGCCGATGACGCTGGTGGCGATGGCGTTCAGCATGATCGTGGAGACGACCTCGCTGACCCCTCGGGTGACCTTGAGGACGCCCGCGATACCGGCCCAGAAGGCGCCGGTGAACATGGCGACCAGGAGCAGCATCGGGATCTGCAGGAAGGCGGGCAGGCCGATGTTGGCTCCGACCACGGCCGTCATCACGGCGGCGAGGCGGTACTGGCCGTCGACCCCGATGTTGAACAGGTTCATCCGGAAGCCGAGGGCGACCGCGATGGCCGCGATGTAGTACATCGCCGCCTGGTTGATGATCAGCACCTGGATGTCCGAGTACGGCAGCTGCTGGAGCATCAGGGAGTACGGCTCGAACGGGTTGCGGCCCGAGGCGAGCAGCACGATCGACGTCAGTGCGATCGCGAGGACGAGCGCGATGGCCGGGCCGGCCAGCGCGAGGAGCACCCGCTCCTTGTCGAACTTCTTCATCGGGCCTCGTCCTCCGGACCAGCGGCGCCTTCGTATCCTTCTGGGGCGGTGTCTACGTGTTCCAGGTGGCCGGACGCGGCACCCGTCATGGCGGAGCCCAGCTCCTCCGGGGTGATGGTGGCCGGGTCGGCGTCCGCGACCAGCTTTCCGTCGAAGATCACACGCAGCGTGTCCGACAGGCCGATCAGCTCGTCGAGGTCGGCGGAGATCAGCAGCACGGCCAGGCCCTCCCGGCGAGCCTCCCGGATGCGGTCCCAGATCTGCGCCTGGGCGCCGACGTCCACACCGCGGGTGGGGTGGGCGGCGATCAGGAACTTCGGGCTGTGGCTCATCTCCCGGCCGACGATCAGCTTCTGCTGGTTGCCGCCGGAGAGGGAGGCGGCGGTGACGTCGATGCCGGGGGTGCGGACGTCGTACTCCTCGACGATCCGCCGGGTGTCGGCCTGGGCGCCCTTGATGTCCAGCCAGAAGCCCTTCGCGTTGGGCTTCTCGGTGACATGGCCGAGGATGCGGTTCTCCCAGAGCGGCGACTCCAGGAGCAGGCCCTGGCGGTGCCGGTCCTCGGGGATGTAGCCGACGCCCCGTTCGCGGCGCTTGCGGGTGGCCCAGGGGGTGATGTCCTCGCCGAGGAACTCGACGGTGCCGGAGTCGGCGTTGCGGGTGCCGATCAGCGCGTCGATCAGCTCGGTCTGGCCGTTGCCCTCGACACCGGCGATGCCCATGACCTCGCCGGCGTGGATGGTGAAGGTGACGTCGTCGAGGACGCGCTTGGCCACGCCGGGGGTGGTGGCCTCGGTGAGCACGTCGGCGCCGGCCGTGGCACCGGCCGAGCCGGGCGTCGCGGTCTCGGGCTGCGCGCCGAGCTCGCCGAGGGAGGCGCCGCCGCCGGCGTAGACGGTGAGGTTGCGGACGGTGATGACCGGCTGGTCGGTGACCGTGGACTCGGCGGTCTCCGGGGTGGGCAGCTCGCTGCCGACCATCAGCTCGGCGAGCTGGCGCGGGGTGGTCTCGGAGGGGATCGCGGTCCCGACGGTCGTACCGCGGCGGATGACGGTGATGTCGTCGGCCACCGACAGCACCTCGCCGAGCTTGTGCGAGATGAAGATGACCGACAGGCCCTCGGACTTCAGCTCCCGCAGGTTGTCGAAGAGTGCGTCGACCTCCTGCGGGACGAGGACGGCGGTGGGCTCGTCGAGGATCAGGGTCTTGGCGCCGCGGTAGAGGACCTTGAGGATCTCCACGCGCTGCCGGTCGGCGACACCGAGGTCCTCGACCAGGGCGTCGGGGCGGATGCCGAGGCCGTACCGGTCGGAGATCTCGCGGATCTTCTTCCGGGCGTTGCCGCCGATGCCGTACAGCTTCTCGCTGCCGAGCACGACGTTCTCCAGGACCGTCAGGTTGTCCGCCAGCATGAAGTGCTGGTGGACCATGCCGATGCCGCGCGCGATGGCGTCGGCCGGGGACGAGAAGGTGACCTGCTCGCCGTCGATCGCGATGGTGCCCTCGTCCGGCTTCTGCATGCCGTAGAGGATCTTCATCAGGGTCGACTTGCCGGCGCCGTTCTCACCGACGAGGGCGTGGACGGTGCCCTTGCGGACCGACAGGTGGATGTCGTGGTTGGCTACGACACCCGGGAATCGCTTGGTGATCCCCGCCAGCTCGACCGCGGCTGTCGTCTCTGCGGTGAGCGGAGGGCTGCTGGACGCGTCGATGGCGCACTCTCCTCGGGAAAGGGGCCGCTCTACGCGCGTAGCGCCCCTGCTTTAAATAGTGCCCGGACCTGACCGAGCTTTTTTGACTCTCGATCCGTTCCGAGCATTCTGCCGCGCGAACGGGGTGGGTCCCCGCCGTAGCCCGTCGGGATCCGGGTCTACGACAGGGGCGCGGGAGGAAAATCCTGCCCGCACCCCGTTCCGTGGCCGTAACGCTGCCATTACGGCGCGCCTTTGACCATGCCTAGGACAAGGTCATGACCGCTGGGTCAGGAGGTCTTGACCGTGATCGAACCGCTCTTGATGCCGTCCTCGGCCTTCTTGATCGCGGCCTGCATGGCGGCGTTGTTCTTGAAGGCCGGGTTGGAGTCGGACAGGCTCACGCCGCCGGTGGTCAGGCTGGCGCGGATCTCGCCGGTCTCCGGCTTGCCGTCGTGGACGGACTTGGCCAGGGTGTAGACCGCGCCCGCGACGTCCTTCATGGCCGAGGTGAGGATGGAGTCCTTGTACTGGGCCAGCGCGTCCTGCTTGTACTGGTCCGAGTCGACGCCGATCGCCCACACCTTGTGCGCGGCGGCGGACTTGATGACGCCCTGGCCGGACAGGCCGGCGGCGGCGTAGACGACGTCCGCACCGGCGTCGATCTGACCGTCGGCCGCGTTCTCGCCCTTGTCGGGGCTGGAGAAGCCGCCCTCGGCGGCGGTCTCGGTCAGGTACTGCGACTTGACCTTGACGCCCTTCTTGGTGTCCGCGACGCCCTGCTCGAAGCCGGCCTCGAACTTGTGGATCAGCGGCACGTCCACACCGCCGACGAAGCCGACGGTGTTGGTCTTGGTGGCCTTGGCGGCGGCGACACCGGCCAGGTAGGACGCCTGCTCCTCGTGGAAGACGAGGTCGGCGACGTTGTCGGCCTTGATGGTGTTGTCGTCGATGATGCCGAAGGTGACCTTCGGGAACTTCGCCGCGACCTCCTTGACGGCCGGCGCGTAGGAGTAGCCGACGCCGATCACCGGGTTGTAGCCGGCCTTGGCCAGGGTCTCCAGGCGCTGCGCCTTGTCCGCGTCCGACTCGCCGTCCTGCGGCTCGACGGCGGTGGACTTGTAGCCGTACTGCTGGTCGGCCTTGTCCAGGCCGGCGGTCGCGGCGTCGTTGAAGGACTGGTCGCCCTTGCCGCCGACGTCGTAGGCGAGAGCCAGACCGAGGTCCTTGCCCTTGCTCGTGGAGGACGAGGTGGAGGAGCTGCCACAGGCGGAGACTGTGACGGCGAGAGCTGCGGTTGCAACGCCTGCAACCGCGATACGGGACACCCGGCGCATGGAACTTGACTCCTTTGTGCAAGCGCCCAAACCAGGCGCTGGTTCCGCGGCAGCGTAACGCGCGTAGACGAACCGGAAAACCCCCAATGTCCGGTCCGTTATCTAGCTGTGGCCACAGTCACCGTCCATGGTGACGGACAGCAGTGCGCCCCTTGCAGGAGGCAAGGGGCGCAGGGACTGCAACGGCGGCGCCCAGGGGGGCCGCACCCGTGTACGGCCGGCTCACCCGGCCGTACATATATGTCGGATCACTTGGTGTTGACGGTGACCTTGCCGTCGACGATGTCCTGCTTGGCCTTCTCCACGGCCGCGGCGACCTTGGTCATGGCCTTGTACTTCGGGTTGGTGTCCGCGAAGCCGACCCCGCCGGTCTTGAGGGTGCCGTTGACGACACCGGTCTCGGGCTTGCCCTCGTAGACGGACTTCACCAGGTCGTACACCGCGCCGCCGACGTTCTTCAGCGCGGAGCCGAGGATGTAGTCCTTGTACTTGGCGAGCGCGTCCTGCGCGTACTGGTCGGAGTCGACGCCGATCGCCCACACCTTGGCGGTGGCGGCGGCCTCGATCACGCCCTGACCGGAGAGACCGGCCGCGTGGTAGATGACGTCGGCACCCGAGTCGATCTGCCCCTGGGCGGCGGTCTTGCCCTTGTCCGGGCTGGAGAAGCCGCCCTCGGCCGCGGTCTGGGTCAGGTACTGCGACTCGATCTTGATCTTCGGGTCGACCGACTTGGCACCCTGGTCGAACCCGGCCTCGAAGGTGTGGATCAGCGGGATGTCCACGCCGCCGATGAAGCCGATGTGGTCCTTCTTGGTGGCCGAGGCGGCCGCGACACCCGCGAGGTACGACGACTGCTCGGCCGCGAAGACCATGTCGACGACGTTCTTCGCGTTGATCGTCGAGTCGTCGATCATGCCGAAGGTGATGTTCGGGTACTTGGCGGCGACCTCCTTGACGGCGGGCGCGTAGGAGTAGCCGACCCCGATGATCGGGTTGTAGCCGGACTTGGCGAGCGTGCTGAGGCGCTGCACCTTGTCGGCGTCGGACTCGCCGTCCTGCGGCTCGATGTCCGAGCCGCCGATGCCGAAGTCCTTCTCGGCCTTCTGGAAGCCGGCGTAGGCGGCGTCGTTGAAGGACTGGTCGCCCTTGCCGCCGATGTCGTAGGCGAGGCCTATGCCCTTGCCGTTGTACTTGCCGGACGAGGTGGTGGCGGTGTCACCACTGTCCTGGCTGGACTTACCGCATCCGGTGGCGGCGAGGGCGATGACGGCGATGGTCACCGCGGCTTGGGAGACCCTCGTCCTGCGAGAGATTCCCCTAGAGACAGAACGCACAGCAAGCACCCCTTCGTCCCCACGGCACCGTCACCGGCCCGCTTCCCCAATCGGCCACCTGTGGTGGCGATTTCGGCGCACAGTAACGCGCGTAGAAGGGAAGGGGAACGGGGTTTCTCATTGCCGTTATCGAACCGTGCCGACCCTGGGTTACAAGGAGGGATCGCGGGTTACACCGGGGTGACACAAGGGGACGAAGGGGCACCGATCGGGCGCCTACGTCCCCTGGGGCCAGATGACCGTTTCTCCAGCCTTTCGATACGACTGCCGCCGTTCCCGCTAGCGGGTGGCGTCGATGAGGGCGGCGGCCGTGAACAGCTCCACGCCGACCGTGATGGCCCGCTCGTCGGCGTCGAAGTCACCCTGGTGCAGGTCACGCACGGTGCGCTCGCCCGGTGTCCGCACCCCGAGCCGCGCCAGCGCGCCCGGCACGTGCTCCAGGTACCAGGAGAAGTCCTCGCCGCCGAGGCTCTGCTCGGTGGTCTCGATGGAGTCGGTGCCGCGCCGGGCGGTCATCGCGTCCCGCAGCAGTTCGGTGACCACCGGGTCGTTGACGACCGGCGGCACCCCGCGCACGTAGTTGATCTCGGACTTGGCCCGGTGCAGGGTCGCGACCTCGTCGATCGCCGCGTGCACCACGTCCGGCGCCTGCCGCCAGGCGGCCAGGTCCAGGCATCGCACGGTCCCGGAGAGCTCGGCGTGCTGGGGGATGACGTTGGGCGCGTGCCCGGACTCGATCCGCCCCCAGGTCACGGCGAGCCCGCTGCGGCTGTCCACGCGCCGCGCGATGAGCGCAGGCACGTCGACGGCGACCCGGGCGGCGGCGGTGACCATGTCGGTGGTCAGATGCGGCCGGGCGGTGTGCCCGCCGGGCCCGTCCAGCGCCACCTCGATGCGGTCGCAGGCGCTGGTGATGGCGCCGTTCCTGAGCCCGATCCGCCCCGCGTCCACCCGGGGGTCGCAGTGCACGGCGATGATCCGCCCCACCCCGTCCAGCGCCCCGGACCCGATGGCGTCGGCGGCACCGCCGGGCAGCACCTCCTCGGCGGGCTGGAAGAGCAGCCGTACGGGCCGTGGCAGCAGCCCCCGCTCGTGCAGCTCGGCGAGGACCAGCCCGGCGCCCAGCACCACGGCCGTGTGCACGTCGTGCCCGCACGCGTGCGCCCGGTCCGGCACGGTGGACCGGTAGGCGCACTCCGTCTTCATGTCCGGGATCG
Source organism: Streptomyces sp. NPDC048417 (assembly GCF_040651615.1). Lineage (NCBI taxonomy): Bacteria > Bacillati > Actinomycetota > Actinomycetes > Kitasatosporales > Streptomycetaceae > Streptomyces > Streptomyces sp. NPDC048417. The sequence continues at coordinate 250,560 of NZ_JBEZKI010000005.1, read as the reverse complement.
GCAGGGCGTCGATGTCGGCGCGCAGGGCGAGCACCGGCAGCCCGTCGGCCTCGGGCCCGATGTCACAGATGAGCCCGGTTCCCATGGAGAGCACCCGCGGCCTCAGACCGGCCTTCTCCAGCCGTTCCTTGATCGCGGCCGTGGTGCGGAACTCCTGGTTGCCTAGCTCGGGGTGCATGTGCAGGTCGCGCCGGAACGCTACGAGTTCGGCGTGCAGCTCCTCGCTGAGCACGCCGGGGAGCACATCCCCTGGGAGGTCGGCCTCGGACTCTAGGGACATCAATTGGTTCACCCTCTGAAGGGTAGGACGCCCGGGGGGTCAACTGCCCCGAGATCAACAAAAGTTCAGCCCGTTAGGGGAAGAAAATCTGACCGCGATGGCATGACCTCGGACGTGGCTGGGTAAAACCTATGTTTCCTCTTCCACGGATACCACGCCGTAGGGCAATCACGCCGTTTCTGTCCACGTACCGAAACGGAACCGGGCCGGAACAGCGACTTCGCCACGCGTGGCACGCCCGCCCGGTAGCGTGCGCGACCGTGACGGACTCGGAGACGACCGACTTCATAGAAACCACCCGTACGTCCTACGACGCGATCGCGAAGGACTACTCCGCCGCCTACCCCGGCCTCCCCGAACGGCCGGTGGACCTGTCCCTGATCGCCGCCTTCGCCCAGCTGGTGAAGGCGAACGGCACCGCCCCCGTGGCCGACCTGGGCAGCGGCCCCGGCCACATCACCGCGCACCTGAACGAGCTGGGGGTCCCGGCCTTCGGCATCGACCTCTCCCCCGCCATGGTCACCCTGGCCCGCGAGGCCCACCCCGCGCTGCGCTTCCACCGGGGTTCGATGACGTCCCTGGACCTGCCCGACGCGACCCTGGGCGGCATCCTCGCCCTCTACTCGATCATCCACATCCCCGACGACCGCCTCCCGGAGACCTTCGCCGGCTTCCACCGCGTCCTGGTCCCCGGCGGCCATGTCCTGCTGGCCTTCCAGAAGGGCGAGCAACCCGGCCTGCACCTCACCGAGCGCTTCGGCCACGAGATCGACCTCCAGTACTACTGGCGCCCCGCGTACGCGGTGGGCGACATGCTCGCCAAGGCGGGCCTGGAGGTGGCGGCCACCCTGATCCGCGAGCCGCTGGACGAGGAGAAGTGGCCGCGGGCGTTCGTACTGGCCCGCAAGCCCTGACCGTACCGGGGGCGCGGTGGCCGGAGGCATCAGAGCTGAGCGGCCTGGGTGCAGCGCACACACTCGGTGACGACGTCCCGCAGGCTGCCGGTGTCCGCCAGCAGCCGCCGCTGCTCGTCGGCGCCGTTGCCGTCCCGCAGCAACCGCTGAACGGCCTCTTCCACCATCGGCAGGTCGCCGCTGTCGACGAGGGCGTCCCTGGTGTGTGCCAGCAGGGCGCCCAGGACGACCGTCGCCGCCCGGGGCCGCATGGTGAGGGGGTCGAGCAGTTCCCCGCCGAGCCCCGAGCGGGCGGCGCGCCAGCCGGCCATCCGCGCCAGCCCCACGCCGTGGTCGACGGGCTCCTGCCCGGCCCGCCACTCCCGCCCCGCGGTCTCCACCAGGGCACGGGCCAGGGCGGCCACGAGCACGGCGGTTTCGGCGCGCAGGCACACGTCGGCGACCCTGATCTCCACGGTCGGGAAGTGCCGGGCGAGCCGGGCGTCGAAGTAGACCATCCCCTCGTCCAGGATGACGCCGGTGGCCACCATGTCCGCGACCAGCCGGTGGTACCGCTCCGCGGACCGGAACAGTTCCGCCGGTCCGGCGGACGGCCAGCGCGCCCACACCCGGCTGCGATAACTGGCGTACCCGGAGTCCCGGCCCTGCCAGAAAGGGGAGTTGGCGCTGACGGCGACGAGCACGGGCAGCCAGGCCCGCACCCGGTCCAGGACCCCGACCCCCTCCTCGTCCGACTCCACGGAAACATGCACATGACACCCACAGACCAGCTGCTCACGGGTGGCGATCCCGTACTGCTCGGCCATCCACTGGTAGCGGCGGTTCACGCTGACGGAGGGGCTGACGGGCAGCGGCGAGGTGGCGAGCGCGGCAACGGTACAGCCGAGTTCCCCGGCCAGCCGGGCAGCCTCCTTACGGCATCGCACGATCTCCTCGCCGAGGTCCGCCATCTCCGACTGCGGCTGGGTGGCGAACTCCAGCATCTGCCCGTAGAGCTCCTTCTCGAACACGCCCTGCCCCGGATCCGCCAACGCGGCCCGGGCCAGCACCGCGGCCGCCGACGCCTTGGGCTCCCCCGACTCCGGGTCGACGAGCAGAAGCTCTTCCTCCACTCCGACGGTACGCACCCGATCCCACCCTCCGTCCGCGCCACCACCGAACGCGGCAGCCTCCGCACCCCCCGACTTCCCACGCCGGCCGGGGGGACACCTGCCGCACCCGCCCGACACGAGTCGCCCCAGCCGCCAGGCGACGGCCACGAAGGGGGGATCCGTGCCACCCATTCCCACACCGCCCGGCCTGCCCCAGGCCTCTCCCCGTACCCGGCTGGCACACATCCACCAGACCCACCCCCAGCCAGCCGCCGACCCACCCGGAGTGCCCCGAGCCGGGACCGGCACCCACCGGCCGACGGCGAGCCCCAAAACCCACGGCCTCCGCAAACCCCGGCCGGGTCCCCGCATCTCCGGGCCGCCCGCTCGCTTCTCCCCCGTGCTGGAGCGAGCCGTGTCAAGGGTGACCCGAAGGGTCATCGCCGAACGCGACGCGCAGCGCGCTTGACTCGGCTCGCGGAAGCACGACACTGCCGGGAAGCGGGCGGCCCCGACGCTCACTCCTCGGCGAACAGCTCCGCGGCGTCCGTGACGTGCATGGCGCACTGGGCCCAGGTCTCAAGCCGGTCCGGGTCGGTGCAGGCGTGCACCTGCTCGCGCACGGCGCGGGTCACCGCGAGCCCACGCCACTCCAGGAGCCGCAGAACCATCTCAGCCCGTTCCTGCACACGCCCCTTCTTCCCGGCCTTCCTCACGCCCTTCCTCATGCCCTTCCTCGCGCACCTGCTCCGCCAGCGGGTGGCGCCAGAAGTACTGGATCGCCGTCATCAGGTCCCTCCACATCTGCTTCGCCTGAGGATCAACCAGGCACGAGTCGACGAACTGCACGAAGACCGCGGCGCTGTCACGGTCAATGGTTTTCAGGGCGGCTGCCAGCGACTCCAGTATGGCCGGGGCCTGCCGACCCCGCCCGTGTGTCATCGCCGAAAGCACCGCAAGGGGTACGTCTTCCTCGGCCTCCCGCACATCCGCGATCACCGGCACGTTGTCCGGCCCCAGCTCCAGCGGACGCACCGTCAGCGACTCCAAGGCCCCGGCCAGGGCCGTCCTGAGCTTTCCGGCCGAAGCCTTCGCCGCCTTCCTCCGGAGTCTGAAAACGGCGCGACTCCCCCAGTAGGCCGGCGCCGACCACGAGGTCCGTTTTGCGCCGGTGTTCCGCGGTGGGCGGCGCGATGCTCGTCGCCATGAACCGATTCGAGGGAACTGTGGCCCTGGTGACCGGCGGAAGCCGGGGTATCGGCGCTGCCGTGGCTCTGCGGCTGGCCGAAGAGGGCGCCGACGTGGCTCTGACGTACGAGAACAGCGCGGCGCTCGCCGACGGGGTGGTGAAGCGGATCAAGGACGGTGGTCGCCGGGCGCTGGCCGTCCAGGCCGACAGCGCGCGCGAGGCTGGCCGCGGCGGTGGAGTTGACCGTCGAGACGTTCGGCAGGCTGGACGTCCTGGTCAACAACGCAGGGACGTTCCTCGTCGGCCCGATCGAGGGCCTGGGCGCGGCGGAGATCGACCGCACCTTGGCGGTGAACGTCCGGGCGCCGTTCGTGGCCTCCCAGGCGGCGGCGCGTCACATGGGCGAGGGCGGCCGCATCGTCAGTATCGGCAGCAACGTGGCGGAGCGCGCGGTCTTCCCGGGCCTGGCCCCCGCGGTCCCGGAGGGGCCAGTCCACGAGGACCTTCTCGCCGTGACCACGCCCGCCGGCCGACCACCCACCCGGCCGGCCGGCCCGTCGGCTACGCCAGGCTGGTGACCGCCGTCAGCCGGTGCACGTCCTTCGCCGTGCCCGTGACGCCCGACAGGAAGCCCTGCGCGCGAGGTGAGGCGTTCTCGGTCAGCCAGGCCGGGTCGATGTCGCAGACCGCGACGCGGACGCCCGTGCCGGCCAGGGCAAGGGGAAGCGTGTGGACGACAGTCGAGGGGAAGCTCAGGATCGTACGGCCGATCGGGCCGCGGCGGGCGATCAGTTCGAGGGGGAGGTCCGGGCGGACTATCTCCAGTCCCGTCTCGCCCGCGAGACGGTGCAGCTTCTCCGTGCTCTCCCTGCGGTGCGCGAAGTAACGCGTCGCGCCGTGTGTCTTCGCCAGGGACTGGACGGCCTCCAGATAGCGGTCACCGTCCACCACCCCGGTCTCCACCAGGGACGTGCCGACCATGTCGGCGCCCTTGGTGATGCGCGGCGGGCCGAAGCGGGCCCTGGTCCAGCCGAAGTCGTTCGCGGTGACCGTGACTCCCGCCGGGGTCTCCGTCACCGGCATGGAGGAGAAGACCTCCACCCGGCGGCGGTCGCTGGGCGTGAGGCGGCGCCGGGCCGAGGAGGAGACGGGGGCGAAGAGCAGGTCCCGGGCGCCCGGGCGGCCGCCCTTGCGGTGCCAGCGGACCAGGCGTTCGCCGCGCGCCAGCTGGGCCACGAACTCCATCGTCGCCGTGCCGTCGTCGACGACGACCAGGTCACGGGCGCGGGTGATCGTCAGCAGGAGCTGTACGTAACGGGAGAAAGGATCCCCCATCACGATCCGGTCGGCCCGGCGGAGCGAGCCCGCCAGGCCGCCGATCGTCTGGAAGGGGGCGGTGGTGCCGCCCCGTGCTTCCTCCCAGCGGACCCGGTAGCCCTCGTCACGGGCCAGGTCCGCCATACGGCGCAGCTGGCCCCGGGTCATGGGGTCGGTCGGGGACAGGACGACGATCGTGAGTTCCGCGCCGGGTGCCGCCGCCGATATGGCGACCGATGCGCGGCGGGCCTGCGGTGGCACCGTCGGCACCGGTGCCACCGCCCCGCGCAGGGCGTGGACATGCGCCCACTCCAGCACGTTCAGCAGCTGCACCGGACTCTCGACGAACGCGAGTGTGGGGGGGCCGGGGTTCCCGGCGCGGGGGCTCATCGACGTACGACCGTCCCGTCGTCGTAACAACAGACGTAACTTCAGAACTTCAGCGGTGTCAGACCTGGACCGGCTCGCCGGCCGCCGCGGCGATCTCCGCCTCGGCGACGACACCGGTGACGCGGCGCAGCTTCTTCATCGGGCCGAGCTCGGAGTCGTAGACCTTCTTGACGCCGTCACCGAGGGAGGCCGAGATGGTGCGGATGTCGCGGACCAGGCGGGTGAGGCCCTGGGGCTCGACGGAGGCGGCCTGGTCGGAGCCCCACATGGCGCGGTCCAGGGTGATGTGGCGCTCGACGAAGGTGGCGCCGAGGGCGACCGCGGCGAGCGTGGTCTGCAGGCCCGTCTCGTGGCCGGAGTAGCCGATCGGGACGTTCGGGTACTCCTTCTCCAGCGTGTTGATCACGCGGAGGTTGAGCTCCTCGGCCTTCGCCGGGTAGGTGGAGGTGGCGTGGCAGAGCAGGATGTTGTCCGAGCCGAGGACCTCGACCGCGTGGCGGATCTGCTTCGGGGTGGACATGCCGGTGGAGAGGATGACCGAGCGGCCGGTGGCGCGCAGCGCCTTCAGCAGCTCGTCGTCCGTCAGGGACGCGGAGGCGACCTTGTGGGCCGGGATGTCGAACTTCTCCAGGAAGGCGACGGCCTCGGTGTCCCACGGGGAGGCGAACCAGGCGATGTTCCTGCTCTTGCAGTACTCGTCGATCTGGCGGTACTCGTCCTCACCGAACTCCACGCGGTGGCGGTAGTCGATGTAGGTCATGCGGCCCCAGGGGGTGTCGCGCTCGATGTCCCACTGGTCGCGCGGGGTGCAGATCTCCGGGGTGCGCTTCTGGAACTTGACGGCGTCGCAGCCGGCCTCGGCGGCGACGTCGATCAGCTTGAAGGCGTTCTCCAGCTCACCGTTGTGGTTGATGCCGATCTCGCCGCAGATGTAGACGGGCTTGCCGGGGCCGACCTCACGGGAACCGAACGTGCGCAGACGGGAGTTGCTCATGACTGTGGGGTGTCCTTACTTCGGGAGGGAATCGAGAGAGGGGCCGAGGATCCAGCTGGCGATCTCTCGGATCGCGCCGTCGCCACCCGGGACGGTGGTGACCGCGCGTGCGGCGCCGCGTACGACGTCGTGGGCGCTCGCGACCGCCACGGGCCAGCCCACGAGGGCGAAGCACGGGAGGTCATTGACGTCGTTTCCGACGTAGAGCACGCGCTCGGGAGCGATGCCCTGCTCCTCGCACCACTGCTTGAGTGCGAGGTCCTTGCGGTCGATGCCGTGCAGGACCGGGATCTGTAGTTTCCGGGCCCGTGCGGCGACGACCGGGTTCTGCTCCGTGGAGAGGATCAGCATCCTGAGCCCGCTCTTTCGCAGGGCGGCGATGCCGAGTCCGTCGCCGCGGTGCACGGAGACGAACTCCTTTCCATCGGCGTCGATCAGCACCCGGTCGTCGGTCTGGGTGCCGTCGAAGTCCAGTACGACCGCGTCGACGTCGTCGGCGGTCGGCAGCGAACCGGGGCGGTCCGCGTCGAAGAGGGTGGCCAGCGCGCGGGCGCGGGCCAGGTCGTGCGGGTCGTCGATCTCCAGCACGCGGGCCGGGTCGGTACGCACCAGCTCGGTGTGGCCGAAGAAGCGGTGCCGGTGCTCGCGGAAGCCGTCGGCGCGCATCGCGTAGGCGGCGCCGGTCTCCAGGAAGTCCTGGGGGCGGTCCTGCCGGCGGGGGCGGAAGGACTTGTCGTGGTTGACGCCGAAGCCGCCGCTCGCCGAGGCCGCGTCGGCACCGACCGGCACCGGGGCGTCCACCTCGTCGCGCCAGACGAAGCCGTGGAAGGGCGCCACGGTCAGGGCCGTGTCGGCGCCGTTCTCGACGATCGCGCCGGCCACCCCGTCGATGTCCTCGCGGATGATGAACGGGCTGGTGCACTGCACGAGCAGCACCACGTCCACCTCCGCGCCGTGCAGCGCCTCGTGGGCGTCCATGGCGTGCAGGACGGCGGCCTCGGAGGTGGCGGTGTCACCGGCGATGGCGGCGGGGCGCAGCACCACCTCGGCGCCGGCCGACCGGGCGGCCGCGGCGATCGCCTGGTCGTCGGTCGAGACGACGACGTCGGTCACCAGGCGGGAGGCGCGGCACTCGCGGACGGCGCGGGCGACCAGCGGGACGCCACCGACCGGGAGGAGGTTCTTCGCGGGCACGCCCTTGGAGCCGCCGCGCGCGGGGATCACGGCGAGTACCCGGGGTACGACGGCCGTTTCGGGGTGGGACATCGGCTCTGTTCCTTCGGATGCGTGGAGCTGGGCTCCTTGGCGCGGGATCCGGTCGCTCACAGCTCTCCCATTCGTCGGATCACGGGGGCCACCCGCTGGACGCCGTGGCGGTAGGCGCCGCGTGCGGCCCGGCGCACGATCTGGCGGACGGGGCCCGGTGCCTTGTCGGCGGCGGGCGCGCCGGGCAGCGGCACGCCGTCGGGGCCGAGGTGGTGGCGGGCCAGGATGCCGGGCAGGTAACCGGGCGCGGTCTCGGGTGTGTAGTACGGGTTCAGGGGCGGCAGACCGCCGGGCCGGCCGAGCAGCTTGGCGATCCGCTCGCGGCCCGCGTCGAACGCGGTCGCGTAGGAACCGTCGGCGGCGACGCCCTGCCGCGAGACCCACTCGGCGTCGGGCACCGGGCGGTGTCCGGCGTCGAGCTGGTCCCAGGAGGCGAGGCAGCCGGAGCCGACGAAGTGGTGGTTGCCGAGCGTCTCGCGGACCCCGAGGTCGGTGAGGACCACGGTGGGGATCCGCCGGTGCAGGGCTTCCAGAGCGGCCGTCGAGCTGACGGTGACCATGAGGTCCGTGCGGTCGAGCACCTCGCCCATGTGCCCGTACACGAGGCGGAAGTTGGCGGGCACGTCCTTGCCCTGGACCAGCTTCTGGTACGGCAGTTCCTCGATGTGGGTGGTGTGCTCGCCGGGCTTGGAGCGCAGCTTGAGCAGCACCTCCCGCTCGGGGTGCTGACGGGCGTGCCGGATGAGGCGGTTGAGCAGGTACGTACGGTCCTTGCGGCTCTCGGGGACCGAGGGCTGGGCCGCGAACACCACGGTGTAGGGCTTGTGTTCGCCCTCGTAGGGCGCCCCGCCGAGGAACGGCAGCGCGACCTCGGTGACCGAGGAGGAGTCGGCGCCGACCCCGTCGTACACGGCCCGGAACCGGTCCGCGTCCTGGCGGGAGTTGGCGAGGACCAGGTCCGCGCCGTGCCGCAGCAGCAGGCCGTCGGCGAGCTTCTCGTAGACGACGCCGACATAGCCGGTGACGACGACGGGCCGCTTCTCACGGCCGGCGAAGACGCTGCGCAGCCCGTGCAGCATCGCCTGCACCCCGCCGCCCACGAGGGAGAGGACGAGGATGTCGTACGACTGCTGCTCCATCTCTCTCAGGAACTCGACGGCCGTCACTTCGCGGAGCGAGTCCGCGTGGACGCCGACTTCCTGGAGCTGGCGGGCGGTGGGGGTGGCACGGCCGCGCAGGAGGTAGCCGTCGAGCCGGACGTCCGAATCGTCGCTTTCGTTGGGAATCAGGCGCTTCGCGGTGAGCGCCCCCCACTTCCACCGAGTATCGGAATCCGCCAGGACGGCCACCCGCAGGGACTTCGTTGCACTTGCTGGCACAGCCAAGACGCTAGGAAGCGATTCCGAGGATCTCCCGAACCCGAATCCAACAAAGGGTTAACAACACATCGCCGAATGGCGAATCAGCCCGGGACAAGCCGCCAAAAAGTCCTGGTTCACGACCTCGCCACATGTCGTTCACCTCGTATCAAGGCGGCGGTCAGGACGGATGACGGGCGCCCCTCTAACGTCCCCCACGTGGTCAAGCTCTCCGTCATCGTGCCGTTCTACAACGTGCAGCAATACGCGCCCGACACCCTGAGGAGCCTGCGCGCGAACGCGCGTGAGGACTTCGAATTCATTCTCGTCGACGACTGCTCGACCGACGGGACGCCAGAGATTCTCGCGCGAGCCGAGCGCGAGCTGCCAGGCGCGGTCCATGTCAGACACGAGCTGAACGGAGGGCTGGCCACCGCGCGCAACACCGGTATCGACAAAGCACGCGGCGAGTACGTCACCTTCCTGGACGGCGACGACTGGCTCGCGCCGGGCTACTACCCGCAACTGGTGGATGCCATCGAGGCCCTGGGCTGCGACTTCGTCCGCACCGATCATGTGCAGTGCACCGCCCGGGCCCGCACCGTGCACCGGGTGCCGGTCGGCCGACGCAACGCCGTCATGAACCCGCGGGACGCGATCCTGCCGACCGACCGGACGACCTCCGTCGACTACGCGTACGCGTGGGCTGGGGTCTACCACCGCCGTCTGGTGGACAAGGGGCTCGTCCACTTCACGGACGGGCTGCGCACGGCCGAGGACCGGCCGTGGATCTGGAAACTGCACCGGGAGGCCGATTCCTTCGCGGCGGTGAACCTGCTCGGCGTCTTCTATCGGCGTGGCGTAGCCTCGTCACTCACGCAGATCGGAGATGTCCGTCAGCTCGACTTCATTCGCGCGTTCGACCAGGTGATCGAAGAAACCGCACAGGACGCGGACGCGAAGGAACTCCTGCCGAAGGCCGTCCGTACCTACTGCGCCATCATTTCCCATCACCTGGGATCCATCGAAAGGTTCGAGCCCGCGGTGGCGAAGAAGCTGAAATCCATGAGTGCCGCCGCACTGCGGCGCATGCCGCAGGACGTGCTGGACGAGGCCCTGGATTCCATGGACCTCCAGCGCGCCACCAAGCTGCGCCGGCTGCGCCGCCGTCCCGCTCCCACGGGGGCCGCCGCGTGACGACCCAGATCTTCCAGGCGTCCACCCTCTACGGCACGGCCACCCTCGCCGCCGCCCTGGACTCCGGCGCCTTCCGCCCGGCCGACCGGCGCATCCTGCTGGTCTGCAACAACGCGGCGACCCCCGAGACCACCCCGGGTCTGGACGCGGCGCCCGGCTTCGAGCGGCTGCGCGACCGCTTCGACGACGTGATCTCGTACAACGAGACGATCTTCCCGTTCCACCCCGGCGGCTGGGCCCCGCGCCCCGAGGACCTCCCCCTGTGGGAACGCTTCCTGCGCCACGAGTGGCACCTGGGCGACGACGACGTCGAGTTCGCCGTCGAGTCGATCCAGGTCAACCCCTCGCTCAGCCTCACCCAGATGTTCACCGGCGCCCCGGTCACGGTCTACGCCGACGGCCTGATGAGCTACGGCCCGACCCGCAACAAGATCGACCCGCTGATCGGCACCCGGGTGGACCGGGTCCTCCACCTCGACCTGGTGCCGGGCCTCAAGCCGATGCTGCTCACCGAGTTCGGTGTCCCCGGCGAGGTCGTGCCGACCCCGGCCTTCACCAAGGTGCTGGCCGAACTGGCACCCAGCGGCGACGAGTTGCCGGTGATCGAGGAACCGGCCCTGCTGCTCGGCCAGTACCTCTCCGCGCTCGGCATCCTCTCCCCCGAACAGGAGGAGAACCTGCACGTCCAGATGCTCAAGGGCGCCGTCGAACTCGGCCACACCAAGGTCGTGTTCAAGCCGCACCCCTCCGCCCCGGCCCGCTTCGTGCACACCCTGGAGCAGGAGGCCGAGAAGCTCGAGGTCGACCTCACCGTCCTGGACACCACGGTCCTCGCCGAGGTGCTGTACCAGAAGATGCGCCCCGCGCTGGTCGTCGGCTGCTTCTCCACCGCGCTGCTCACCGCGTCCGCGCTGTACGGCCTGCCGACCGCCCGGATCGGCACCGACACGCTCCTGGACAAGCTCACCCCGTACGAGAACAGCAACCGCGTCCCGGTCACCGTGGTCGACGCGCTGCTGCCCTCGCTCACCGACCGCAAGGCCGTCGAGGAGCAGCGCGCGCTGCTGACCGTCGGGGAACTCACCGAGCTGCTGCGTGCGGTGGGCTTCGCCATGCAGCCGAAGATCCACCCGCAGCTGCGCCAGGAGACCGAGCGCTATCTCACCAAGCACCTGAGCGACACGACCATCCGCTACTTCAAGCGCAAGCGCCTGACCTCGCTCGCGCTGCCCGGCGGAGTACCGGCCCAGCTGGGCTTCCTGCCGCGCAACGCGACCGTCCGCCGGATGGCCCGCAAGGCACGCAACCTGCGCCGGGTCGTGCGCCGCTAGACGCTCCGCTGTAAGCGCCGCGTCATGTCGTCTGTCGGCTGCCGCGCCGTCGCGGCTGGTCGCGCCCGCGCGGCGGTAGCCGCACATCCAATACAGCCTCGCGCCCCTTACGGGGCGCTGCCCATGGGGCGGGTCCGGATCCGGGCCCGCCCCTTCGGCGTCACCGGCCCAGGATCTTCTTGATCGTGGCCGCGTTCTCCTGGGTGACCTTCCACAGCTGTTCCTGCCGGTCGTGCACGTCGGCGACCGTACGGCTGTGGTTGTCGAGGATGCCGATCGCGCGCTCGGTGAGGATCTCGCCGAGGTCGCGCTCGTGGACCGAGACACCCCACTCGGGCCGCTCGATGTCGCCCAGGAAGTACGCCATCTTCGGGTGCGAGATGAGGGAGATGATGGGCGTGCCGACCCCGAACGGGATCATGCCGGCGTGCCCGCGCATGCCGATGACCAGCCGGGTCTTGGCGTACGTCTCACGGATCTCGTCGTTGGAGAAGTCGTACATCGGGATCACCGGCAGCGAGATGCCGTGCTCGCGGCGCAGGTCGAAGGCGATCTTCTCGTCGTCCAGCGAGTGGGCGACACACTTGACCTCGGTGTGCTCGCCGATCCTGCGGACGGCCTTGGCCATCTCGGCGAGGAAGTGCCCGTAGTCGTGGCCGAAGCGCAGCCCCGCGCGGTCGTAGGCCGCGTTGAGCATGACCGTGTCCTCGCGGTACAGCGGGTCGCTCCAGCCGGTCACCAGCTGGCGCATGACCGTGGTCGGGCAGGGCTGGAAGACGACCTTGTCCTGGAGCTCCGGCGGGAGCATGCCGCGGACCTTGGCGATGGAGCCGTGGTTGCGCAGGCCGAAGAAGGACGACTTCTCGACCAGCAGCCGCAGGCTCTCGTTGAACCGGGTGGCCCGGTAGGACTGGCCGTCGAAGGCGTTGAAGCCGACCGCGTAGACCATGATCGGGACGTCGATGGCGCGCAGGTGCTCGTCCGGGACGTTCCACTGCCAGGCGCTGTTGCCGTTGGGCATGGTGTCCGGGATGAACAGACCGCCGCCGCCGATGACCAGACCCCGGCGGGCGTTGACCCGCTCCAGGGCGGCCTGGTCGAAGTAGCGGTGGGCGTGCACCGAGTGCCAGCGCCGGGAGGAGGTGTCCGGGCCGAAGCCGAGCCGGACGGTCTCGGGGAGCAGCTTGTCGCCCGCGTTGCCCTGCCGGTCCATGTAGAACGCGACGTGCGCCAGCTGGTCCTCGGCGCTGCCCTGCTCCTGGGAGGGGACGGCGGCCGCGCGCTGCGCCCACAGGCGGCTGGGGCGGTGGGTGGGGTCGACGGTGAGGCCGGCGGTGGCATACCGGAGGGCCTCGGTGTTGTCGCCGTGCACCCAGGCCATCTGGGCGAGCCGGGAGAAGGCGGTCGCGGCCCGGTTGGGGGCGGCGCTGGCGAGCAGCAGCTGGGTCTTGGCCTCGTCGTAGCGGGAGACGCTCATCAGGGCGTGGCCGAGCACCTCGTGCGGCCAGGCCTCGTCCAGCGGGATGCGGACGCTGCTGAGGACGTCGACGGCGTCCTGGTAGTCACCGGTCGCGATGTGCGCGGCGGCCACCTTGCGGGCGATCTCGACGTCACCGGTGCGCTTGACGTGCGGGGTGCCGAAGTGCACGACCAGGTCGTGGTGGAGGCCGCCGGAGGAGGCGAAGTAGGCCGCGTGGAAGTCGGCGTCGTTCATCTCGAACTCGCGCCAGCGGTCCTCGGCCTGCGCGTAGCCGGACTCGCCGCCCTGCCAGGGCTTGTGCCGCCCGGTGAAGTGCAGGATCTTCGTCTCCTCGGGGACCGGAAGGTCGCCGGAGAGCCGCCGCTTGACGAAGTTGTACTTGGCGTCGAGGCGGACGAAGTCGCCGTCCAGGACGGCGTTCAGGATGCCCTGGTCGTGCTTGTCCAGCTCGTACTCGCCGCTGCGGCCGGTCTTGTCGATCCTCGCGCAGAACTCGTCGGACAGGTACTCCTTCTGGATCACCAGAAGGCCGGAGTTCAGCTTGTGCTGCCCGTAGAAGAACTGCGGCACGGCCGCGAGGCCCTCGCGCAGCTCCAGGAGCTCGCCGAGACCGCCGAGGACGACCATGTCGGTGTCCAGGGTGATGATCGTGTCGTAGTCGCGCAGCCGGAAGATGTCGAGGATGAAGTACGCCTTGCGGACCAGGTAGTTGTCCTGGTCGCCCTTGACGTACGAGTCGTAGTGCGTGTCGTTGACCCGCTGGAGCACGATGCGCGGGTGCAGGGCGCGGATCTTCGCGATGGAGGCCGGGCGCAGGTCGTCGTAGAGCACGACGAAGTCCTCGCAGACGCCCGGGTTGGACAGGGCGAGGCTGCGCAGCAGGACCAGGAAGCCGGGGAGGTAGTTCTCGTCCACGTAGGACGCGAACGCGATCCGGCGCTTCTTGGTGAGGGCGCTGGCGTTGGTGTTCGGTATCGCCGGGGTGAAGGTGGTCGTCATCGCAGGGAGATCCTCATGTCGGTCACGCTCTGGGCCCGCTGCATGACCCAGTCCTTCTCGCTGGTGTATTCGTGCACGGAGGTGATGGCCAGCTTCATGGCCTCCTGCACGCGGTAGGCGCCGCTCTCGTAGAAGTCGAACCCGATCAGGTCCAGGGTCGGGCTGACGTCCAGGAAGTCCAGCAGCCAGAGCATGTTGAACCCGGAGGTCGGGATGCCCGACCAGGCGTCGGCGCCGATCTGCCCGATGTTGCGCATCGGCCAGCGCAGGGACTCGTCGGCGAGGTACTTCTGGGCGCCGGGCACCAGCTTGTTGCGCAGCGAGTGCTTCCAGTCACCGGAGACGCCGCCGAAGATCAGCCGGGTGGTCACCGGCTTCTCCCAGTTGAAGGCGTGCTTGTGGATGCTGACGTGGATGTCGGTGCGCTCACCGGTGTGCTTCGGGTCGATCTTGTACGAGTTGAAGCGCACGACCAGGTCGTAGTCGTCGATCTCCTTGCCCATGCCGCTGGCGCCCACCCGGCCCGAGTTGGCGATCAGGCAGACCGACTTGCCGGCGATCTGGTTGCGGAACTCGCCGAGGGTGATCCACTGCACGCCGTCGAAGGTCGGGTTGCCGACCGGGCCGCGCATCCGGGTGCGGCGCTGCTCGGCGTAGAGCGCGACGGCCTCGGTGAGACCGGTGTCGCCGCCCTCGGCGAGGCGCAGGTCGAGGTACTGGCTGAGCAGCTCCTGCCGGTCGTTCACCGGCGCCTCGTCCGCGGCGAGGGCGAGCAGGGCGCCCACCAGGCGGGGCTCGGCGGCCTTCCAGTCGCCGATGGCGTGCAGGGCCAGGCCCTCGGCCCAGGTGGCCGTGGCGGGCTCGCGGACGTGGTCCGCGGCGGCGGGGACCTGGCGCCCCAGGAGGTCCAGGAGTTCGCGTTCGCGCTCGCCCGCGCGGCGCATGCCGGAGATCCGGTTGGCGACGCCGAAGCCGTCGTCCTTGGTGAGTTCGAGGTAGCGCTCGTAGGCCTCGACGGCCTCGCGCTCCTCGCCGAGGCCCTCCAGGATGCGGGCCCGCAGCCGCCAGCCGGCGCGGGAGTTCCTGCGCTGCGCGAGCACGGTGTCGCTGATCACCAGGGCGAGGTTCAGCTCGTCGTTGTAACCGCACTCCAGGGCCTTGTTGGCAACCGCCAGCAGAGCGTCGAGCAGGTCGTTGTTGATCCCGCCGGCAGGGGTCGCGGCGCCCTTGACGGCCCGCTTGAGCAGGGCGGTCGCGCCGCCGGCCGGGGCCGGTGCGGGGGTGGTGGTGCCTTCGGTGGCGACCACCACCAGCAGCTTGCGCAGCTGCTCGGCCAGCTCCGCGCGACGGCGGTCGAGACTGCCGACCACTTTGCCGCTGTGCACAGCGCAGGCGTGCAGGCAGTCGTCCAGCTCCCCTCCGCGCGCAGGTGCCCGCCTGTTCTGGACCCTCGTCATAGCTCTCCTGATTTTGCCAAGCAAAGCTTGTGCAACCGCTGTGTGTGGTGGGGTGACCCGCACCGGGGGGATGGATGGAGAAACTAGGAAGCCAAAACGACTATATGGTTAACGAATCACAACGGGTAAGAGAATGGTTAGCAGGTTCACCGCACACTTTCTATGATTCCCCCAGGTGACGGTATTGGGCTTCCACGTCTCGGGGACTCTGTGAACAGATCGGATGATTAACCGCCCGGAGCCGGGTAGGCGTCTCGGACCATGTCTCTCGCAACCCCCACAACCGCGCCCCCGCCTGCGAAGATTGCCGTCACTCCGGCCCCACCCGGACGACCGCGCACCCGACTTCTGGCCCTCGACGGACTGCGGCTCGTGGCCGCCCTGATGGTCTGTCTCTACCACTACACAGGACGCGGCGGAGTCGTCTCCGCGTCCTGGCACCAGAACCCCGCCCACGTCTTCCCGACCCTGTCCCGGGCGGCCGTCTACGGCTGCCTCGGCGTCGAGTTCTTCTTCGTCATCAGCGGCTTCGTGATCTGCATGAGCAGTTGGGGCCGCTCCCTCGGCGACTTCTTCCGCTCCCGCGTCGCCCGCCTCTACCCCGCCTACTGGGCCGCCCTGGCACTGATCACCGGCGCGTCCCTGGCCCTGCCGGCCGTCGTGCACGCGGTCCGGCTCGACGAGTTCCTGGTCAACCTGACGATGCTGCAACAGCCGGTGGGCGCGCCCCGCGTCCTCGGCGTGTGCTGGACGCTCTGGGTGGAGGTGCGCTTCTACGCCCTGTTCGCGCTGCTCGTGGTCCTGCCGGGCGTCACCTACCGCAGGGTGGTGCTGTTCTGCTCGGTGTGGACCCTGGCCGCGGTGCTCAGCACCTCGGCCGGCGGCGCGTGGACCGAGCTGGTCGTCATGCCCGAGTACGCCCCGTACTTCATCGGCGGCCTGGCCCTCTACCTCGTCCACCGCTTCGGCAACCAGGCGCTGCCCTGGGGCATCGTGGCGCTCTCCTGGATCCTCGGACTGCGCATGGCCACCGAGGGGTTGTGGCACGCCGGCTCGCCCCGGAACCCGTACGTGGTGATGCTGGTCGTCACGCTGGCCTACGCCGCCGTGGCGGCGGTGGCGGCGGGCTGGACGCGGTGGGCGGCGTGGCCCTGGCTGACCACGGCCGGGGCGCTGACGTACCCGTTCTACCTGGTGCACGAGCACCTGGGCTGGTTCGTGATCAGGGTGCTGCACCGGGGCTGGGGGCTGCCGCCGTGGCCCACGCTGGCGGCGACGGTGCTCGCGATGCTCGGGCTCGCCTGGCTGATCCACCGCTTTGTGGAGACACCGTTCGGTCCGAAATTGAAAAGAGCCCTGAAGAACTCTTGATTCGATCCGAATTCACCCTTCATTAACTTAGGGATGTCTTGGCCCGCCGTTCACCTCTCCGTTGACTTCGGAGCCGAACGGCGGGCAGGCGCCGTAGAGCCCTGGCCGTGCACAGCCACCGAGCAGGGTTCCCACAGGCTGCCGATCGCGTATCGAGGGAGTGCCTCCTCCACATGGTCACCACCCAGGAAACGACCCGACTGCCCCGCCGTCTCGACGACGTGCCCGGCTGGTTCCCCGTGCTCGACCAGGTCCTCTTCGACTGGTTCCTCGGCCGCCAGGAGGACTCCGGAATGCGGGGAGACCTCCTTGAGGTCGGGGTCTACATGGGCAAGAGCGCGATCTTCACCGGCCGGCACCTGCGGCCCGGCGAGTCGTTCACGGTGTGCGACCTCTTCGAGGGCGACGCACCCGACCACGCGAACCAGGCGGAGTCGACGAAGTCGTACAGCAAGCTGACCCGGCGCCTCTTCGAGGAGAACTACCTCGCCTTCCACGACGAGCTGCCGCGCGTGCTCCAGGGGCCCAGCTCCGTGGTGCCGGCCGAAGTGCCGTCCGGCACCTGCCGGTTCGTGCACGTCGACGCGTCGCACTTGTACGAGCATGTGCACGGCGACATAGGAGCCGCGCGCGATCTGCTGCTGCCGGACGGGATCGTGGTCCTCGACGACTTCCGCTCCGAGCACACGCCCGGCGTCTCCATAGCGACCTGGGAGGCGGTCCTCAACCGCGGACTGAGCCCTGTCTGCATCAGCACGCAGAAGCTGTACGGGACGTGGGGCGACCCCGGGCCGGTGCAGGAGGAGCTGATCGAGATGGTGCGGGGGCGGAGCGACTGCCATCTGAGCATGCAGGAGGCCGCGGGGCACCGGATCATACGGCTGAAGTCGAAGGGGATGCCGGCGCCGGAGTCTCCGGTGTCCCGGTATGCGGATGTGCCGGAGGCGCCGGAAGCGCCCGAGCCGGCTTCCGCGGCTGCGGCGCCGGGTGCGGCGGTGCCGGCGCGGCGGCGGAGCCGGGTGCGACGGGTGGCGGTGGACCTGCTGCCGCCTGTGCTCACGCGGGCCCTGCGGAAGGCGATGCGGTAGGGCGTGGCGGGGTGCCACGCGGTGCCGCGGTGGGGTGTCGGGCGGGTGCGGGTGCGCTGTGGTTGCTCGCGCCCACGTGGTGGAGCCGCACGTGTCACAGCCCCGCGCCTCTGCCGCGGCTGGGGTGCGGGTGCGTTGTGTGGCTGCCGGCGTAGTTGCCCGCGCCCCGCCGGGGCGCTGACGCGGGCGGACGCACGTGTGTGAACGCACGGCCGGTCGTGCCCGCGCGGTACAGCCGCCTCGCTCTCCGTGGACGCTTCGCCCTCAGGCGATCTCGTAGCGTGCGCCGATTCCGGCGATGACCAGTTCCAGCCCCTCCTCGAACCGGCGGTCGTAGTCGGTGAAGATTTCCCGGCCCGCCGCTGCCGACAAGGGGAAGTCGGCCAGGACGCGGGCTCGTTCGGCCACGTCGTAGCCCTCCCGCCGTTGGCCCGGGAGGGGTTCGACGCCCTGTTGCTCGATGACGAAGCCGATGGTGTAGGCGTTCGTCGTGATGCCCGCCTGGGCCGCCTGGGCGAGGGTGAAGCCGGCCTCCGTCATGACGTGCAGGTACGCCTCCTGCTCAGGGGCGTGGTCGATGCCCGTGAAGCGTGAGCCGCTGTAGACCTTGGCGCCGTCGCGGTAGCCGAGCAGGGCCGCGCGCAGCCCGCCGCTCACCGTGCGCAGCCCGTCCTGCCAGGTGCCGGAGGGGTCGATCCGCGTGCCCGCGACCATCCGGCGGTACATCTCCGTCGCCATCTCGTCGAGCAGTGCCTGTTTGTCCTTGAAGTGCCAGTACAGGGCCGGCGCCTTGACGTCCAGCTCCTTGGCGATGGCCCGCAGGGTCAGTCCGTCCAGGCCGGCCTCGTTCAGCAGGCGCAGGGCCGTGTCGGCGACCCGGCGGCGGTCGAGGGGCGTGCGTCGTTCCGTGCTCACGCTTGACAGCTTAACAGCGTTAAGGGCAGCCTTCCGGTCAACGGCACTTAACGGCGTTAAGGAGATGTGCGATGGATGTTCTGATCGTGGGCGCGGGTCCCACCGGACTCACCCTCGGTATCGACCTCGCCCGGCGCGGGGTCGACGCGCTGGTCGTGGAGGCGGGCGAGAAGCTGTTCCCCGGCTCGCGCGGCAAGGGGATCCAGCCCCGCACCCAGGAGGTCTTCGACGACCTCGGGGTGCGCGACGCGCTCCGCGCGGCCGGCGGTCCCTATCCGCCCCAGCTGTTCTGGAAGAACGGCGAGCCCGTCGGGACGAAGCCGATGTTCGAGGAGGTGGCGGCGGACGAGGGCGCGCCGTACACCGATCCGCTGATGGTCGCGCAGTGGCGGACGCAGGAGGTGCTGTACGCGCGGCTGCTGGAGCTGGGCGGCCGGGTCGGGTTCGGGCGGGCGCTGACGGGCCTGGAGCAGGACGCGGAGGGGGTGACCGCCCGTTTCGCCGACGGCAGCACCGCCCGGGCACGGTATGTGGTGGCGGCGGACGGGGGCCGCTCGGCCGTACGGCGGGCGGTGGGCGTCGGGATGACCGGCGAGTCGGTCGACCCGAACCCCTTCCTGGTGGCCGACCTGCGGGTGCGGGGCCTCGACCGCGACCACTGGCACGTCTTCGTCGGCGACGACGGCAACGGCGTGGCGCTGTGCCCGCTGGCCGGCACGGACGACTTCCAGCTGGCCGCGAAGCTGCCCGAGGGCACGGAAGCCGACTTGTCCCTGGCCGGTGTACGGCGGCTGGTGTCGGCGTACAGCCACCTGGACGCGGCGGACGTCGCCGAGCTGCGCTGGGCCTCCGACTTCCGTCCCCGCGCCGCCCTGGCCGACCGCTTCCGGGTGGGCCGGGTCTTCCTGGCCGGAGACGCGGCCCATGTCCACTCCCCGGCCGGCGGCCAGGGTCTGAACACCAGCGTCCAGGACGCCTACAACCTGGGCTGGAAGCTGGGCGCGGTGCTCGCCGGCGACGCCCCGGACGCGCTCCTCGACACCTACGAGGAGGAGCGCCACGCGAACGCCGCCGCCATGCTGAACCTCTCGACGGGCGTCCACCACGGCGAGGTACGGCGCGGCGAGGCGACGGTCCAGCTCGGGATCGGCTACCGGGAGTCCTCGCTGACGGAGGAGACCCGCGCGGACCCGGGACCGGTGCGGGCGGGCGACCGCGCACCGGACGGACGGAACGCGGACGGGGTGCGGATGTTCGACGCCTTCCGAGGACCGCACTGGACCCTGCTGGCCCCGGACCCGGTCCACACCGTCCCGGAGTCGGTGCGCCGGCTGCGGGCCCCGGAGTCGTACGGCGCCGGTGTGTTCCTCGTCCGCCCGGACGGCTATGTGGCGTGGGCCGGCGACACGGCTCGGGGCCTGCCGGAGTACGCCGGGCGCACCGGGGCCTGGAGCGCGCTCTAAGGGGTGCCGGCGTTGCCTCAGGCGCTGGCCAGCGTCAGCTTCACCGCGAAGCCCAGGAACAGCGCCCCCGCCGCCGAGGTCGCCGTCGCCGCCAGCCGCTTGCGGCGGCGGAAGGCGGCGGCCAGCCTGGTGCCGCTGAATATCAGGGCGGTCAGGTACAGGAAGCTGGCCAGCTGGGCGAAGGCGCCGAGGACGACGAAGGACAGCGCCGGGTAGGCGTATCCCGGGTCCACGAACTGCACGAAGAAGGCGACGAAGAACAGGATCGCCTTCGGGTTGAAGAGGCTGATCACCAGGGCGCGGCGGTACGGCCGCTCCTGCGGGCCGGCTGCCTCGGGTGCCGCGTCCTGGGCCACCGTCCGCTCCCGGCGCGCGAGCCACATCGACCGGGCCGCCCGGAGCATGCCGACCGCCAGCCAGGTGAGATAGCCGGCGCCCGCGTACTTCACGATCCCGAACAGCACGGCGTTGGCCTGGAGCAGCGAGGCCACCCCGGCCGCGGACAGCGTCATCAGCACGGTGTCGCCGCACCACACCCCCGCGGCGGCCGTGTACCCCGTCCGTACGCCCTGCCGGGCGGCGACCGAGAGCACGTACAGCGAGTTGGGGCCGGGCAGCAGGACGATCAGGACGAGGCCTGCCAGATAGGTGGGGAGATCGATGACACCGAACATGCGAAGAAGTCTCGCACGGGGGTCTGACACCGCCCCCTGCGCCACGGGTCACAAGCCGGCCGCCGGGACGTACACGCCCCACACCTCCCGTAGCGCGTCGCACACCTCCCCGACCGTCGCCCGCGCCCGCAGGGCCGCTTTCATCGGGCCGAGGACGTTGTCGTCGCCCTCGGCGGCCTCCTTGAGGGCGGCCAGGGCCGAGGTGACGGCCGGCCGGTCCCGTTCGGCGCGCAGCCGCGCCAGCCGTTCCGCCTGCCGGGCCTCGATGGCCGGGTCGACGCGGAGCGGCTCGTACGGCTCCTCCTCGTCGAGCCGGAAGCGGTTGACGCCGACCACCACCCGCTCCCCCGCATCCGTCTCCCGCGCGATGCGGTAGGCGTTGCGTTCGATCTCGCCCTTCTGGAAACCGGCCTCGATCGCCGCCACCGCGCCGCCCAGTTCCTCGACCCGGAGCATCAGACCGACGGCCGCGGCCTCCACGTCGTCGGTCATCCGCTCCACCGCGTAGGAACCCGCGAAGGGGTCCACCGTCGCCGTCACGTCGGTCTCGTAGGCCAGGACCTGCTGGGTGCGCAGGGCGAGCCGCGCGCTCTTGTCCGTCGGCAGGGCGATCGCCTCGTCGAAGGAGTTGGTGTGCAGCGACTGGGTGCCGCCGAGGACCGCGGCCAGGGCCTGGACGGCCACCCGGACCAGGTTCACCTCCGGCTGCTGGGCGGTCAGCTGGACGCCCGCCGTCTGGGTGTGGAAGCGGAGCATCAGCGACCTGGGGTCCCGCGCCCCGAACTCCTCCCGCATCACCCGCGCCCAGATCCGGCGCGCCGCACGGAACTTGGCCACCTCCTCGAGGAGCGTCGTACGGGCCACGAAGAAGAAGGACAGGCGGGGTGCGAAGTCGTCGACGTCCAGGCCGGCCGCGACCGCGGTCCGCACGTACTCGATGCCGTCGGCGAGCGTGAAGGCGATCTCCTGCGCCGGGGAGGCCCCGGCCTCGGCCATGTGGTAGCCGGAGATCGAGATCGTGTTCCACCTCGGGATCTCGGCCCGGCAGTACCGGAAGGTGTCCGCGATCAGCCTCAGGGACGGTCCGGGCGGGTAGATGTACGTGCCCCGCGCGATGTACTCCTTGAGGATGTCGTTCTGGATCGTGCCGGTCAGCCGGTCGGCGCTCACCCCCTGCTCCTCGGCCACCAGCTGGTAGAGCAGCAACAGCACGGCGGCCGGGGCGTTGATCGTCATCGACGTCGACACCTTGTCCAGCGGGATCCCGCCGAACAGCACCCGCATGTCGTCGATCGAGTCGATCGCCACGCCCACCTTGCCGACCTCGCCGTGCGCCAGGGGGGCGTCGGAGTCGTGGCCCATCTGGGTGGGCAGGTCGAAGGCGACGGACAGGCCCGTGGTGCCGTGGGCGTTCAGCCGCCGGTAGCGGGCGTTGGACTCGGCCGCCGTGCCGAAGCCGGCGTACTGGCGCATGGTCCATGGGCGGCCGGTGTACATCGTCGGGTAGACGCCCCTGGTGAAGGGGTACGAACCCGGGTCGCCGAGTCTCTCGGCCGGGTCCCAGCCCGCGAGCGCCGACGGGCCGTAGACCGGCTCGACGGGCAGTCCTGACTCCGACTCACGGACCATGGTGGCCGACCTCCGTGGTGCGCAGTACGCCGGTACGTCTCTCACTTCCCACCATGCCCCGTTGTTCGGCGGCGGTCACGCGGGGAAGCATCCTCGGCATGAAGGTCTCGGGGTACTCAGGGATCGTGGGGCGGCCCGCCGGCGCGCTCGCCTCGGCCGCCGTACTCACGGCACTCACCGCGCTCTGCGGCTGCACGGTGCAGCCGCCGGACGGCACGGACGGCAAGGGGAACTCGCCCGTCCATGTCGAGCTTCCACCCACCCGGACACCCGGCGGAACAGCCGGCTCGGCACCCGGCGGAGCAGGCGGCCCGACGTCCGGCGCGGCGTCGGGCCGGGCGCGCCGTGCGGCTCCCGCCCCGACACCGTCCGTCGTCGAGACCACCCCGCCGCACATCGTCTTCACCCGCGGCGACACCGGTACCGGCGTGCGTGAGCTCCAGGCCCGGCTGCGCCAGGTCGCCTGGCTGTTCGACGGGCCGACGGGGACGTACGACGACCTCACCGCCCAGGCCGTCAAGGGCTTCCAGGGCAAGCGCGGGCTGCCGCAGACGGGCGAGACCGACGCCGTGACCTGGCAGCGGCTGCGGAGGATGACGCACACGCCGGGCAAGTGGGAGCTGTATCTGATGGGCGGTCAGCCGGCCGCCGCGCCCGATCCGCGGTGCCTGACCGGCCGGGTGCTGTGCATCAGCAAGACCAGCCGGACGCTGCGCTGGATGGTCGACGGACGCACGGTCTCGACGATGTCGGTGCGGTTCGGAGCCCAGTACACCCCGACCCGTGAGGGCGTGTTCCACATCTACTGGAAGTCACGCCACCATGTGTCGACGCTCTACCACTCCCCGATGCCGTACGCGATGTTCTTCAGCGGCGGCCAGGCGGTGCACTACTCCTACGACTTCGCGGCCCGGGGTTACGCGGGCGGCTCGCACGGCTGCGTCAACGTCCGGGACGAGGCGGCGGTCTCGGCTCTCTTCGCGCAGGTGCGCAACGGCGACAAGGTCGTCGTCTACTGGTGAGTGCCGGGCGATGTGTGGGGCGCGGGCGGGACCGGGGGAACGTGTCCCGCCCGCGCCGATGCACGAGCCACGGGTACGGGGGGAACCCCGGCTCTGTGCGACGGCCGATGACCAGTCGGCTCACTCTGTACTGCGCCGCCGCCGCCGAAAACGTCACACCCTGCCGGGAAAAAGTTCAGCGCCTTTCAAAACCGCAGGTCACAGCGGTGCGTAAAGGTCAAAGCGCGCTGTATGTGGGGTCGGGCGAGGGGTCGGCCCGGTTCGGCAGCAGGGGCGCGAACGCCGTCGGGGAGGCGGCCACACCGTCCTGACGGTGGTGGCCCCGGCCGCCGCCTCCGCTTCGGCCGGGCTGACCGTCGTCGTCACCGCCCTGGCCGCCGCCGCTGCCGCTGTCACCGCCGCCCGGGCCGCTGTTCTGGCCGCCCTGGCCGTTGCCGTCGCCCTTGCCGTCGCCCTTGCCGTCGTCGGAGACGCCGTTCTTGCCGCCCGCGCCGGCGCCGATGAGGACCTTGCAGAACTTGTTCACCCGTCCTGCGCCGCCCGCCAGGCCCTCCAGGGCACGTCTGCGGTCGGCGCCCAGGGACTTGCCGTCCTGGATGTCACGGCAGAACGCCAGCGCACGGCTCCATCCGTTCCCGGAGGTGCCGCGCGAACCGGTCTCCCGGTCCTTCGGCTTGCCGGACGGGTCGGGCGAGGGCTGTACGGGGGCGCGGGAGGTGGCACCGGCGGAGGGCGCGCCGGTCTCGCCGCCTAGCAGGGACTCGGTCGAGGGCGAGCCCTGCGGGCGTACGGGGGTACCGGCGGCCGAGACGGAGGCTCCCGGCGCGGGGCGGTCGTCGCCGAACGGTGTCGGCAGCACCCCGGTACCCGCGGCCACCGCGACCCCGCCGAGCATGCCGGCGGTCAGGGCGGCGGCCAGGGCGAACCGCGCGGGGCGGGCCCAGGCAGGGACACGGGGCGGCCGGGGACCGGCGCCGATGCGGATGAGACCCGCGTCGGAGCCACGCCCGAACCGGGCCGGCTGCCGCGCCACGGAGGTCCACTCGTCCCCGGCGGATTCGCGCGCTTTGCGGAAGGCAGCCAGCGCGGCCTCCTCGCCGGGGAGTTCGACGGTGGCCGACGCGGTCCCCACGGAGAGCGCGCCGAGCGTCCTGGCAAGGCGTTCTGCCTGGTCACGGGCCGATTCGTCGACGGCTTCCAGCGACTCACCGCGCAGCAGACGTTCCGCCGTCACCCGGTTCAGCCACTTGTCCTGCTCGTCGGCCATCACATGTCCTTCTGCGTCCGCGAACGCGTATGCGTCACAGTGGCGGACGTCACCGTACGATCCTTCGGTTCTCGCTGGGGCGGAAGCGCGTCGAGGACGCCTCCCGCCTGCTCCGGGTCGGCGCCGAGGAGTTCCGCGAGTTTCTTCAGGCCCCGGTGGGCGGCCGTGCGGACGGCGCCGGCGCGTTTGCCGAGCGTCTCGGCGGCCGTCTTGGCGTCGAGGCCCATGACGACTCTGAGGACGACCGCCTCGGCCTGGTCCTGGGGCAGCCGAGCGATGAGGGCGAGGGTGGAGTCGGTGGTCAGCGCCTCGATGGCCTCGCCGGCGGTGTCCGAATCGGCGGCCCGGCCGGTCAGTTCCGTCTCGTCGCCGCCGATCGCGGGGCGGCGGCCGCGCATCCGTATGTGGTCGAGGGCGCGGTTGCGGGCGATCCGGGCGGCCCAGCCGCGGAACCGGTCCGCGTCGCCCTCGAACCGGTCGAGGTCACGGGCTATCTGCAGCCATGCCTCGGAGGCGACGTCCTCGGCGTCCGGATCGCCGACGAGTGTGCGGACGTATCCGAGCAGGCGGGGCTGCACCGCGCGATAGACGATGCGGAAGGCGGTTTCGTCCCCGCCCTGTGCCGCACGTACCGCGGCGGTCAACTCCGCGTCGTCCCCCAGCACCCGATCCCTCTTCGCGCCTAATCCGGCGCCGCTCTCGCGGACGTGGTCCTCGCCGTCGTGGTTCCTCAAT
The DNA here is from genome assembly GCF_040651615.1 of Streptomyces sp. NPDC048417. Taxonomy (NCBI): domain Bacteria; kingdom Bacillati; phylum Actinomycetota; class Actinomycetes; order Kitasatosporales; family Streptomycetaceae; genus Streptomyces; species Streptomyces sp. NPDC048417. The sequence goes on along the minus strand of NZ_JBEZKI010000005.1, from coordinate 225,133 downwards.
TGATGGTTGCGGTAATCGGGACGCAGATGGTTGCGGTGGTCATGCGTCCTCCGCGGCCCGGCGCGAAAGGCACGTTACGACCTGAAACCGCTCGCCGTCCACGTCCGTACAATCTGCAACTAACTCGTGACGCCCTGAGGTGTGACAGAAAACGCACTCATGGCGCTGAAGAGAGTACGGGCCGCCGCGCGGTCCGTGCCGCGCGACGGCCGGGGCCTCTCCTGTGGGGGGTGGCGGCCCCGGCCGTTGCCTCGGTGCCTCGTGGACGCGACAACGCCGAGTGGCTCAGGGCCGGTTCGCCGCCACGGCTCCCGATACGCGGGATCGGTCGCCTTGTTCGAATGACCCGTGGTGTCGGGCTGTTTCGTATGACTGGACTTGCCCTACTTCCTTCCATTCGTGATCGTCTGCGACAGCACCTGGGCGCAGCACGCGGTTGCGTTCGTCTCACCACCCGCGGCCCGCGCCAACCGCTGCCAGGCCGTGTTCACCTCGGCGGCCATCGGCGAGTGACGTTTGGTCAGGACCGGACGCTGTCTCTAAGGGTCACCTGTGCGACAGGTGTGCCAGGTGCGACAGCCGTGGTCTTTTTCTAGGGGTGGGGACGAGTGAGTTCACGCGGAAAGCGTGCGTACAGACCGTTGAGCATGAAGCGACGGGCGTGGCTGACGCTCGGCGCGGTGGTCCTGGGCGGCGGGGGTGTGGTGACGTACGCCGTCGCCAGCCCGTCCGCCGGCCACGGCGCCGAGGGGCGGGCCAAGCGACCGGTGAAGGTCTACGAACTGGCCCTGAAGGGCAGCGCGAGCGGCGAGCGGGAGCTGCCGCGTACGAACACCGCGCGGTTCTCGATGCTCGGCGTGTCCTGGACGGGGGCGACCAAGCGGCTGCACGGCACGGCCCAGGTACGCACCCGGAGTGTCGACACCGGGGAGTGGACCGCCTGGCAGGACCTGGAGGCGGCCGACCCGCTGGAGGACCCGAAGGCCGAGCCCGACGCGCGCGGCGCGTCCGAGCCGCTGTGGGTCGGCCCCTCCGACGGTGTCCAGGTACAGGTCGTCCACCAGGACGGCTCCACCAGCTCCGGTCTGCCCACGGGACTCCAGGTGAACCTGGTCGACCCCGGGGTGGCGACCAGCGCGGAGACGAAGGCCGAACCGGCCGCGTACGTGGCGGAGGGCACCCCGAGCGACAGCGCGTCGCCCGCCGACACCGACAGCGCCTCGCCCGCCGACTCCGTCTCGCCCAGTGCGTCCGTGACAGCCTCCGACCCGGCTTCCCCGAGCGACAGCGCGTCGGCGTCCCCGAGCGACTCGGCCTCCACGTCGGCGTCCCCCTCGGCGTCGGCTTCGCAGAGCGCGTCCGCGAGCCCGTCGGCGACCACGCCCACCGCGCCACCGTCCACCGTCCCCGAGCCGCCGATCGTGTCGCGCGCCGGCTGGGGCGCCGACGAGTCGCTGAGCCCCGACCCGTCGGAGTACAACGCCGACGTGAAGGCCGTCTTCGTCCACCACACTGACGGGACGAACGACTACTCCTGCTCCGACTCCGCGGCGATCGTGCGGGGCATCTACGCGTACCACACGCAGACCGAGCACTGGAACGACATCGGCTACAACTTCCTGGTCGACAAGTGCGGGACGATCTTCGAGGGCCGCAAGGGCGGCGTCGACCGGCCGGTGCTCGGCGCGCACACCTACGGCTGGAACCGGGAGTCGGCCGGTATCGCGGTGCTCGGTGACTACACCTCCAGCGGCGCCACCGACGCGGCCCTCGCGTCGGTCGCCCGAATAGCGGCCTGGAAGCTCGGCCAGTACGGCGCCGACCCCGCCGGCACCGTCAAGCTCACGGCGGGCGCGACCCAGACGAACTTCTTCGGCACCAGCTTCACCGCGGGTACCGCGTACACCTTCAACCGGATCTCCGGTCACCGCGACGGCTACAACACCCAGTGCCCCGGCAACTCCCTCTACCCCCAGCTGCCGACGATCCGCGCCTGGGCGGCCGGCCCGGTGCAGGGCCTGAAGCTCACCTCGCTGTCCGGCGCGAGCCTGTCCGGCTCGAAGTACTACACCAAGGGCGCGCTCACGGCGAAGTGGTCGGCCACCACCCCCGGTTCGCTGATCTCGAAGTTCGAGCTGCTGGTGGACGGCAAGGTCACCGCTACCGCCTCCGGCACGGCCGCCTCGGTGGGCGCCACGCTCGGCGCGGGCAGCCACACCGTCGCCGTACGAGCCGTGCACCAGTCGGGCAGGACCACGACGACCGCCGCGGTGACCGTCGTCACCGACACCACCGCGCCGACGTTCACCACCGCGCCGAAGCTCTCTCTGCGCACCGGCACCGTCAGCACCACGGCCGTCCCGGTCACCCTCGGCTGGAAGGCCACCGACAACGCCGCGCTGAAGTCGGTGAGTCTGCTGACCCCGACGACGGCCACCTTCGGACCGACCACGACCAGTTCCAGCCGCACGGCCAAGTCCGCCACCGCGAGCACCTGGTCGATGAAGGCGTACGACTACGCGGGCAACACCCGCACCTCGTCGCCGTCCTTCACCCCGATGATCATGCAGGAGACCTCGGCCACCAAGTCCGGTACCTGGACGGCCCGTTCGTCCACCAACTACCTGGGCGGCAAGTCGTACTCCAGCGGTTCCAAGGGCGCGAGCCTGACCTGGACCTTCACCGGACGGTCCGCGTCCTGGGTGGTCTCGCGGGCGTCCACCTCGGGCCAGGCGTACGTCTACGTCGACGGCACCAAGGTCGCGACCGTCGACCTGAAGTCCTCGACGACCTCCTACCGCCAGGCGATCTGGACGAAGACCTGGTCGGCCGGCGCCAAGCACACCGTGAAGATCGTCGTGGTCGGCACCAGCGGCCGTCCGACGATCACTACGGACGGCCTGGTCTATCTCAAGTAGCCGGGCTCAAGTAGCCAGGCTCAAGTGGCCGAGTCGACCGGTTCGGGCGTCCGCTCCCGCGCAGTCTGCGGGGTGGGCGCCCGGTCCGCGTTCACGACCACCCCGGCGATCAGCGCGCCCAGCAGCAGCGCGCCCATCGCCCACCAGGTGGCGACGTTGAAGCCGTGCACCAGCGCCGTCGCCTGGAGCTGCCGCCGGTTCACGCCCGGCCCCGCGTGCGCCGTCAGATAGCGCGCGGTCACACTCGCGGCGATGGTGTTCAGCAACGCCGTGCCGATCGAGCCGCCCACCTGCTGGGCGGTGTTGAAGGTCGCCGAGGCCGCCCCCGAGTCACGCGGCGCGACACTGCCCGTGGCCAGCGACACCGACGTCATCATGGCCGTACCCATGCCGAGGCCGAGCATCAGCATCGCGGGCAGGATGTGCGAGGCGTACGCGGGTTCGGTGCCCACCTGCGCGATGATCGCCAGCGCGCCGGCCGCGATGAGCAGCCCCGGGACCATCAGCACCCGCGGCGGCACCTTGTTCAGCAGCCGGGCCGCGACCTGCGTGGAGCCGGTGACCATGCCGACCGTGATGGGCAGATAGGCGACGCCCGTCTTGACCGGCGAGTACCCGAGGACGCCCTGCATGTAGTAGGTGAGGAACAGGAAGACGCCGAACATGCCGATCGTGACGAGCAGCACGGTCAGGAAGGCGCCCACCCGCTGACGGTCCTTCACCACCGACATCGGCAGCAGCGGCACCCGCGCCCGCGTCTGCCACAGCCCGAACACCCCGAGCAGGACGACCCCGGCGGCGAGCAGGGCCAGCACCAGGCCGTCGCTCCAACTCCGCGGCTCCGCCTCGGAGAAGCCGTACACGAGGGAGAGCATCCCGGCCGACCCCAGCAGTGCGCCCGGTACGTCGAGGCGGGCGTCGGGGTGGCGCTCCCCTGGCGCGAGCAGGGCCAGCGCGCCGAAGAAGGCGATGAGGGCGATGGGCACGTTGACGTACAGGCACCAGCGCCAGTCCAGGTACTGGGTGAGGAAGCCGCCCGCGAGCAGTCCGACCGCGGCACCGGCGCCGATGATCGCGCCGAAGATGCCGAAGGCCTTCCCGCGGTCCCTGGGGTCGGTGAACGTCGTCGCGATCAGCGACAGCGCGGCCGGTGCCAGCAGCGCGGCGAACACACCCTGCAGGGCCCGCGCCCCGAACAGCATCCCGGAGTTGGCCGCGGCGCCGCCGAGCGCGGAGGCGGCCGCGAAGCCGACGAGCCCGGTCATGAACGCCGGCTTGCGCCCGGCGAGGTCGCCGATCCGGCCGCCGAGCAGCAGCAGTCCGCCGAAGGCGAGCGTGTAGGCGGTGATGACCCACTGCCTGTTGCCGTCCGACATGTGCAGAGCGGCCTGGGCGGAAGGGAGCGCGATATTGACGATGGTCATGTCCAGCACGACCATCAGCTGGGCCAGTGCGATGACGACCAGGGCCCACCAGCGTCGGTTGTCGGCCATGGGCCAATCGTGCTCCCGGCCAAGCCACTTGGGAACGCCCGCGTCTCCTATTGCGGGGTTTTTACCGAGCCCCCCCGGCCGACCCTCAGGGCTGCCCCATGGCTACCCCACGGCGTCCCGGCACAGCAGCCGCAGCGAACCGTGGCCGCCGTAACACCGCCGGGCCTCGTCGACGGGGTCCCAGAGCCGGCCGTCCGGGGTGCGGATCCAGTGGTCGCCACCGGACGACCACCACTCGGCGCCGGTCTGACGGGCAATCACCTCGCCGGCGTAGCACCCGAGGCCGCGCAGCATCTCCCGTACCGCGTCGTACGGCGCGCCCTCCCGGCGTATCTCCTCGATCACCCGGTCGACCCGCCACAGACTCTGCGCCGAGTAGTCGAGCCGGACCCGCGCGCCCTCGCGCATCATGGCCACCGCGTCCGCCGCCCAGCGCGCCGGTTTCGTGGCGGCGTGCGGCCTGGTCTGCTGCTGTGCTGTCACGTAGTGAACTGTCACATAGGGAAAAGCGAGGTCAGCGACGGTTTCGTCACTCCGGTTCGGGGTGTTCCGGCAACCGGTGCAGGACCCCCGCAAGTCCGCCGCAGCTCCGCCGCACGGCACTCACAGGAACCTCTCAGGTGGGCCCGCCGGCCCGGTTCAGCCGCGCCCGCGGGCCCGGCGTGACACCACCGCGCGCAGCACCCGGCGGCCCTCGGTGGAGACGTCCAGCGCGCGGCGCAGCCCGGCCTCGCCATGGCCGGCGAGCAGTTCGAGGACGGTGACCTGGCGGCGCAGTTCGGCGGCGACCAGCGGGGACATGTCCTCGGTACCGCCCTCGCGGCGGGTGTCGACGGAGGGTGCCGGGTCCTCGGCGGGGTCGAGGAGCCGGTGGATGCGCAGCGAGGCCACGGAACAGGCGTCGGCCCACCGCCGTACCTCGTCGGGATCCCGGTCCACGGGGGCGGCGTCGAGCATGCGACGGGCGAGCAGCCCTGCCTCGGCCTCGCCGGTGGCGAGGGCGCCCCGGGCCTTCTCCAGGCCCTCGCCCCATCCGGAGTCGTCGGCGAGACTCGTCCACAGCGGCCGCAGCACCAGGTCGTCGCCTCCGAGCAGTGGCACGCACCGGTCCAAACAAGCCAGTCCGCTGACGGCCAGCCCGCGTTCATCGGCCTGCGCGATCAGCTCCACCAGGCTCATCCCACGCCCCCCAATCGGTACGTACCAAGGCGCCGACCTGTACGGAGCCCGCACTTCCCCTTACTGCGTGCAAGCGCCCGGGAGTGTCACAGCGGTACGACGCTCAGTAGACCGAGCAGTCGGAAGAAAGGGTTTTCGGCCAACGCCGCCTATGGCTCGGGACCGGCGCTCAGTACGGCGAGGAGCGCGCCGGGGTCCGCGGCGTGCCCGGCCTCGGCGGTCCAGGCAACGGCACGGCCGCCGGCGTCGTGGGGTTCGGGTGAGTAGTCCCGTCCCGGGCCGAACACACCACAGGGGCGCCGGAGTCCGCCAGACGCGTGCGGCCGTGCCTCAGAGTGCTGCCGGGGCGGCGCCCGCCAGCGCCTTCTCGTGCTGCATCCGGGTCAGCCGCACCACGACGAGGATCGCGAGGACGGCGGCGGCGATGTCGAGGGCGTCCGAGACCAGCATCCCGAGGGCGTCGTCACGGGCCTGGGCCGCGCCCTCGGTGTCGCCGTTGCCGCCGGTCACGACGCGGCCGGCGAACAGCGAGGCCAGCCAGAGCGTCCACCAGGCGTTGATCAGCGCATGCGAACGGGTCGTCCCCCACGGGCTGCTGGCGTCCCAGATGTCGAGGGTGATCCGGTGCGGGTACCAGAGGTTCACGACCGGCACGAACCAGCCGCCGATCGCCCAGCCCGGCGATTTGCGGTGTCCGAGCGGGTTGAAGACCTGGGCGTTGGCCCGCACCCGGTGGAACCAGCACAGGTACACCACCGCGCAGCTGACCAGGGACAGGGCCTGGGCCCCGACGGCGAGGCCGGAGAGCGAGTCGGCGCGGTCGGCCCGGCGGAACGCGGCGGCGCCGGTCTCCCCGTCGGCCAGGGCGCCCGTGGCGTCGTACTGGAGGAGGTCCGCGCAGACGGCGAACAGGTCGGCGGCGACGACCGCGCCGAGCAGCACGGCGGCGGCCCAGCCGAGGCCCACGGGTGAGCGCAGCCACAGCCCCGGCGCGCTGCCGAAGACCGGGACGGGCTCGGGCGAGGCGCCCAGGCAGCGTCGGCACAGGGCCGCGCCGGGCGCGGCGGCGAAGTGGTGGCAGCGGGCGCAGATCAAGACGGTTCCCCCGGGGTAGGGCACGGGACCCTCCCCTGGTCCGCGCGCGGAAGCGGAACATACGGCCCGTCACCGCCGTACGTCCACCTCTCGGCGCATGTCAGCCCAGCTTGCCCGCCAGGGTCTTGAAGTCGGTCCAGGACATGGCGGGGGTGCCCGGGTCCCAGAGCTTCTGGATCGTGGCCCGCAGCGGCATCCGGATGCCGGCGGCGACCTGGTCCTGCGTCTGGGAGTTCGCGAGGTCGCACCAGACGGCGAAGGAGCCGCCGAGGATCTGTGGGTCGTACCGCGTGGCCACGGCGCCGGTGCCGCGCAGCACGCGCGGGGTCCACTGCTGGTAGATCCGCTGTCCGGTCGGGTAGACGAAGGTGTTGGGCTGCCCGAGGACGTAGTAGAGGAACTCGTCGTTGTAGTTGAGGACCTCCCGCCCCGCGCTCAGGTACTCCACCGGTTGCCGGGCGCCGATCTCCTTGCCGGTCCAGTAGGCGACCTGGAGGTCCTTGGCCGGCTGCACGGAGGTGCCCCGGAAGAAGCCGTCGTTCCAGACCCGCATGGTCCGGTCGTGGGCGCGGACGGTGTCGGCGCGGTCGCCCAGCCAGCCGGTGGTGAGGTCGGCGACGGTGCCCGACGCGCCGTACGCCTCCTGGGCGGCGGCCGCCAGCTGCGGGTAGGAGGCCTGCGGGTCGGCGACGGTGAGCGCCTGGTACTCGTCGCCGCCGAGATTCCAGTAGGAGCCCGGGAACAGGTCGGCGTACTCGTCGAGCAGGTCGTCGACGATCTTCGCCGAGTCGTCCTGGGAGATGTCGATGGCGCCCTTGGTGGCGACGCCCTGCGCGTTGCGCAACTGCAGGTCCGGGTGGGCGGCGAGGACGGCGCCGAGGTGACCGGGCGAGTCGATCTCGGGCACCACCTGGATGTGCCGACCGGCGGCGAGGGCGACGATCTGCTTGACCTGAGCCTTGGTCAGGTGGTCCCGGGAGACGATCTCGGGGTGGGTGGTGGACTCGATCCGGAACCCCTGGTCGTCGGAGAAGTGCAGCCCGAACTGGTTGAACTTCAGATCGCCCAGTTCCTTTATCCGGCTCTCGATCCAGCCCGCGGTGAACGGCTTGCGCGCGATGTCCAGCATGAACCCGCGCTGCGGCTTGGCCGGCTGGTCCCTGACGACCCCCTCCGGGGCGCTGCCGCCGCCCTGCACCTCCTGCTTGAGCGTCCGGGTGCCGTAGAAGACACCCGCGTCACCGGGCCCGCTGATCCGCACCGACCCGCCGCGCACGGTCATCGTGTACGACTCCGGGTCCCCGGTCCCGCCGAGGTCGAGCCGCAGGTCGCCCGCCCTGACGTCCTCGTTCGCCGCCTTCTGGCCGGCGTACGACAGTCCCAGCTCACCCGCTGTCAGCCGCCCCTCGTCGATGAGCGCCGCGTCGCTCACCACGACCCGCCCGCCCTGCTGGGGGCGCCAGCCGGGTCCGCGGGCGGCGGTGTGGGAGCGCACGGCGGGGATGGTGCGCGGGGCCTGGGAGAGGGGGTAGCTGCGGGTCGGCGAGGGGGTGGGGGTCGCGGCGGCCCGATCGGCGGACGAGGCGGCCGTCCTGCCCCCGGACGACTGCCGGGCGGCCGAGCCGGCCGGGGTCCCGCCGTCACCCGAAGTGGCGGCCCAGACGCCGATGCCGGTGCCGAGCGCGACGGTCCCCACGAAGGCCGCGGCGATCACCGCCCGCCTCCGTGTCACCTGCCGCGCCGAGGGCCTGCGCTTGTGGTGGCTCACCGGTCCAACGTACGACGCATCCACCGCACGGATGTCATCCGACCGCTCCGAAACTCTCCCCTTCGGGTGAAATTGAGGCAACCAACCGACACACCGTGAACGTCCTCGATAACGTCGACGACACATCTCTCACAGCATCCCCTGCCACACCGCATGTGACGCGAGGACCCACGCTGGCCGCCCACCGTCTGCCCCACCTCCCCACCCCGCTGGACGCGTTCAACACCGCGCCCGACGACGAGGTCGGTGCCCTCCTCCTGTACTGCCTGCGCAGCCTGCGCTGGTCCCGTCGGCTCGCCGACCACCGCCCCTACCCGGACGTGGAGTCCCTGCTGGCGGCGGCGGACGAGGCGGCCTACGACCTGTCCCCGGCAGACCTCGCCGAGGCCCTGGCGGGCGAGTTCCTCCCCGAGCTGCCCGAGGACACCTATTCGGCGGCCCACACGGCCCTGACCGCGGCCCACGCGGCCTACGAGGCCAAGTTCGGACACGTGTTCGTCATCCACCTGGGCGACATGCCCCCCGGCGAGTCACTGGACCGCGTCCTGGAAGGCATCCGATCACGTTTGACAAACGATCCGGAGGAAGAGCGGGTCGTGACAGCGGAGGAACTCCGCCGCCTGGCACGAGGACGGCTCCTGATCCTCCTCAGGGGCGCGGGGCAGTGCTCATCAGCGCCTCCACCGCGGGACGCGAACAACCCCCACGGCGCCGCACCCGGCAGATGACAGCACAACCCCGGATGCCGCCCGGCTAACCCATACGCGTGCCACTTTGATCACACCGGTAGGCCCGGCGTAAGCCCAGCGGTGGCGCATCGCTACGATGCTGGGGGCCGGTGGACCGTACCCGGCCGGGCCCGACCGACACCAAGCCGGCGCGGCTCCAATCCCCGCTCCCGGAGGGACTTCCGTGCCGGCTGGAACGCTGTACCGCGGCCGGGAAGGAATGTGGTCCTGGGTGGCTCACCGAGTCACCGGCGTCCTCATTTTCTTCTTCCTGTTCGTTCACGTGCTGGACACCGCTCTCGTCCGTGTCTCCCCCGAGGACTACGACAAGGTCGTAGCCACGTACAAGTCGCCGATCGTCGCGCTGCTGGAGTACGGCCTCGTGGCCGCCATCCTCTTCCACGCGCTCAACGGCCTGCGCGTCATCGCCGTCGACTTCTGGTCGAAGGGCCCGCGCTACCAGAAGCAGATGCTCTGGACGGTCGTCGGTGTCTGGGTCGTCCTGATGGCCGGGGCCATTTACCCCGTTCTCGGCCACGCCGCTCGTGTCCTGTTCGGGAGCTGACGCAGATGTCGACCACTGAAACCACCGCAGCCGGCGTCGGGCCCGTCGAGGGCGCCCCCCTCTTCAACGTCGACAACCCGGCCCCTCTGATCGAGGCCCCGCGCAAACGCACCAAGAAGTCCCCGAAGTCCACCCGGGGCAACTTCGAGATGGCCGCCTGGCTCTTCATGCGTCTGTCGGGCGTCGTGCTGGTCGTCCTGGTCCTCGGCCACCTGCTGATCCAGCTGGTGCTGGACGGCGGCGTGTCGAAGATCGGCTTCGCGTTCGTGGCCGGCCGCTGGGCGAGCCCCTTCTGGCAGGTCTGGGACCTGCTGATGCTGTGGCTGGCGATGCTGCACGGCGCGAACGGCCTGCGCACGATCATCAACGACTACGCGGAGCGCGCGAACACCCGGCTGTGGCTGAAGGGGCTGCTCTACACGGCCACGGTGTTCACCATCCTGCTGGGCTCACTGGTGATCTTCACCTTCGACCCGAACATCCGCTAGGCACGGGGCTGCGAGAATCATGAAGATCCACAAGTACGACACCGTCATCGTCGGCGCCGGCGGCGCGGGCATGCGCGCGGCCATCGAGTCGACGAAGCGCAGCCGCACCGCGGTCCTGACCAAGCTCTACCCCACCCGCTCCCACACGGGCGCCGCGCAGGGCGGCATGGCCGCCGCGCTGGCCAACGTGGAGGAGGACAACTGGGAGTGGCACACCTTCGACACGATCAAGGGCGGTGACTACCTGGTCGACCAGGACGCCGCCGAGATCCTGGCGAAGGAGGCCATCGACGCCGTCCTCGACCTGGAGAAGATGGGCCTGCCGTTCAACCGGACGCCGGGCGGCACGATCGACCAGCGCCGGTTCGGCGGTCACTCCCGCAACCACGGCGAGGCGCCGGTCCGCCGGTCCTGCTACGCGGCCGACCGCACCGGTCACATGATCCTCCAGACGCTGTACCAGAACTGCGTCAAGGAGGGCGTGGAGTTCTTCAACGAGTTCTACGTCCTGGACCAGCTGATCACCGAGGTCGACGGCGAGAAGCGCTCGGCCGGTGTCGTGGCGTACGAGCTGGCGACCGGCGAGATCCACGTCTTCCAGGCGAAGGCGGTCATCTACGCGTCCGGCGGCACCGGCAAGTTCTTCAAGGTGACGTCCAACGCGCACACGCTGACCGGCGACGGCCAGGCCGCCGTCTACCGCCGGGGGCTGCCGCTGGAGGACATGGAGTTCTTCCAGTTCCACCCGACCGGCATCTGGCGCATGGGCATCCTGCTGACGGAGGGCGCCCGTGGTGAGGGCGGCATCCTCCGCAACAAGGACGGCGAGCGCTTCATGGAGAAGTACGCGCCGGTCATGAAGGACCTGGCGTCCCGTGACGTCGTCTCCCGGTCCATCTACACGGAGATCCGGGAGGGCCGCGGCTGCGGTCCCGAGGGCGACCACGTCTACCTCGACCTCACCCACCTGCCGCCGGAGCAGCTGGACGCCAAGCTCCCGGACATCACCGAGTTCGCGCGCACCTACCTCGGCATCGAGCCGTACACGGACCCGATCCCGATCCAGCCCACCGCGCACTACGCGATGGGCGGCATCCCGACGAACGTCCAGGGTGAGGTCCTGATCGACAACACCACGGTCGTCCCGGGCCTGTACGCGGCCGGCGAGGTCGCCTGTGTGTCGGTGCACGGCGCCAACCGGCTGGGCACGAACTCCCTGCTGGACATCAACGTGTTCGGCCGCCGGGCGGGCATCGCCGCCGCGGCGTACAGCCACACCGCGGACTACGTGGACCTGCCGGAGAACCCGGCCGAGTTCGTCGTCTCGCAGATCGAGCGGCTGCGCACCTCGACGGGCAACGAGCGGGTCGCCACGCTCCGCAAGGAGCTCCAGGAGACCATGGACGCCAACGTCATGGTGTTCCGCACCGAGCAGACGATCAAGACGGCCGTGGAGAAGATCGCGGAGCTGCGCGAGCGCTACCGGAACGTCTCGATCCAGGACAAGGGCAAGCGGTTCAACACCGACCTGCTGGAGGCCATCGAGCTCGGCAACCTGCTGGACCTGGCCGAGGTCATGGCGGTCTCCGCGCTGGCCCGCAAGGAGTCCCGCGGCGGTCACTACCGCGAGGACTACCCCAACCGCGACGACGTCAACTTCATGCGCCACACCATGGCGTACCGCGAGGTGGGCGACGACGGCGCCGAGTCCATCCGTCTCGATTACAAGCCGGTCGTCCAGACCCGCTACCAGCCGATGGAGCGTAAGTACTGATGGCAACCCCTGTTCTGGACAAGGCGGACGCGGCCGGAGAGCCCGAGCCCGGCTTCGCCGACTCCCCGTACATCACGGTCACCTTCCGGATCCGCCGCTTCAACCCGGAGGTCTCCGCGGACGCCGTCTGGGAAGACTTCCAGCTGGAGATCGACCCGAAGGAGCGCGTCCTCGACGGCCTCCACAAGATCAAGTGGGACGTCGACGGCACGCTGACCTTCCGCCGCTCCTGCGCGCACGGCATCTGCGGCTCGGACGCGATGCGGATCAACGGCAAGAACCGCCTCGCCTGCAAGACGCTGATCAAGGACATCAACCCCGAGAAGCCGATCACGGTCGAGCCCATAAAGGGCCTGACGGTCCTGAAGGACCTGGTCGTCGACATGGAGCCGTTCTTCCAGGCGTACCGGGACGTGATGCCGTTCCTCATCACGAACGACACCAACGAGCCGACACGCGAGCGTCTGCAGTCCGCCGAGGACCGCGAGCGCTTCGACGACACCACGAAGTGCATCCTGTGCGCCGCGTGCACGTCGTCCTGCCCGGTCTTCTGGAACGACGGCCAGTACTTCGGCCCGGCGGCGATCGTCAACGCGCACCGCTTCATCTTCGACTCGCGTGACGAGGCGGCCGAGCAGCGCCTGGAGATCCTGAACGACCGCGACGGCGTCTGGCGCTGCCGCACGACCTTCAACTGCACGGACGCCTGCCCGCGCGGCATCGAGGTCACCAAGGCGATCCAGGAAGTCAAGCGCGCCCTGATCACGCGCCGCTTCTGATCCCGGCTCCGCCAGGACCACAAGGGCCCCGCTCCCCGGAAGGAGCGGGGCCCTTCCGCGTGTCTGCGGCCGGTGCGGGTGGGTGGTTCTAACCTGACGGTATGTCAGATGACGAGTCGTACGAACTGCTCGGGTTCGACAACGCGCTGTTCCCCGTCGGGGATCTCGCGGATGCCGTCGGCTTCTACGAGCGGGCCGGGTTCACGGTCGGGTTCCGGTTCGACGAGGGCGGCATCGCCCTGCTGAAGGTCGGAGGCGAGACGCCCGGGATCCTGTTGCGGGCCGAGGCGGGGCTGGGGCGGCGGACGCCGGTGTGGGCCGCGCCGCGGCTGTGGCTGGAGGTGCCGGATGCGCGGGTCGCGGCGGGGCGGCTGGCCGAGGCCGGGATCGCCGTGCTCGACGCGCCGTTCTCCGTCGCCACCGGATGGACCGTCGAGATCGCCGACCCCTGGGGGAACGTCCTCGGGTTCACCGACTACAGCAAGCGGCCGGAGCTGGCGCGGCGGGCGTGAACGGGGTCACTCCCACAGTTGAGTTGAACACGTTCAAAAGCAGCGCTACAGTCATCCCTGTCAGCGTTTTGAACGCGTTCAAGAAGGGGTGGGGCATGGACCGCACGGTCATCGCCTACGTCATCTACCTGCTCGTCAGCATCGGACTGACCATCTGGGTGGCCCGCACGCTCAGCCACAACGGGCGGATCTTCCTCTCCGACGTCCTGCACGGGAACGAGCAGCTCGCCGACGCCGTCAACCGCCTTCTGGTCGTCGGCTTCTACCTCGTCAACCTCGGCTTCGTCGCGCTGTACCTGCACACCGGCGACACCATCGACGACACCCGGGGGATCTTCGAGGCCCTGTCGGCCAAGCTCGGCGTCGTGCTGCTGGTGCTCGGCGTGATGCACCTCGGCAACGTGTACGTCCTCAACCGGATACGGCGGCGCGGGGTCATGGAGAAGGAACAGCTCCCGCCCGTCCCGCCGCAGGGCTGGACCGCGCCGGCGGCCGGGGCGTGAGCACCGTGCCGGCCACCGACGACCGGGGCGCCACGCGCGTCCCGGTCCGCGGGCTCACCGTTCTCTACGACGCCGAGTGCACCCTCTGCACCCACCTGCGCGACTGGCTCGGGCGCCAGCCCCAGCTGGTGCCGCTCACCCTGGTCCCGGCGGCATCGGACGAGGCCCGCGCCCGCTTCCCCGGACTCGACCACTCCGCCACCCTCGACGAGGTCACCGTCGTCGGCGACTCCGGGCAGGTCTACCGGTCCACGGCCGCCTGGATCGTCGTCCTGTGGGCGCTCCGGGAGCACCGGCCGCTGGCCCACAAGCTGAGCAGCCCGGCCGGAGCCCGGCTGGCCCGGGGCGCGGTGCTCGCCGCCGCCAGGTGGCGGGGCGCCCAGTGGGGCGGCAAGGTCTACCGGCGCGAGGACGGGTGGACGTACGACCCCGGACTCGGGTGGATCTACGACCCTCCGGGCTGTGCCGGCGACGTCTGCGCAACTCGTTAGGCTCTGTCCGTGTCCGCGAAGAACGACGGTCCTGTCGAGGCCGATACGCCCAGCAAGTCCGAGCAGACCCGCGCGCTGATCCTGGAGACGGCGATGCGGCTGTTCCGGGAGCGCGGCTACGAGAAGACCACCATGCGGGCCATCGCCACGGAGGCCGGGGTCTCCGTGGGCAACGCGTACTACTACTTCGCCGGCAAGGAACACCTGATCCAGGGCTTCTACGACCAGCTCGCCGCCGAGCACCGGGTGGCGGTCCGCGAGGTCCTGGACCGGGAGACCGACCTGGAGGCGCGGCTCGCGGGAGTCCTCAAGGTGTGGCTGGACATCGCCCTGCCGTACCACGAGTTCGCGGTCCACTTCTTCAAGAACGCCGCCGACCCCGACAGCCCGCTCAGCCCGTTCTCCCCGGAGAGCGAGCACGCGCGCGTGCAGGCGATCAGCGTGCACCGGGAGGTGCTGGCCGGGGCGAAGACCAAGGTCGCGCCGGAACTGCGGGACATCCTGCCGGAGTTGATGTGGCTCTCGCAGATGGGGCTCGTCCTGTACTGGATCTTCGACCGCACCGAGGGGCGCGAGCGCAGCTACCGGCTCGCCGAGCGGGGGGCCCGGCTGACCGCGCGAGGCGTCTCCCTCGCACGGTTCCGGGTGCTACGGCCGCTCGTGCTGGAGGTCCACGAGCTGTTCACGGACTTCCTGCCGGGGATGACGCGGGTGCTGCCCGACCCCGCGGTCAAGGCGAAGGGTAAGTGATCACTTTCGGGTGAAGCGGTTCGAAGGGGACAGTGAGGGGCGCGGCTGCCTACGATGATGACCTCGACACCAGCCCCTGGGAGGCACGCGATGTCCGCCGCAGCCATCGAGCACCCCTTCGACGACGAGCCGTTCTCACTCACGGCCATCGCCGACGAGATCATGGAGCGCCATCAGGGCTACCGAGTCGAGATCATCGGAGGCCACCTCCTCGTGACCCCATCACCGGATGCCCCTCACGCCCGTACCCTGACCGGCCTCATGATCCCTTTCATTGCCGCCGGCCTGCACGGCGGGGAAACCGAGGTCCTCCAGAACGTCGGCCTCTGGCTGCCCACTGGTGCCGAGGACTACGCCATCCCCGACCTCGTGGTGGTGGACGCCGACATCGACGATCACTATGTCGAGAACAACGCGTACGAACCGGTCTGCTTCCGCCTCGTCCTGGAGGTCACGTCCAGCAACTGGAAGGACGATCTGAAGACCAAGGTCAAGGCGTACGCCAGCGCAAAGGTCCCGGTCTATGTCGTCGTCGACCGCAAGCACCAGCGTCTGCACGTCCTCGCCGATCCGGCCGGGGACGAGTACGAGTACCACCGCCCGTACTCCCCCGGCGAGATCGTCACCCTGCCCGACTCCATCGGCGCCAAGGTCAGCCTCGACGTCGACGAGATCCTCAAGGCCGGGCAGCCGAAGGTCAGTTGACCGCGTCCACCTCGTCCCCGGTCAGCTCCACGTCGTAGACCACCGGTCCCTCCGCCACCGTCACATGCCGGGCCTTCGAGCCGTACGACGAAGACGTCACCGCCAGCAGATACGCACCCGGCGCCGGTACCGACACGATGTAGGAGCCGTCCGCCAGGGACGTCACGCGGTCCAGCTGGCGCCCGCCCTTGGACATCAACGTCACCGACGCGTCCTCCACCGGGTCGCCGTCCGCCGTACGGACGAAGCCGTGGATCGCCGTGGCCGGGCCGGTCGGCTCGGCGGGCTCCGGGGCGGCCTCCTCCGACGGCTCCACCGCCAGGTGCGGCAGCCGCTTGTCCAGCCAGGCCGGCAGCCACCAGTTGGAGTTGCCCAGCAGGTGCATCGCCGCCGGGACCAGCGCGGTACGGAGAATGAACGCGTCGAGCGCCACCGCCGCCGCCAGGCCCACGCCCGCCATCGCCGCCCCCGAGTCGCCGCTCAGGACGAAGGCCAGGAAGACACAGACCATGATCAGGGCCGCTGAATTGATGACGCGGCTGGTCTCCGCGAGGCCGACCCGGACCGCCCGCGCGTTGTCCCTCGTGTGCACCCACTCCTCGTGCATCCGGCTCACCAGGAACACCTGGTAGTCCATCGAGAGGCCGAAGAGGAGGGACAGCATGATGACGGGGAGGAACGCGTTGATCGGGCCCTCCTTGCCGAGGCCCAGCAGGTCCAGGCCCCAGCCCCACTGGAAGACCGCGACCAGGACACCGAAGGAGGCGGCCGCCGCGATCAGGTTCATCACCGCCGCCGTCAGCGGGACCACCAGCGAGCGGAAGGCGACCAGGAGGAGCAGGAAGCCCAGGCCGATGATCGTGGCGATGAAGAGCGGCAGCCGGTCGCCGGTGACGGAGGCGAAGTCCTTGGAGACCGCCGTCACCCCGCCCACGTGCGCCTCCGCGCCCGCCTTCGGGATCACCTGGTCCCGGAGCGTGTCGATCAGGTCGTCGGTCTCCTTGGACTGGGGTGAGGTGGTCGGGATCACCTGGATGACGGTGACGCCCTGCGCGGGCGGCAGCGCGGCGGCCCGGGCGACTCCGGGGGTCGTCTCGATGCCCTGGACCAGCTTCGCCGTGTCACCGCCCGCGCTGACCACCTGGAGCGGGCCGTTGAAGCCGGGGCCGAAGCCCTCGGCGAGCAGGTCGTAGGCCTTCCTGGTGGTCGTCGACGCGTCGTCGTTGCCCTGGTCGGTGGCGCCCAGGCGCAGGGAGAGGACGGGGATGGCGAGGACCGCCATGACGACCACGGCGAGTGCGGCGATCCGCCTCGGGCGCTTCTCGACGTTCACCGACCAGCGGGCCGCCAGACCGCTCGCCTTCTCCGGTTCGGGGCCCTCGGCGGCCAGCCGGCGGCGCTGGCGGCGGCTGAGCACGCGCGGGCCGAGGAAGCCGAGCAGGGCCGGGAGGAGGGTCGTGGCGGCCAGCACGCTGAGCACCACCGTCAGGGAGGTGCCGATGACCACGCCGTCCAGGAAGCGGAGCCGGGTGACCAGCATGCCGGCCAGCGCGATGCAGACCGTGCCGCCCGCGAACAGCACCGCCCGGCCCGAGGTGTTGAGCGCGGTGACCGCCGACTCCTCCGGGTCCATACCGCGCAGGATGCCCCGGCGGTGCCGGGTGACGATGAACAGGGCGTAGTCGATGCCGACCCCGAGGCCGATCAGGGAGGCGAGCAGCGGGGCGATGTCGGGGATGTTCGTGGTGTGGCTGAGGAGCTGGGTGGAGAACAGGCCCATGCCGACGCCGAAGACCGCGATCGCGATGGGAAGGGTCATGGCGAAGAAGGAGCCGAAGGCCAGGAAGAGGACGGCCGCCGCCGCGACGATGCCGACCATCTCGGAGAGGCCCTGCGGGGGCTCCTGGACGCGCTGGATGGCCTGGCCGCCCAACTCGACCTGGAGACCGCCGCGTTCGGCGCCCTGAGCGGTGTCGACGACCTTCTGGACGACGTCCTTGGGGATCTCGTTCGCCCGCTGGACGAAGGTCAGCTGGGCGTAGGCGATCTTGCCGTCCTGGCTGATCTGCGCTGCACCCCGGGCACCGTCGTAGGGGCTGGTGACCGCGCCGACGCCGGTCAGCTTCGCGATCGTGTCCAGGGCCGGCTGGATACGGCTCTGGACCGCCGGGTCCTTGACCGAGCCGTCGGTGACCTTCCAGACCACGGTGTCCGTGTCGCCCGAGGTGTTCGGGAAGGCCTTCTGCATCAGGTCGTACGCGCTCTTGGAGTCCGTGTCGGGGAGGGAGAAGACGTTCGCGTAGTCCGTGCCCGCCGTCGAGGCCGAGAAGCCCACGCCGAACAGCGCCCCCACCCACAGCAACAGGACCACCAGCCGGTGCCGATAGCACCACCGTGCCAATGCCGTCACGCTCAACAGCTCCTTGAATCAAGTAGGTTCGGTCGGTCGGTCCCCCAGGTCCTGGGCAACAGGATTGGCGGTGGGACGGGCGCCGGGACACGCGGCGCGCATGACTCTCAAGGAACTCCAAAGCTGGGAGCCCCCGGCTGTCGGTGCTCGCGCCGATACTGGGGGCATGACGGCTCCAGGCAGCACCGTGCTGATCGTGGAGGACGAGCCGAGCATCGCGGACGTCCTCGCCATCGCCCTGCGCTACCACCGGTTCGAGGTGATGACGGCCGGTACGGTCCGGGACGCCCTCACGCTGGCCGAGCGCACCCGTCCCGACGCCGCCCTGCTGGACGTGATGCTGCCGGACGGCGACGGCCGGGCCCTGGCCCGCGAACTGCGCGCCCGGCAGCCGGACCTGGCCCTGGTCTTCCTGACCGCCCGGGACGCGCCGGCGGAGATAGTCGGCGCGCTCGGCTACGGCGACGACTACATCACCAAGCCGTTCAACATCGACGAGGTCGTCGCCCGCATCGGCGCGGTGCTGCGCCGCACCCGCCCGGCCGACGTCATCCAGCAGCGCCCGCCGCTGCGCTACGGCGACCTGGAACTGGACGAGACGACGTACTCGGTGCACCGGGCCGGCCGCACGGTCGAGCTGACCCCGACCGAGTACGCGCTGCTGCGCTTCCTGGTGCGCAACGGCGGCCGGATCGTCTCCAAGGAGCAACTGCTCAGGCACGTCTGGCAGTACGAGCACGCGCCGTCCGAGTCGACCGTCGTGGAGACCTACATCAGCTATCTGCGGCGCAAGCTGGACGCCCTGGGCGCGCCGGTGATCACCACCCGGCGGGGCGTCGGATACGGCCTGGCATGAACGTCGGGAAGCGACGCCGGCACCGGCACGGCATGCACTCGCTGCGCGGCAAGCTGACCCTGGCCAACGTCGGCCTCCTCGCGGTCGGCATCGTGGCGGCGACCGCCGTCAGCATCATGGGCATGCGGCTGTACCTCCTCGACCAGGTGGACTCCTCGCTGCTGAAGATGCGTACCTCGCTGGGCAGTTCGGGGCTCACCTTGCGGCAGGTCGACTCGCTGGGCACGCTCGGCGTCATCCGCGACCGGATGGTGCCGGCGGAGTCCGACCCGGCACCGGGCTCGATCTTCGCCGTGGTCGACGCCAAGGGCGACGCCGTCGAGGTCTTCGACATGGCGCCGACCGAGGCCCAGCGCGGACTGGCGGCCGCCGTGCACGACCCGCGCGCCCTCGCCGCCGCCCCCGACCCGGGCGACGTCACCGTGCACGGCGCGATGTACCGGGTGACGGCGACCCGGCTCGCCGACGGTCCCTACCTCCTGCTGGCCACCTCGACCGAGCTGCTGCACGCGGGCATAGCCAAGGCGCTCCGGCTCGACTTCGCCGTCGGCGCGCTGCTGCTGGCGCTGCTGGCCTGTCTGACCATGTTCAGCGTGCGCCGCCGGATGCTGCCGCTGGAGGACATGGTGGAGACGTCGTCGGCGATCGCCGAGGGCGATCTGACCCGGCGGGTGCCGTCGAGCCAGCATCCGACGGAGGAGGTCGAGCAACTGCGGCTGGCCCTCAACTCCATGCTGCACCAGGTGGAGACGGCGTACCGGACGCGCGAGCGCAGCGCGGCCCAGCTGCGCCGGTTCGTCGCCGACGCCTCGCACGAGCTGCGGACACCGCTCGCCGCCATCCGCGGCTATCTCCAGCTGTACGACAAGGGAATGCTGAGCGAGCCCGGGGAGCGGCGGCGGGCCTGGGACCGGATGCACGGCGAGGTGGACCGGATGGGCCGGCTCGTCGACGAACTGCTGCTGCTGGCGCGGCTCGACCAGCGGCCCGAGATCCGGTTCCGGAACGTCGACGTGAGCCGGCTGGTGCGGGACGCGGCGGAGGACCTGCGTGCCCAGCAGCCGGGGCGGCGGGTGGCAGTGAGCGCCGAAGGGGCGGTGCTGGTGCGGGCCGACGAGTCGGGGCTGCGGCAGGTGCTGGGGAACCTGGTGTCCAACGTCCGTACCCATACGCCGGTCGCAGCGGCGGTACGGCTGGGGGTGGAGCGGTCGGACGGGGTGGTGCGGGTGTGTGTGGCCGACGAGGGGCCGGGGCTGGTGGAAGAGGACGCCGCGCGGATCTTCGACCGGTTCTTCCGGGTGGGGAGTGCGGAGGGAAGCGGGCTGGGGATGGCGATCGTGCAGGGGGTGGTGGACGCGCATGGTGGGGAGGTGGCGGTGAGCACCGCGCCCGGAGAAGGGCTGGCCGTGACGGTGACGTTGAGGTGCGGGTGAGTGGGGGCCGAGGACGCCTCGGCCGGGGACGCCTCACCCGGGGACGCCTCAGCCGGGGACGCTTCTAGGATTCGGTCAGAACCAGGGCCCACACCGTCTTCCCGTGCGCGCCCCTGCTCCAGACCCCCCACGCCGCCGCGATCGTCTCCACCAGGTGCAGGCCCCGGCCCCTCTCGTCGTCGTCCCGGACGATCCGGAGCCGGGGCTCCACCCGGCCCTCGTCGGAGACCTCGATCAGGCACGAGCCGTCCGCCAGCGCAGTCACCGCCACCTCGAACTCCCGCTCGCGCAGCGGGCCGTGGCGTACGACGTTGGTGGCCAGCTCGGACACCAGAAGCACGGCGTCGCCGACCGCCGGGTCACCCGGGCCGTGCCCCCAGTCGGCCAGATGGTCCCGGACCCGGTGCCGGGCCAGGCCCACGGAGGCCGGATGCCGGGGCAGCCGGAAGGAGTTGCGTCTCAGCACGTCTGCTCCTCACCCCACGCACACCTCCGTCACATGGTGGTGCGTCGGGTGTCCGCCCCCGTCAGATCCAGTCCAGACTCCACAGGCGGAACAGGCCTGTGCTGTCCGTGAGGTACTGGGTGCCGCCCACGTCCTCGCTGCTGACGACATAGTCCGTGCGCTGCCAGAGCGGGATCAGCGGCACGTCGTTGGCCACGTCCGTCTGGATGGTGCGGAAGTCCGCGTCGACGCGGGCACGGTCGGCGTACTTCTGGCTGTCCTGGATGAGGCCGTCGACGGCCTTGTTGCTGTAGCCGGTGCTCATCACGGAGTCGCTGCCGACCAGGGAGGCGCCGAAGGTGTCCGGGTCGGGGTAGTCGGCGACCCAGCCGACCGCCCAGGCGTCCATCTTGCCCGTGGCCCACGACTTCTGGAAGTCGGTCCACTCGTATCCCTTGACGTCGACCTTGAACAGGCCGCCCGCCTCCAGCTGCTTCTTCAGCGCGGCGGCCTCCTCGGCTCCCGCGCCGTGGCCGATGCCGTAGCCGAAGGTGAACTCGACCGGGGTGCTGACGCCGGCCTGCTGCAGCAGCGCCTTCGCCTTGTCGACGTTCTGCGTCGGGTACTGGTCGAAGAAGGACGTGGTGTGGCCGGTGAGGCCGGTCGGGATCAGCGAGTACAGCGGCTCCACCGTCCCGTCGTACACGGTGGCGGCCAGCTTCTCGCGATCGATCAGCCAGGCCAGCGCACGGCGGACGAGGACGTCACGCAGGGCGGAGTTCTTACGGGTGTCGAAGTACAGGTTGCGGGTCTCCGCGCTGTCGGACTCCGTGACCCGCTGGTCGGGGTCGCTCGGCGAGAGCTTGGACACCATGGCCGGCGGCAGCGTGCGGGTGGCGACGTCGATCTGCTTCGCCTTGTACGCACTGCTGAGCTTGGCCGAGTCGGTGTAGTAGTCCAGCTTGACGGGGCGGCCGGAGTCGCTGATGTCGCCCTTGTAGTCGGCGTTGGGCTGCAGGGACGCCTGCTTGCCCTTCGCGTACGACGTCAGGCGGTACGGGCCGGTGCCGTCCACCGAGTTGTCGGTGCGCAGGCCGTTCGCCGGGTACTTGTCCTTGTCGACGATCGAACCGGCTCCCGTGGCCACCTTGTACGGGAACGTCGCGTCCGGGGACGACAGATGGAAGGTCACCGTCTTGCCGGAGGCGGTGACCGACGAGAGCGTCGAGAACAGGGAAGCCGGTCCGACGTCGGAGTTGATCTTCTTGACCCGGTCGAAGGAGAACTTCACGTCCTCGGCGGTCATCGTCCGGCCGCTCGGGAAGGTGATCCCGTCGCGGATCACACACCGGTACGTCCGCAGACCGGAGTCCGTAAAGTCACAGCTCTGGGCCGCGTCCGGGACCGGCTGGACGCCGCCGGGCTCGAAGGTGAGCAGCGACTGGAAGATGTTGTTGAACAACGCCCAGGAACCGGCGTCGTAGGCGCCTGCCGGGTCGAGCGAGGTGACGGCGTCGGTCGTACCGACGGTGATCGTCTTGTTCTTGTTCTCCTGCGACGGCAGCAGCTGCCAGCCGCCGATCCCCACGATCGCCAGTACGAGAAGCGTCACGAGAATCCGCATGCGAACAGATCGCATGGTTGGTGCCCTCCCCAGGACCCCACGGGCCCGTTCCAGGCCCTACCCAGGCCCTCCCCAAGTGCCACTCCCCTAAGTGACGCGGCTCACCTAACCACAGGTGTTTCGTATGGGGGAAGAGTGATCCGACTAGATGAGGAAGAACTTACCGAACGCTTGTTTCCCCCGGATTTCACAGCTCCTCCACAGGCACCCGGCGTTCAGGCCTGTTTCGACGCCAGTTCGACGACCGTGACGCCGGAGGGTGCCCGGACGCGCGTGGGCGGGCCTCAGGCGCCGGCCCCGGGAGACGTACAGCCGGGTGTCGCCGTAGCGGTCGAGGGGGACAACCTGGAGGCGAACATCCGGATCGTGGAGCAGGTGGACGACGTCGCCAAGCAGCTCGGCGCGACGCCTGCTCAGGTTGCGCTCGCGTGGCTGCTCGCGCAGGGCGACGGCATCGCGCCCATTCCCGGTACGCGCCGGATCGCCAACCTGGAGCAGAACGTGGTGGCGGACGAGCTGGTGCTCTCGGCCGAGCAGCTGGAGCAGCTGTCCGAGGTGGCGGCGCCGGTCGGTGACCGGTACGCCGACATGAGCCGCATCAACCGGCAGTCCACATGAGCCGCATCAACCGGTAGTCCACGCCCGTTCTCGGAGGGGTCCCGGCCCGGGTGCGCCGGGACCCCTCACGACGAGGAACACCGGGCCGCCGAAGGCGGTACTCAGCCCACCTGTCCCTGCTCTGTGCCGGTTGCCGGCGGGACCGACCGGAGCTTCGCCTCAAGCTGCACCCAGGACAGGTCCGGGCCCTCCAGCTCGACGACAGCACTCCAGGCGGCGCACAACTCGGTGAACTCATAGAACGGCTCCCGGTGCATACGGACCACCCGGGCCGGGGGAATCACGGCTCCCGGCGGGCTGTCCACCGGCAGCACCGAATCGCCGAGGAAGACCCCCCGCTCCAGACTGACGCTGCGGGCGTGGCAGACCACCCGGTGCGCCGAAGGACGCTCGTAGACGATCAACACGTGCAGCAGTCCCACGGGCTCGGTGCTCGTCATTGTGCCGGTGTCTCCATCTGGCGTCTGGTGCGGTTGAGGGAGCAATGCCGACCGCGCTGAAGGCCCCCGACCTCAGCGCTGTGACGTTCCCCGCAGGCGCGTGACGCCTCCCACCAGGACTCCGCCGACCGCTCGACAGGGTGCACCACCCAGCGGATCAACGGCGCAACGTGGCGCAGTCTCTGTGCGCTGCCCGGGGGAACGGCGGGGTCTTTCTATGACGTTCGGCGCAGTGCGCGTACCCCGCGCAACCCGATGCCCCCGATGACCGTCCCCAATACGAAGGAAACGACGGCCAGCGTCAGGTGGACCCAGAAGTACGCCGTGGGATGGCCGTCGTCGAAAGCGAGCCCGCTGCCGTCCTTGACCAGGTTCTTGATGAAAGTGATCCAGATGAACCAAGACCACACCCCGAACGCGAGCAGGAACCAGGACACCGGGCGGCTGAGCTTCATGGGTTCAGTATCGCCGTCGGCTGTCCGGTTCCGTGTCCGGGGTGGGGTCGGTGGCGGGACTTCGCCCTCCGTGCCGGGTACGTTCTCGTCCGTGTCCGCACCGAAGCCCTCGGCCGGCCGATCTCTGCTGGTCGCCTCCGCCGCCCTGCTGTCCCTGTCGCTCACCGCGCCGGCCGCGCTCGCCGCGCCCACGCCCTCGACCGGTCCGTCGGCCACTCCCCCGGCGAGCATGTCGTCGGTCGGCGGCGCCCGGCTGGGGCAGCCCGGTACCCAGGTCGATCTGGCCGCCGGGGTGCCGGTGCTGCCGAAGGACATCACGGCGCGTTCCTGGATCGTCTCCGATGCCGAGTCGGGCGAGGTGCTCGCCGCGCACAACGCGCACTGGCGGCTGCCCCCGGCGAGCACCCTGAAGATGCTGTTCGCGGACACCGTGCTGCCGCGGTTCCCGAAGTCGACCCCGCACCGGGTGGTGCCGACCGACCTCGCGGGCATGGGCGCCGGTTCCAGCCTGGTGGGGATAAAGGAGGGCCAGACCTACACGGTCCACGACCTCTGGCTCGGTGTCTTCCTTCGCTCCGGCAACGACGCCGTGCATGTGCTGTCCGCGATGAACGGCGGTGTCGAGCAGACCGTCAAGGACATGCAGTCCCACGCCGACGACCTCCAGGCGCTGGACACGCACGTGGTGAGCCCGGACGGTTACGACGCGGCCGGGCAGGTGTCGTCGGCGTACGACCTGTCGCTGTTCGCCCGTTCCGGGCTGCAGAAGAAGGACTTCCGGGAGTACTGCTCGACCGTGCGGGCCGCGTTCCCGGGCGAGACGACGAAGAACGCCAAGGGCAAGTCGGTCCGTGAGTCCTTCGAGATCCAGAACACCAACCGGCTGCTCAGCGGCGACACCGACGTGCCGGTCTACCAGGGCATCGCGGGTGTGAAGAACGGCAACACCACCAACGCGGGCGCCACCTTCACCGGGGTCGCGGAGCGGGGCGGCAAGGTGCTGCTGGTCACCGTGATGAACCCGGAGAAGAAGGAGCACAACAAGGTCTACAAGGAGACCGCCAAGCTGTTCGACTGGGGTTTCCAGGCGGCCGGAAAGGTGGCTCCGGTGGGCGAGCTGGTCCCGCCGAAGGGAGCGGTGGACTCCGGTGCCCAGCCGGGGGCGTCCGCCTCGGCCTCCGCGTCCGGTGCCGATTCCGGGAAGGGCGCCGGGTCGACGCCGGTGGCCGCCGCCTCCGCCGACGGCTCCAGCGGGGTCGGGGTCGCGCTGGGGATCGCGGGCGGGGCGCTGGTGCTGCTCCTGGGCGCGGCGTTCCTGGTCAACCGCCGTTGGCCGCTGCCGGATCTGGTACGTCGGCGGACTCGTCCGTGATCTCGCTCTCGGTCGCCGTCCAGGCGGCGCAGAACAGGACGAGTTTCGAGGTGAAGTTGATCCACAGCAGCAGGGCGACCGGCACGCCGAACGCGCCGTACATGCTCTTCGTGGCGACGCCCTGGATATAGCCGCTGAGCAGCAGCTTGAGGAGTTCGAAGCCGACCGCGCCGATCAGTGCCGCGACCAGCAGGCGGCGGCGCGGCGGTTCGACACCGGGCAGCAGGGTGAGGGCGTAGAGCAGCACCAGGAAGTCGGCGACCACCGCGACGACGAACGCGATGACGCGCAGCAGCAGGCTGCCCCAGCTGTGCCTGTCGATTCCGAGCTGTCCCGCCGTCCAGCCGATCGCGGCCGTGGCGATCGCGGAGACGGCGAGGGTGACCAGCAGCGCGCCGCCGAGGCCGATCAGGATGCCGGCGTCCTTGGCCTTGGCGACGATCGGGTTCTTGTCCTTGTCCGGCAGTTCCCACACCGTGCGCAGACAGTCCCGCATCTGGCCGACCCAGCCGATGCCGGTGAACAGCAGGACGGCACCGGCGATGAGACCGACGGTGCCGGCGTTCTGCACCAGGGAGTTGATGTCCAGCTGGTCGGAGATCCCCGGGAACTGGTCGGCGATCTTGCCCTCCATGCTGTGCTGCCGTGAATCGCTCAGGGTGGCGGCGGCGATCGCGGCGCCCACCGTCAGCAGCGGGAAGAGCGCGATGAAGCTGATGAAGGTCATGGCGGCGGCCAGCCGGGTCCACTTCACCCGGTCGAGCCGCTCGTACGACCGCCACGCGTGCGTGTGCATCAGCCAGCCCACGAGCGGGCCGACGACGGGAAGTTTTCTCAGCCACTCCATGATCCGACTCTGCCCTCCGCGCGGAAGACCAATGTACGGGTACCCCAGAAGCGCAGAACTGTGGCGAGCGCCATCCCGACGACCGCGCCGGAGACGGTGTCGGCGCGCTGTGAGGTGAGCCCCAGACCGTAGTGGCTGACGGCGAGGCAGAGCAGCTGGACCAGAGCGCCGGCGAGGTTCACGGCGACGAAGACGGCGTAGGGGCGCATCCCGGACAGGCGTGCCTGGCGGTAGGTGCCGCGCGCGTTGCCGAGGTAGGCGACCGTGCAGCCCGCGAGGAACGACAGGGACTTGGCGGTGAGCGGGTCGAGGGCGGCCGGCCCGCGCAGCAGGCTGAAGAGGGTGAGGTCGGCGGCGTAGGCGAGCAGGCCGACGGTCGCGAAGCCGATCAGCTCGCGCGGGGGCGGGGGACTCGCGCGGACGGGGTGCGGGCGGCCCGGCTCCGCGGTCACCAGTGGGCCACCGCGAGCCCGTACATGGCGAGCCAGGCCAGGCCGATGAGGGCGAGGGCGCGGTCGCGCAGGACGACGTCCTCGGGCTCGCCGGCGGTGCCCCGGTCGGCGAAGACGGCGTAGCGCAGGATCGCCAGGATGAAGGCGACCATGGACAGCTGACGCCACGGCAGCAGGCCCGCCGCGGGGGTGTGGTGGCCCTCCAGGGCCCACAGGCAGTAGGCGAGGACGGCGACGCCGGCGGCGAGCTGCCAGACGAAGCGGAGGTAGCCGGTGGTGTACTCGGTGAGCAACGCGCGCGTGGCGCCCGCTTTCCCGGCCAGTTGCACGGCCTCGGAGTAGCGCTTGGCCGACACCATGAAGAGCGCGCCGAAGCCGGTGGTGATCAGGAACCAGCGGGACAGCGGGATGCCGAGCGCGACCCCGCCGATCACCGCCCGCATCAGGAAGCCCGTGGTGACGACGACGAGGTCGACCACCAGGACGTGCTTCAGGGCGACGCAGTACGCCAGTTGCATGCCCAGGTAGGCGATCAGGAGGGCCGGGACGAGGGGCGGGGTCAGCCAGGCCGCCAGCAGCGGTCCCAGGACGGCCAGGACGCCTCCTGCCGCGTAGGCGACGGGGACCGGGACCCGGCCCGCGGCGACCGGGCGGCGGCACTTGGTGGGGTGGGCGCGGTCGGCGTCGGCGTCCCGGGCGTCGTTGATCAGGTAGACGGCGGCGGCGCAGGCCGTGAAGAGGACGAAGGTGAGGGTGAGGGTCAGGAGCGCGGGCCCGGAGAAGAGCCGGCCGGCGGCGGCCGGGGCCGCGATGACGAGTGTGTTCTTGACCCACTGCTTGGGACGGGTGGTCTTCAGCAGGCCCTTGAGGAGTTCGCCGGTGGTGACACGCGCGCGTGCCGGTCCGTTCGCGGGTCCGTGCGCTGGTTCCTGCACTGGGTCTTGCACTGGGTCTTGCGGCCGGGCGGGGTGGCCGCGCTGCTCGTGCAGATTCGTTTCAGCGGCACCGTCGGCGGTCGCTCCGGTGGCGGCGTGCGCGGTCTCGGTCACCCTTGCCTCCCCGCGTACGAGGCACCGGGCACTCCCCCGCGCATCCATCGCGCCCCGGCGCGCGCCGTGAACGCCCCCAGGGCCGCGCCCGCCGCGACGTCCGTCGGGTAGTGCACGCCGACGACCAGCCGGGAGAGGCACATGGCGGCCGCCAGGGGCGCGAGGGCGGGCGCGCCGAGCGCCCCGAAGGCGACGGCGGCGGCCGCCGCGGAGGTGGCGTGCGAGCTGGGGAAGGAGTGCCGGCCCGCGGTGCGCACCCGGGGCCGGACATGCGCAGGGCGCGCACGGCGCACGAGCCGTTTGACGCCGATGCTGCCGAGGTGCGCGCCCGCGACGAGCGCCGTGCCGCGCAGCCAGGCGTCGCGCCGCGCGCCGTCCACGGCGGCCCCGGCGAGGCCCGCCGCGAGCCAGAGCGCGCCGTGCTCACCGGCGAGGGAGAGACCGCGCGCGGCCGACGCGACGCGTGGATCGGCACCGCAGGCGTGCAGTGCGGAGAGGATCCGGTGGTCCATGTCGTCCATTGGACTCACTGTTCACCTTGACCACGCCAAAGCTACGACCATATTGAGCGACATTCCGATAATCACCCGTTTCGGGGAGTCAGGTGATCTTCCGTAATCAATCGCCAATAGCACTCATAACACCCATACGGCAGCGATACGGTCGTCCTCATGCCTGGAAAGCCTGGAGGGTCCGCAGGTCCCGCCGAGTCCGCACCCCCCGGAACCACCGTCCCCGTCACCGGCTGGGGCCGCACCGCCCCCACCGCCGCCCTCCTGATCCGTCCCCGGACGTACCAGGAGGCGGCGAACGCGATCCGGAACTGCGGGGCGCGCGGCGGTATCGCGCGGGGGCTGGGACGGGCGTACGGGGACGCGGCGCAGAACGCCGGCGGCGCCGTGCTCGACATGACGGGCCTCGACCGCATCCATGCCATCGACGCCGACGGCGGCACCCTCCTGTGCGACGCGGGGGTCTCCCTGCACCGCCTGACGGAGGTGCTGCTGCCGCTCGGCTGGTTCGTCCCGGTGACCCCGGGGACCCGCCAGGTGACGGTGGGCGGCGCGATCGGCGCCGACATCCACGGCAAGAACCACCATGTCTCGGGATCCTTCTCCCGTCACGTGCTGTCCTTCGAACTCCTCACCGCCGACGGCCAGGTCCGCACGGTGAGCCGCGGCACCCCGCTGTTCGACGCGACGGCCGGCGGCATGGGTCTGACCGGAGTGATCCTCACGGCGACCGTCCGCCTCCTCCCGGTCGAGACGTCGTACCTGACGGTCGACACCGAACGCGCCACCGACCTCGACGACCTGATGAACCGCCTGACCACCACGGACCACCGCTACCGCTACTCGGTCGCCTGGATCGACCTGCTGGCGCGCGGGGCGGCGACCGGGCGCGCGGTGCTCACACGCGGCGACCATGCGCCCCGGGAGGCGCTCGGGGAGGGCACACGCGCCGGGCGTGCACCACTGGCCTTCCGCCCCCGTCAGCTTCCGGCCGCCCCCGCGTTCGTCCCCGAAGGCCTCCTGGGCCGCACCACCGTCGGCCTCTTCAACGAACTCTGGTACCGCAAGGCGCCACGCGCGCGTACCGGCCAACTCCAGCGCATCTCCGCGTTCTTCCATCCCCTGGACGGCGTCCCGCACTGGAACCGCGTCTACGGCCGCGGCGGCTTCGTGCAGTACCAGTTCGTCGTCGGATACGGCCAGGAGGACGCCCTGCGCCGGATCGTGGCCCGTGTCTCCGAGCGCCGCTGCCCGTCCTTCCTGGCCGTCCTCAAGCGCTTCGGCGACGCCGACCCCGGCTGGCTCTCCTTCCCCGTGCCGGGCTGGACCCTCGCCCTCGACATCCCGGCCGCCCTGCCCGGCCTCGGCGCGTTCCTCGACGAACTGGACGAGGAGGTCGCGGGCGCCGGCGGCCGCGTCTACCTCGCCAAGGACGCCCGGCTGCGCCCCGACCTGCTCGCCGTGATGTATCCACGGCTCGCCGACTTCCGCGCGCTGCGCGCGGAGTTGGACCCGCGCGGGGTGTTCGTCTCCGACCTGTCCCGCCGTCTCGGCCTCTAGGAGCTGATCGCTGTCATGAAGGACGCCTTCGGAATGCCCCAGTCCCTGCTCGTCCTCGGCGGTACGTCCGAGATCGCGCTGGCCACGGCGCGCCGGCTGATCGCCCGCCGTACCCGCACGGTCTGGCTGGCCGGCCGCCCCTCCCCCGCGCTCGACCACGCCGCCGGACACCTGCGCGCCCTGGGCGCCGACGTCCGCACCGTCCCCTTCGACGCGCTCGACCCCGAGTCCCACGAGACCGCCCTCGGCAAGGTCTTCGCCGAGGGCGACATCGACATGGTGCTGCTGGCCTTCGGCGTCCTGGGCGACCAGGCGACCGACGAGCGGGAGCCGGTGAAGGCCGTCCGGGTGGCGCAGACCAACTACACGGGCGCCGTCTCGGCGGGCCTGGTCAGCGCACGGGCCCTGCAGACGCAGGGTCACGGCTCCCTGGTGGTCCTGTCGTCGGTGGCCGGGGAGCGGGCGCGGCGCTCCAACTTCATCTACGGCTCCAGCAAGGCGGGCCTGGACGCGTTCGCCCAGGGCCTGGGCGACGCGCTGCACGGGACCGGCGTGCACGTGATGGTCGTACGGCCGGGGTTCGTGCGGTCGAGGATGACGGCGGGGCTGGAGGAAGCGCCCCTGGCCACGACCCCGGAGGCGGTGGCGACGGCGATCGAGACGGGTCTGCGGCGGCGTTCGGAGGTGGTGTGGGTACCGGGGGCGCTGCGGGTGGTGATGGCGGCGCTGCGGCACGCACCGCGGTCGGTGTTCCGACGGCTACCGATCTGACGACGCCCGTGGGAGCGCCCCCTTCAGGGGCGCGGGGCCGTGTCGATGTGCGGGCACCGCCGCGTGGGCGCGACAGGCCGGCCACCGGCCCGCAGCTACCGGCTGGCGATGGTCCCGCGCTCCGCATGCCCCACCTGAGGCGGCACGACGGAGCCCCCGAACACGTACTCGTGCAGCTTCCGCCACACACCGTCGGAACCCTGCTCGTACAGCGCGAACCCCATGCAGGACCACTCGGCCTCGTACTCCGCCAGCTCCGCGAAGGCCCGGTCCATCGCCGCCTCGTCGATCCCGTGCGCGACGGTGACATGCGGGTGGTACGGGAACTGCAGCTCGCGCTCGAGCGGCCCGGACGCGGCGCGGACCCGCTGCTGGAGCCAGGCGCAGTCGTCCGCCCCCTGGACCACCCGGACGTACACGACCGGCGAGAGGGGCCGGAACGTGCCCGTGCCGCACAGCCGCATCGGGAACGGCCTGCCCACCGCGGCGATCTCGCCGAGGTGGGCCTGAACGGCGGCCAGCTCGCCCTCGGCGATCTCGGTGGGCGGCAGCAGCGTGACGTGCGTGGGGATGCCGTGGGCCGCGGCGTCGCCGAAGCCCGCGCGCCGCTCCTGGAGCAGGCTGCCGTGAGGCTCCGGGACCGCGATCGACACGCCGATCGTTACGGTCCCCACGTCATCTCCTGTCGGTCGTGGTGGTCGGACGCGTGTCGGGTTCGTACCCGGCCGTCCGGCTATCGACTGTACGACCACGGCCGCCTTCCGGGCAGCCGTGGCCGAAGTGATGTGCAGCGCTCCCGTGCGCTCCCCGGAGCGCTCCGAGCGCCCCCGGCGCCTCGCTCGGTACCGTCGGCACTCCGCTCAGTGCTTGGCGGGCAGGAAGCCGACCCTGTCGTAGGCCTGGGCCAGGGTCTCCGCGGCGACGGCGCGGGCCTTCTCCGCGCCCTTGGCGAGGACCGAGTCGAGCGTCTCCGGGTCGTCCAGGTACTGCTGGGTGCGCTCCCGGAACGGGGTCACGAAGTCGACCATGATGTCGGCGAGATCCGTCTTGAGCGCGCCGTACATCTTGCCCTCGTACTCCTGCTCCAGCTCGGCGATCGGCTTGCCGGTGAGGGTGGAGTAGATGGTGAGGAGGTTGCTGACGCCCGGCTTGAGCACCGCGTCGTAGCGGATCACGGTGTCCGTGTCGGTGACCGCGCTCTTGACCTTCTTCGCCGTCGCCTTCGGTTCGTCGAGGAGGTTGATGAGGCCCTTGGGCGTGGACGCCGACTTGCTCATCTTGATCGACGGGTCCTGGAGGTCGTAGATCTTCGCCGTCTCCTTGAGGATGTACGGCTTGGGGATGGTGAAGGTCTCGCCGAAGCGGCCGTTGAAGCGCTCGGCGAGGTCGCGGGTGAGCTCGACGTGCTGGCGCTGGTCCTCGCCGACCGGCACCTCGTTGGCCTGGTAGAGCAGGATGTCGGCGACCTGGAGGATCGGGTACGTGAACAGGCCGACGCTGGCGCGGTCCGCGCCCTGCTTGGCCGCCTTGTCCTTGAACTGGGTCATCCGGCTGGCCTCGCCGAAGCCGGTGAGGCAGTTCATGATCCAGGCGAGCTGGGCATGCTCCGGGACATGGCTCTGCACGAAGAGGGTGCAGCGGTCCGGGTCCAGGCCGGCGGCGAGCAGTTGCGCGGCGGCGAGGCGGGTGTTGGCGCGCAGGTCGGCGGGATCCTGCGGGATCGTGATCGCGTGCAGGTCGACGACCATGTAGAAGGCGTCGTGGGACTCCTGGAGGGCCACCCACTGGCGGACGGCGCCGAGGTAGTTGCCGAGGTGGAACGAGCCGGCGGTGGGCTGGATGCCGGAGAGCACGCGGGGTCGATCAGAGGCCATGCTCACCATTCTCGCAGAGGGTGAGGGTGGGATTGGTCTCCGAGGCGGGGGGGTTGTCCGGTGCGCGGGGAACTGCGGCGCCGTTGCGGCTGGTCGCGCAGTTCCCCGCGCCCCTCTGGGGCGCTGCCCCTGAGGGCGTCGATCAGCCCAGGTCGATCTCGGGGTACAGGGGGAACCCGGCGACCAGGTCCGTCGCCCGCTGCGCGATCTCCGTCGACACCTTCTCGTCCAGGACGTGGGAGGCCTTGCTCGGGGCGCCCGACTTCGTCGTGCCCGGCTCCGTCGCCGTCAGCACGCGGTCGATCAGGGCCGCGACCTCGTCCATCTCGGCCGTGCCCAGGCCGCGCGTGGTCAGCGCCGGGGTGCCGATGCGGATGCCGGAGGTGTACCAGGCGCCGTTCGGGTCGGCCGGGATCGCGTTGCGGTTGGTGACGATGCCGGAGTCGAGCAGGGCGGACTCGGCCTGGCGGCCGGTGAGGCCGTAGGACGACTCGACGTCGATCAGGTTGAGGTGGTTGTCCGTGCCGCCGGTGACGAGGGTGGCGCCGCGGCGCGTCAGGCCCTCGGCCAGGGCGCGCGCGTTGTCGACGATCCGCTGGGCGTAGTCCTGGAAGGCGGGCTGCCGGGCCTCGGCCAGGGCGACGGCCTTGGCGGCCATGACGTGCGGGAGCGGGCCGCCGAGGACCATCGGGCAGCCGCGGTCGACCTGGTCCTTCAGCGAGTCGTCGCACAGGACCATGCCGCCGCGCGGCCCGCGCAGTGACTTGTGGGTGGTGGTGGTGACGATCTGGGCGTGCGGGACCGGGTCGAAGTCGCCGGTCAGGACCTTGCCGGCGACCAGGCCGGCGAAGTGCGCCATGTCGACCATCAGGGTCGCGCCGACCTCGTCGGCGATCTCCCGCATGATCCGGAAGTTCACCAGACGGGGGTACGCGGAGTAGCCGGCCACGAGGATCAGCGGCTTGAAGTCGAGGGCCTGGGCGCGCAGCGCGTCGTAGTCGATCAGGCCGGTGGCCGGGTCGGTGCCGTAGGAGCGCTGGTCGAACATCTTGCCGGAGATGTTCGGGCGGAAGCCGTGGGTGAGGTGACCGCCGGCGTCCAGGGACATGCCGAGCATCCGCTGGTTGCCGAAGGCCTGCCGCAGCTCGGCCCAGTCGGCCTCGGAGAGGTCGTTGACCTGGCGGGCGCCCGTCTTCTGGAGGAAGGGGACCTCGACGCGGTCGGCGAGGACGGCCCAGAAGGCGACCAGGTTGGCGTCGATGCCGGAGTGCGGCTGGACGTAGGCGTGGCGGGCGCCGAACAGCTCGCGGGCGTGCTCGGCGGCGAGCGCCTCGACGGTGTCGACGTTGCGGCAGCCGGCGTAGAAGCGGCGGCCGACGGTGCCCTCGGCGTACTTGTCGCTGAACCAGTTGCCCATCGCGAGCAGGGTGGCCGGCGAGGCGTAGTTCTCGGAGGCGATCAGCTTGAGCATCTCGCGCTGGTCGTGGACCTCCTGGCCGATGGCGTCGGCGATGCGCGGCTCGACCGCGCGGATCACGTCGAGGGCCGCGCGATACGCGGTGGACTCGGTGGAGAGGGGCTCGGTGGAACGGGGCTCGGACATTCGGGACCTCCGGACATGGCGTTCGGCGTTCACGGTTCGGCCCAGGCGCACGGCACTCGATCAGGCACGGGCCGCTCCCCGATGGTCGGTCCCATCCCAGCGCGCCAGTCACGGCCCGCTGGTCAGACTACCGGGCACGCCTCGTCCGAGGGCCATGGCGTCCACCAGTCGGGCGGGGCGGCACGCCTGCCCGACTGGTGGACGCCACGGCCGCCGGGCCCCACCGGCAGGAACCGGGGCCGCCGGGCCGGGTCAGGCGGCGGAGGGCAGGATCACGTGGGGCAGGAAGCGGGCGTAGTCGTCCGTCACCAGGCCCCGCGACTCCCTGATGCCCAGTCCCGCCGCCTCTTCGCCCACCACCCATGCGCCGAGCACCACATGGTTGCCGTCGAACGAGGGCAGCGGGGCCAGTTCCTGGTAGCAGCACGGCTCTTCGCGTACGACGCTCCCCGCGCCCGGCGGGTGGACGAGCACGCCCGCACCCTCCCGCCCCAGCAGCGGCTTGCTGACGTAGCCCGTCGTGCGGGCCAGTTCCCGCGGGCCGTCCACGTACGCCGGCAGCAGGTTCGGGTGCCCCGGATACAGCTCCCACAGGATCGCCAGCAGCGCCTTGTTGCTCAGCAGCATCTTCCAGGCCGGCTCTATCCACATCGTGGTGCCCGTGCCGCCGCCGTTGTCCAGGGTGTCGAGGACGTGGGCGGCGAAGGCGTCGGTCGTGAGCCATTCCCACGGGTAGAGCTTGAAGCAGCTGCGGATGAACCGGAGTCGGTTGTCGACGAAGCGGCCGGAGAGGGTGTCCCAGCCGATCTCCTCCATGGAGATCCAGTCGGTGTCCAGGCCCGCCTGCTCGGCGGTCTCCTTCAGGTAGGCGACCGTCATCAGGTCCTCGCCGAGTTCGTCGGCGCAGGAGTGCGCGAAGTGCAGGGGGATGCCGGGCGGGAGCAGCCGGGCCTGCCGCTGCCAGGCGGCGACGAGGCGTTCGTGGAGGCTGTTCCACTGGTCGGCGCCCGGAAAGCGGTCCTCCATCCAGAACCACTGGGCCGAGGCCGCCTCCACCAGGGAGGTGGGGGTGTCGGCGTTGTACTCCAGGAGTTTCGCCGGGCCCGTGCCGTCATAGCGGAGGTCGAAGCGGCCGTAGAGGGAGGGGAGTTCGGCGCGGCGGTGCCAGGCCTCGGTGACGGCGGCGCGGATGCGGGGGTCGGTGATGCCCAGCTCGGCGAAACGATCCTGCGCAACGATGTGACCCGCCGCCGCCAGGCACATCGCGTGCAGTTCCTCGACCACCTCCTCCAGCGCCTCCACCTCGTCGAGGGTGAAGACGTAGTAGGCGGTCTCGTCCCAGTACGGGCGCAGGGTGCCGTCCGGGTGGCGGGTGAGGGGGTAGATCAGGCCCTGCCCCTCGACGGTCCGCTGCCAGTCGGGGCGGGGTTCCGTGGTACGACGACGCATCGTGCGGTCAGCCGCCGGAGCTGCCGTGGCCGCTGCCGTGGCCGAAGCCGCCGCGGTGGACGCTGTGGCCGCCGCTCGACGAGCCGCCGGAGCCCTTGGCCGGCTTGCTGAACGAGCCGCCGCTGACCCAGCCGCTCTTCTTCTTGCCACCGTAGTAGTAGGCGCCGTTGACGGCGGCCTTGGTGGAGGTGCAGTTCTTGTCGGAGACGACCTGGTAGCCCTTGGCGGCGGTGTAGCTGTTGCGGTCGACGCAGCGCTTGTCGGGGTCGGAGGAGCAGGCGGTGAGGGCGGCGGCCAGGAGGCCCATACCGCCGAGGATCACCGTGCCCGAGCGGAGTTGCCGGCGCGTGTCAGCCATGTTCGTGTTCCCCCGTGTGATGTGCGGTGGGCCGACGGCGGTTGAGTGATCGTCGGCCGGGTGTCCGGCGACAGCTTAGACGAGCGGATCCAGCCCGCTTCGACTTGTCATGTCCAGGTAAGAAAATCATGTGAAGCCGTCGGAGGTCCTGCCGCCGCGCCGCGCACTCCGGGTACCGTCCAGCTGTTCGTAGGTGAACGATCAACTTCGAACTCTACGCGCGAAGACACCACCCCGCAGCACCCGCACCGCCATCCCCCTCGCACCCCCACCGACGGAGGAATGACAGATGCCCGGCTTCGCCGCCTCGCGCCACAAACTCACCACGGCCCTGACCGTGCTCGGCCTGCTCACCGCAGGAGCCGCGCTCCAGGTCGGCACCGCGGCCGCCCCCGCCCATGCCGCCACCGCCTACCGCGTCCTGTTCGACGACGGCCACGCCGAGGAGGCCGGCAACGCGGACTGGATCATCTCCACCAGCAAGCCCGACCCGCTCTCCCAGGACTCCTCCCCGTCCTCCGACAAGGACTGGACCGGCGCACTGTCGTCGTGGGGCGTCGCCCTGCAGAAGACCGGTGACTACAGCCTGAAGACCGCGACGAGCGCCCTCACGTACGGGGGTTCGTCGACGACCGACCTGTCGAAGTTCGACGCGCTGGTACTGCCCGAGCCCAACACCAAGTTCACCACCGCCGAGAAGACGGCGATCATGAACTTCGTGAAGGCCGGCGGGGGTCTGTTCATGATCTCCGACCACACCGGGGCCGACCGCAACAGCGACGGCTACGACGCGGTCGAGATCCTCAACGACCTGATGACCAACAACAGCGTCGACTCGACCGACCCGTTCGGCTTCTCGATCGACTCGCTGGACATCAGCTCCGGCTACCCGGCCGCGATCAGCGACAGCAGCAACGCGGTGCTGCACGGCGGCTTCGGCACGGTCACCAAGAGCCTGATCGCCGACGGGACCACGGCGACCCTCAAGCCGTCCGACAACGCGGCCGCCAAGGGGCTGGTGTACCGCAGCGGTTACTCCGGCAACACCGGCGCGTTCTTCGCCACCAGCACCTTCGGCAGCGGCCGGGTCGCCTTCTGGGGCGACAGCTCCCCGATCGACGACGGCACCGGCCAGTCCGGCAACACCCTGTACGACGGCTGGAACGACAGCGGCGCCACCAACGCCGCCCTCGCCCTCAACGCCACCGCCTGGCTCGCCGGCGCCAGCTGACCCGCAAGGGGAGGGAGCGGGTCCTGGGTTCGCCCCGGGCCCGCTTCGCACTGTCCCCACGATCACCGTCCGCTCCCCTCCCCCAGGGCCTGTCTGACGATTCCCGTCGTCGCCCGGAGGGCGGCCTCGCGGCGTCAGGTGCGTGCTCTCGGCGCCCCGGGCGCAGGCCCTCGTACGGGACGTACTCGGGTCTGCGCCCGGTGCGCCGAGTGGGGGCACCTCCCACGCCCTCAAGGCAGTGGGGGAGCGTGCACGGCATCGTGAGGCAGACGGGAGTTGTCAGACAGGCCCTAGAGTCCCTTTGTGCTCTTTGGAATGGTGTGCGCCCTCGCGGCCGCGATCTGCTTCGGTACGGCGACCGTCCTGCAGGCGATGGCCGCGCGGGCGGCCGGTGACGGCACGGGCGGGGAGGCCGCGCTGCTGCTGCGGGCCGTGCGGCAGTGGCGGTACGTCGTCGGACTGGGCCTGGACGGGCTCGGGTTCGTGTTCCAGATCCTGGCGCTGCGGTCGCTCCCCATCTACGCGGTGAGCGCGGCGCTGGCGTCGAGCCTCGCGGTGACCGCGGTGGTCGCGGCCCGGCTGCTGCGGGCGCGGCTGAGCGGGCTGGAGTGGGGCGCGGTGGGGGTGGTGTGCGCGGGGCTCGCGATGCTGGGGCTGGCGTCGGGTCCTGAGGGCGACCGGGCCGGGTCCGACGCGCTGAAGTACGCGATGCTCGCGACCGCGGTGGGCGTGCTGCTGCTCGGGCTCGTCGGCGGGCGGCTGTCGGGGCGCTGGCGGGCGCTGCTGCTGGGCCTCGGGGCGGGGTTCGGGTTCGGGGTGGTGGAGGTGTCGGTGCGGCTCGTCGACACCCTGTGGCCGGGCGGCCTGCTCACCAACCCGGCGACCTACGCGCTGCTCGTCGGCGGCGGTGGCGCCTTCCTGCTGCTGACCTCGGCGCTCCAGCGCGGCTCGGTGACCACGACGACGGCCGGGATGGTGATCGGCGAGACGATCGGCCCGGCGGCCATCGGCGTGGTGTGGCTCGGGGACCGGACCCGGGAGGGGCTCGCCTGGCTCGGGGTGCTCGGTTTCACGGTGGCCGTGGCGGGGGCGCTGGCGCTGGCCCGGTTCGGAGAGGCGCCCGGGGCGCAGGACACGGGCCACGGGGCGCCCGAGCCCGTCGGTCCAGCGCGTCCGTG
The DNA here is from genome assembly GCF_040651615.1 of Streptomyces sp. NPDC048417. NCBI lineage: Bacteria > Bacillati > Actinomycetota > Actinomycetes > Kitasatosporales > Streptomycetaceae > Streptomyces > Streptomyces sp. NPDC048417. The sequence goes on along the minus strand of NZ_JBEZKI010000005.1, from coordinate 186,848 downwards.
ATCCCGTCCCACAGGCGGGACCTGGCCTCCAGGGCGACGACGGTTCCTGGAACTCATTCGACGCCGGTCACCGCCGGGTCCGACAGCACCGCGCACAGGATGTCCAGCGCCCCCGACCAGGCGTGGTCGGCGGGGGTGCCGTAGCCGAGGACGAGGGCGTCCAGGGGTGCGGTGACCGCGTCGGGGTGGCGGTGGCGCGGGGTGAGGCCGTCGAGGGCGAGGCCCTGTGCGGCGGCGGCGCGGATCACCCGGCGCTCGGTGCCGGGCGGAAGCCGCAGCAGCACGTGCAGGCCGGCCGCGATGCCGGTGACCCGGATGCCCGGGGCGCGCTCGGCGAGGGCCGCGACCAGGGCGTCCCGGCGGCGCCGGTAGCGGTAGCGGGACGCGCGGACGTGCCGGTCGTAGGCGCCGGAGGTGATGAACTCGGCGAGCGTCAGCTGGTCCGGCGCACCGCAGGTGTCCACGCCGCCCTTGACCTCCGTCACCTCCCGGGCCACGCGCGGCGGCAGCACCATCCAGGCCAGCCGCAGTGCGGGCGCCAGGGACTTGCTGGCCGTGCCCAGGTAGACGACCTCGTCGGGGGCGAGGCCCTGGAGGGCGCCGACGGGACGGCGGTCGTAGCGGAACTCGCCGTCGTAGTCGTCCTCCAGGACCAGGCCGCCGGTGCGCCGCGCCCAGTCGACGACGGCCGCCCGCCGGTCGTGGTGCAGCGGCGCGCCCATCGGGAACTGGTGGGCGGGGGTCAGCAGCACCGCGGCCGGGCCCTGGGGCAGGTCCCTTGTGTCCGTGCCGAGTTGATCGAAAGGCAGTGGGCAGGTGCGGAGTCCGGCCGTCGTCAGCAGCCCCCAGTGCTCGTCGAGGCCGTAGGACTCCACGGCGACCGTGTCCGCCCCGCGGACCCGCAGCAGCCGGCCGAGCAGGCTCAGGCCGTGCGCGAACCCGGCGCAGATCACGATGCGTTCGGGGTCGGCGCGTACCCCCCGGGCACGGGCGAGGTAGGCGGCGAGCGCGGTGCGCAGTTCGACGCGGCCGCACGGATCGCCGTAGTCGAAGGCCTCGTTGGGGGCGGTGGTGAGGGCGCGGCGGGCCGCCCTGAGCCATTCGGCGCGCGGGAAGGCGGAGAGGTCGGGGTGGCCGGCGCGCAGGTCGTAGGCGGGGCGGTGGGCGGTCGTGCCGCCGGCGGGTGTCGCTCCGTGCCGCCCGGCCGGCGACGGCGTCGGCTCCCTGGTCGCGACCCGGGTGCCGGAGCCCTGGCGGGCGGTGAGCCAGCCCTCGGCGACCAGGTCGGCGTAGGCGTCGGCGACGGTGTTACGGGCGATGCCCAGGTCGACGGCGAGGGAACGGGACGACGGCAGCCGGGTCCCGGGGATCAGCCGGCCGCCGCGGACCGCTTCGCGCAGGGCGTCGGTCAGGCCCCGGCGCAGGCCCGGACCGGCCGGTTCCAGATGGAGGTCGACGCCCAGAGTGGCCCATGTTTTCCCCATGGAAATGGACCATACTCCTGGGCTGCCTCACTCCTAGGGTCGAGATATGACCACAGAACACCCGACTGAGTACGCGCCCGAACACTCCCCCCGCCTGCCCTGGTCGGAGCTGGTGCCCGACGTCTACCGGGCGATGGTCCGGCTGGACACCGCCGCCCGGAAGGGCCTCGACCCGAAGCTCCTGGAGCTGGTGAAGATCCGGGCCTCGCAGCTCAACCGCTGTGCGCTCTGCGTGGACATGCACAGCAAGGACGCGCTGGCGCAGGGCGAGAGCGTCGAGCGGATCATCCAGCTCAGCGCCTGGGACGAGTCCGAGCACTTCTACACCGAGAAGGAGCTGGCGGCGCTGGGCCTGACGGAGGCGGTGACCGTCCTCACTGGGGGCACCTCCCAGACGAAGTCTGGGGGAGGCTTTGTGCCGGACAACGTCTACGACCGGGCCGCCAAGCACTTCGAGGAGGCGGAGCTGGCCCAGCTGATCGCCGCGATCACGGTGATCAACGCGTGGAACCGGTTCGGGGTGACCTGCCGTCTGGTGCCGGGGCACTACACGCCGGGGCAGCACGCGTGAGCGAGGCCGGTGTCCGCCCGGCCGGGGCTCCGGCAGGGGGCCACGGCGGCGGTCCGGGAGATCGCCGCCTGGCTCCGTCGGACGGGGCGGCCGGGATCACCTCACGTGGCTGACCGCCGCCGGGCGGAAGCGCCGGTACAGCACCACTCCGGCCGTCAGCGACGCCAGGCTCGCGGCGGCCGGCGCCCAGGGGTTGCCCGTTCCGGTGTGGGCGAGCGTGCCGGTCGTCCGCTGCCGGACGACGGTGGCGGGCGGCTTCGGCGCCGGGTGCGCCTTGGCCGGGTGTGACGGCTGGTGGCGGACGGGAGGCGTGGACCGGACGGGCTTGTCGGGATGGTCGGCCGGTGTGTCGACGGACTCGTTGCCGAAGACGGGATTGCCGATACCCACCACGTTCACGCTGTTGCCGATGGCGTTCAGGGGAACGTCGACCGGAAGCTGGATGCCGTTGCCGGAGAGGACGCCCGGTGAGTCGTGGGCGCTGCCGACGGCCGCGGCCCCTTCCTTCTCCTTGGCCTTGCCACCCTCGTTGGCGCAACGGTTGCCCATCGCTGGGTTGAGCAGCCCGATCACGTCGACGGTGTTCCCGCACACGTTCACGGGGATGTTCACCGGCAACTGGATGTCGTTGCCGGAGACCAGCCCGGGCGAGCCGGACGCGGAACCGTCCGCGGCGGAGTCGGCCCACGCCGGGCCCGCGACCGCCATCGCACCAGACGCGACGGCGAAGGCGATCACACTGTTTCGGGTAGCCCGTTTCATGGGGTCCCTGCCCTTCCAGACACGTCGCGGGCACTCACCCGCGATCGGCGAAATCCAAGCAGAACGAAAGAAGTAGTAGCTTTTCGAGCATTTGACCGGCATCAGGGCGATGCGGGCATGCCGGGCTGGAGCCTGCGGGCCCGCCCGGCCGTCTATGAGACGAGGGGCGCCGCGGTCCTCCGGGCCGGCACCCCGCCGACGTCCGGCTGCGCCATGGTTCGGCTTCGGGCAGCGGATGCGCGCACGACGGCGGGGTACGTGGCCGGGTGATCGACGCGGCGGGCGGCTGCTGCGCGTCGGCCCGTGGCGGCACAGGCCGGGCAAGCAGCGGAGGGGTCAGAGCGCCTGGTTGTTGCAGCCCATGTCCGAACCGAGGTGGCTCTGCTGTGCACCCGGGTTGCCCTCGCCGTTCAGCAGGTTGCCCGCCAGACCGGTGATCGCGCCGACGCTGCCGATCACCTCGATGTTCATGTCGTGCGAACGGCACTCGGTGGCCTGCGTGATGTCCAGGTCGCGGCCCAGGTCGTCGTGTGCGAAGGCGGTGTTGCCGCCGAGGGCGCCGACACTGCCGAGCATGGCGCCCACGAGGACTGCCTTGTGGAACGTGCGCATGGGTTCTCCATTGGTCGAGCGGATGGAATCTGCAAGAGATCGGGCGGGAAGTGCGGATGTTCGCCGGCGCGGCCGTCAGCCGAGTCGGGGAAGCCCCAGCTGGCCGACGGGAGGTGCCGCGACCTGTCCGAGGCCGACCGGGGAGAGCTGCGGCACACCCTGCGAGCCGAGCTGCGGGCTGAGGAGCGGGTTCACCTGCGGATTGATCTGGGGGTTCACCTGCGGGGCGACGATCGCCGGGGCCTGCGAGCCGACGGTCTGGGGTACCTGGGGCACGGCCAGCTGAGGGGCGACCTGCGGCATGACCTGGGGCATGACCTGGGGCACCACCTGGGCCGGCTGCTGAGGGGCGGCCTGGACCGGTTGCGGCGGGGCGGCCTGCTGCGGGTACTGCGGCGCGGCCTGCTGCTGGTACGGAGGGGGGGCCTGCTGCGGGTACTGCGGGGCGGCCTGCTGCTGGTACGGCGTCGTGGCGGCCTGCGCGACTCCCTGCGAGGAGGCCGTGCTGGAGGCGTAACCGGTCGGCTGTGGCGCGGGCGCGGGCGCGGCCTGCTGGACCGGCTGAGGCGCGGGCGCCGGGGCCGCCTGGGGAGCGAATTGCTCGGGAGCCGGAGCCGGCGCCGGGGCGGGACTGCCTTGTCCGATGGGAGCGGCATGACTGACACCGCCGCCGAGTGCGGACAGACCGCTGGCCGCCACTACAAAGAGCGCGGCCTTGTGAAGCTTGCGCATGAAACCCTCGGCCCTTCGATACCTGATTAGGGAAGTCCATTGCATTCAGCGCGGTCACACGTGCACTCGATGTGATTCTCGTACCGCACCGCCGGCAGCGGCAGTTCCGATAAGCACGCGGACTTCGCCTTCGGAGCCGACAGCGATTGCCTCACCTCTTCAGGTCCACTGCCGCTGCCTTCTCCTCGTCGGAACGAGGATTGTCTGCCTGCGGTCACGGCGTCCAAAAGCCCGTCACCCATTTGCCGTCCAATGGGCCGGACTTCACTGTCCGCACACCCTGCGGCAAATGGGTGACCACGACCCGGCGACCGTTTCTGGGTCTGCGCGCGTCTCGTTCCCCACGGGGCAAGAACGATGGGTCACCGCAGCCGCACAGGGCAGCAGGAACAGCGACAACTGCGCCGCCTCATCAGCATTTCATCAGATTCCGTGCACAGGTCAATGAAGGGCCGAGAATTCCATGCGCAAGCTTCGTAGGGTCGCGCTCGTCGTCGCAGCAGCCGGGGGTCTCACCGCCGTCGGCGCCGCCCCAAGCTCCGCCGCCACCCCCGCCGCCTACAACGGGGCTGTGCCGCCTCCCGTTTCACAGCCGGACGCCCAGGCCGCCTCGGCCGCCTCCGCTCAGGCGACCGCGCAGTCCTACGGTTCGCCGACCCAGCAGCAGGCGCCCCCGCAGCGTGGCACCGAGGTCGCCCCGCAGATCAACCCGCAGCTGAACCCACAGATCAACCCGCAGCTTTCGCCGCCGGCCCCGCAGCCGGCGCAGGGACAGGCCGCCCCGGTGAGCCAGACCAACATGTTCCGTCCGTCCCAGGAGTGCAGCCCGCAGTCCCTGCTCGACGCGAACGTCCCGGTCGCTCTGCTCGCCGCCTCCCAGACCCGAGGCATCGACTGCTCCCAGGCCAACAGCCAGTCGAACTCGCTCGCCAACGCGCGCCAGGGGTGACCGCCAAACGTCGGTGCTCGAAAGGGAGTTGTCGAGAATCGCGACCGACGGGTCCGCACCGACGCGATACGGCTTTCGGGTGCTTTCGCTTTGTGATCGCGAAATCGGCGCGTCGTTGCCATCTTTGGCGTATTTCGTACTAATCTCCCGTAACTGTAATAAGTCGATCTCCCACAGATCGCACCCACTCACTCCCCGGAGATGACATGCGTAAGCTTCGCAACGTTGCCGTCCTGATCGCCGCAATCGGCAGCATCGGACTCGTCGGCGGCACGGCCCACGCCGACCAGGGCGGAAAGGGCGGCGAACACGGCGACAAGTTCAAGATCACGCAGAGCTCCAACTGCAAGTCGCACGACCTGAACCTGGACGTCCTCGGCGAGGTCGGCCTGCTCGACGGCGTCCTGGGCAACGCGCTGAACGGCGAGGGCAACCCGGGCGCCCAGGCCACCGACATCGGCTCCACCATGGGCTGCAACAACAGCGCATTCTGAAAATCTGATCGGCGCGGAGACGTCGGTTGACAAATGGTCCCGGTGCCGGGCTTCATGCCCGCGCCGGGACCATTTGTATGCACCGGAAGACCTCCGACTCGGCGAAAATTGCTCGTTTTCGGCGCGCCGCTGGAATATCTCGGTTATTTCGTATCAACCTTCAGGTCAACGGATGCCGATCTTTCACGGATCGCCTCTACCTCACCTCACCGGAGATGAAATGCACAAGGTACGCATGGCTGCCGTCCTCTTCGCCGCATTCGGGAGCATCGGGCTCCTGGGCGCCGGCGCCGCCCACGCCGACCAGGGCGGCGGCAAGCGAGGCGACAGCTTCGACATCCGGCAGAGCAGCACCTGTACGTCGCACGACGGCAACGTCGACATCCTCGGCGAGGTCGGCATCGGCAACGGCCTGGGCGGCAACCTGCTGAACGGCGAAGGCAACGCCGGTGCGCAGCAGAGCCACCTCGGCTCGGACATGGGCTGCAACAACAGCTTCGGCAAGTAAGGCGAAACGACAAAGCCCGGTGCCCCGGCCGTCGGCCGGGGCACCGGGCTTTGTCCATGGCGCTCAGAAACGCGTCAATGGCCCTCAGAACGCGATGTGCGGCTTCTCGAAGCCCTTGGGCAGCTCCGCCTTGTTGGAGCAGTCCACAACGGGCCCGGCGTCCGTGGAGCCGCTGCCCAGCAGTCCGTCCTCCGGATACACCACGCTCGGCCGGTCGGTCGTCTCGCAGTTCTGCGTCTGCCTGATGATGTGCGTGCCGTCCTTGTCGGTGTGGACCTCGTTCTTGCGAATACAGACGGTGTCACCCTGCGCGTTGGTCTTGCAGTCGCTCGAGTGTCCGTCCGCGTACGCCTGTCCGGCGCCCACGCAGATCGCCGCGAGACTCCCGACGAGGCCCGTGACGGTGGCAATCTTCTGCCGAGTGAACATGTGCTGCTTTCCTTTGCAAAAGAGGCCCGGTCGCGTGCCGTTACCGGCGTGCGTCCGGGCCCGAGAAGGTCGAAACAGAGCATCCTGCGCCTGGCCGCGAGGCCGGCCGCAACCGACGACAGGATGGCGGCAGCCCGGACGCGCGCCCCGAGGGAGCGGTGCGTCCGGGCTGCCTTCGCCACGGGATGTCACCCAGCAAGCCGCTGCGCGAACCCCGGAGTTCGTGCGATGTCCCTCAGGCTTCCGAAGAAGGCCGGTGCGCTCGTGATGGCGCCGAGAGGACGAACCCTCGGTACGTCGTTACTCGCCCTCGCCGCCCTGCTGGCCGTAACCCTGCTCGGGGCCCTGCTCGGGACCCTGCTCAGGACCCTGCTCGGGACCCTGCTCGGGACCCTGCTCGGGACCCTGCTCAGGACCGGCCTTCTGCTCCTCCGGCTGACCCTGCGGCTGCACGGCCGGACCGTAGTAACCGCTACCGACGGCAACGGCGTTGGCCGACGAGTTGGCCACGGCGGTGACGCCCTGGCCCGCGTCCTCGCCACCGGCGGCGAAGCTGGCCCCGGCACCGACGAAGGACAGGCCGGCAATCGCCGCCGCTACGACCGCGGCGCGCTGAAACTTACGCATGATGTGACCCTTTCTTGTCCGGGCAGGACAGCCCGGTTTGACTACACAATGTGAGCATATACACACATTAGGTAGTCATTCAGGATCTACACTCGCTCATGTCGCGTCGTTCTCGCCTCGCGACATCGCCCGCCAATGGTCCGCGTGCCGGTCCTCGCGGGTACCGGTCGATCCCCACGTCTCGGGGGAACAGGTCACCTCGGGCCCGAGCCGCGCCCTCCCGTTGCCCAGAACGGCAGGCACCGTCAGGGGCTGCACCGTCTGACAGGTGTCCCGGTGGGGCGGGAGTTCACCTTCGGGGACCTCGCCCTCGAACCGCTGGGTGCAGGAGAGGTTGCCCAGGACGTCCTGGGTGCAGGCCCCCGGGCCCGATACGGCATACGCCTGGGTGATGCCGGTACCGGTTACGACGAGGCCGCCGAGGAGCACCGAAAGAGCCGCGATCTTCTTCCTGTTGAACATGTCAGGCTCACCCTGTGAAAGCGGTGTTGTACTGACCGCAGGTGGTGTCCGTGGTGCCTGCGAGACCGAGCACACCGATCGGGACATCGTTCTCGGCGACCGTCTGCGGACTGCACTCCTGGTAGGGGCGGTAGAGGTCGGACACCTGCAGCCCGTTGGCGCCGCTGTCGGCGACAGCGGTGCCGGCGCCGATGGCGGACAGGCCGCCGGCCGCCGCGACCGCCGCGAGCACGACCTTCTGAAGCTTGCGCATGGAAACCTCGATTCTTCGCTTGTACATCGAGACCGATTGCCTAGCGTGACCGCGCAAACACTAGCAGTAGCCGCATGCGACTTAGCGCACGGGAGATCCGTGTTCCCCATGGGCATATAGCCCGACGAAACCACCAGAGGGACGCCAATTGACCGTATGGCACCTCGGGTTACCGTTAGCCATATGTGCCGCCGATTCCAATACGGTCGTATCAGCGGGAAGTTGAGTCAGAGGAATTCCGGCTGCGCGGCTCGCGTGTGATCGCCCGCCGGCACGGAGGCGATCAGGTCCCGCAGTCGCTCGGCATACCGCCGCACGTTCTTGTAGGCGACCTCGGTGTCCGGGTAACGGCAGGCGAACCAGAGCCCCTCGTGCAGCCGGCTGACCCAGGCGCACACCTGGTCGCCGTACGACACCCGGATCAGCCCGTACGTCTTCTGCTCGGTCCAGTCGGCCGAGCCGGGGGTGAGGCGGGCATCCACGTACGAGACGATCGAGTACATGTCGGGCGAGGTCGGACGGAAGTCCGCGCCGAGCAGACGCAGTACGCGGGCCAGTGGAATGCGCGCCAGCGACCGGTTGGCCCGCAGCTCGGCGCGGACCGTGTCGAGTGCGCCGTCGAAGTCCCGTGCCGCGGGCACCTCGATCGGTGCTCCGCCGACGTACCAGCCCACGGAGTCCGACCATTGGGACTTCAGCCGGGTGTGGAACGGCACGACCGTACGGTAGACCGGCTGCCCGCCGAGTTCGTGGACGATCAGACTGGTCGCGGCCAGGATGCCCACCAGACTGCCGCCGTAGGGCCGGCAGTGCGCCTCGAACGCGGCGGCGGTGTCCGCGTCGACGAGCGGCTCGCACATCAGCTTCTGGGCGGGCAGCGCGCCACCGGGCTGCAGACCGAGGTCGACGGGGAACTCCGGAAGCCTCCCGTCGCACCGGGCGATGAACTCCCGCCACCGCGCGACGATCGCGTGCGTGTCGTCGATCCCGTCCGCGTTCGCCCGCTCGTGCCGGCAGAAGTCGACGTAACTCCCCACCGGCGTACCGGCGACGGGCCGCCCCGTGCCGCCCGACGTGTACAGCCCGTGGATCTCGTTCGAGGTGAGCTGGAGGGAGTAGGCATCGACATTGGTGTGGTCGAAGGCCATGTACACGCTGGTGGAGTCGTCACGGACGACCGCCGCGTAGATGAGGTTCGGCCAGCCGAGCGCGTCCGCCGCGACGTCGAATCGGTCCTGCAGGTACCGGGTCAGCACCTCCGCGTCGGCGAAGTCGCCGACCACCTCGCGGTGCAGCGTCACGTCGTTCGCGTCGAGCGTGAACCGGTGCATGTCGTCGCCGTCCCACCGGAAGCCGCTGCGCAGCGTCTCGTGACGCAACGTCCAGCCGCGCAAGGCCTCTTCCAGCGCGTCGAGGTCGGCCCGGCCCGGCAGGTCGAACGCCGTGCCGAGCCAGGTCGGTACGAACAACCCGTCCTCGCGCACCGCCCGCGCCGTTCTGATGTGCGACTCCTGGATGTACGCCGGCGGCCGCGGATCCGGCGGGAGCGCTGTCGCGGCCGCCACGGTCGCCGGGCTGAACGTCCACTCGACTAGCCGTCCGGGCCGGACCTCACAGCGCTGAATGTCAGAAATTCGCACGATGGCGTCTCCTTCACAGAAGACACCAGCTTGATCAAGGCAGAGCCGTGCGCGAGCGATGGCCGCTGTGTCGCCCGCTTTTCAGCGGGACGTGTGACACCTCGAACGGCGAAGCGATCAACCGGTGTTGCTCACGACAGCCACTCCTTCCACACCGAGGGGTGACCCTCCACCCACTTCTTGGCGGCCTCCTGAGGACTCAGCTTCTGGTCGGCGATCATCAGCGAGACCTCGTTCTGGTCCTCGGTGGTCCACTTGAACTTCTTCAGGAAGGCCGCCGCCCTGCCGCCGCTCTTCGCGAAGTCCGCGTTGAGGTACTTCTGCAGCGGGGTGTGCGGATAGGCGCAGGCGACCTTGGCCGCGTCGGCGTCACAACCCTCCTGGTACGCCGGGAGCTTCACCTCGGTCATCGGCACCTTCTTGAACAGCCACTGGGGCGAGTACCAGTAGGTCAGGAAGGGCTTCTTCTCCTTGGCGAACTGCTTCATCTGGGTGATCTGGGCGGCCTCGGAACCGGCGAAGACGACCTGGTAGTCCAGCTTCAGGTTGTTCACCAGCGCCTTGTCGTTGGTGACGTACGACGGTGAGCCGTCGAGGAGTTGGCCCTTGCCGCCGCTCTCCGCGGTGCGGAAGAGCGAGGCGTACTTGTTGAGGTTCTTCCAGTTCGTGATGTCGGGGTGCTGCTTGACCAGATAGGTCGGCACGAACCACCCGATGTGCCCGGTGACTCCGAGGTCCCCGGCACGGCCGATGGTCTTCTTGTCCTCGACGTACCGCTTCTCCTGGTCCGGGTGGCCCCAGTCCTCCAGGATCGCGTCGACGCGTCCCTGGCTGAGCGCGTCCCAGGCGGGCACCTCGTCCACCTGCACGGTGTCGACGCGGTAGCCGAGTTCGTGTTCGAGCAGGTACTGGGCGACGGCCACGTTGGACTGCGCGCCGACCCAGGACTGCACGGACAGGGTCACGGTCTTCGATCCCCGCGCGTTGGCGAAGGGCGAGGCCTGCTTGGTCATGTCGGCGGCACCGCAGCCGGTCGTGAGGACGAGCACGGAGGCGGCGGCCACCAGGGTCGTACGACGCATGGTCATGCTCCCTTCCTCGTACGGCGCTCCGTGGGCTGGGTGACCCGGTCGAGCATCAGGCCCAGGCAGACGATGGCGGCACCGGCCACCAGTCCGGTCGCCAGATCGCCCTGGGCGAGACCGAAGGCGACGTCGTAGCCGAGGGCGCCACCGCCGACCAGGCCGCCGATGATGACGACGGCGAGGACCAGCACCACGCCCTGGTTGACGGCGAGCAGCAAAGCGGGCCGGGCGAGCGGTAGTTGGACCTGCCACAGCTGCTGACGGCCGGTGGCGCCGAGCGACCGCGCGGACTCCAGGGCAGCGGGGTCGACCTGCCGCAGCCCCTGGGCGGTGATCCGTACGACGGCGGGCAGCGCGTAGACGACGGCGGCCGCCACGGCCGGAGCGCGGCCGACACCGAACAGGGCGACGACCGGGATCAGGTACACGAACTGCGGCATGGTCTGGAACACGTCCAGGACCGGGCGCAGGGCGCGTTCGACGCGGTCGCTGCGGGCGGCGGCGATACCGGTCGCGAGACCGAGCACGAGGGTGACGGCGACGGCCGCGAGGACCTGGGACAGCGTGTCCAGCGACGGCTCCCAGACGCCCAGCACACCGATCGCGGCCATCGCGAGGACGGCGGTGAGCGCGGTGCGCCAGGTGCCGATCAACCAGGCCAGGGCGGCGACGATGAGCAGCACCGACCACCAGGGCAGCCACTGCAGGCCCGACCGGACGGGGTCCAGGATCCAGGTGGTGAAGTGGGCCGCCCAGTCGGCGGTGCCGCCCACGACCGGGACGCCCGAGTACAGGTGGGCGGTCATCCAGTCGACGGCGCGGTTGACCGGTTCGGCGAAGTTCACGGTCCAGGCGGCGGGCCAGCCGAGGCCGCCGAGGAGACGGGCGACGACGGCCACGGCCACGGTCGCGGCGAGGGCGTAGAGGAGGCCGACCGGGGAGCGGCGGGTGTCGTCCCGCTCGCCCGCCGCCGCGGTGATGCGGTCCAGGACGACCGCGAGCAGCACGATCGGGATGCCGGCCGCGAGGGCCGCGCCGACGTCGACCGAGGCGAGGGCCTGGTAGACGCGGTCGCCGAGGCCGCCGGCGCCGATGACGGAGGCGATGACCGCCATCGACAGCGCCATCATGATCGTCTGGTTGAGACCGAGGAGGAGTTCCTTGCGGGCGAGCGGGATACGGGCGGTCAGCAGCCGTTGCCTTCGGGTGGCGCCCAGGGACTCCACCGCCTCCAGGACTTCCGGGTCGGCGCCGCGCAGGCCGAGGGCGGTGAGCCTGGCCATGGGCGGGGCGGCGTAGACGACGGTGGCGAGGACGGCCGCGGGGACGCCGATGCCGAAGACCAGGACGACCGGGAGGAGGTAGGCGAAGGCGGGGAGCACCTGCATGGTGTCGAGGACCGGGCGCAGGGCGCGGTGCAGCCGGTCGGAGAGACCGGCGCCGAGGCCGAGGACCAGGCCGACGGCGACGGACGCGAGGACCGCCACGACCATCAGGGCGAGGGTCTGCATGGTCGGCACCCACATGCCGAGGGCACCGCAGGCGAGGAACGCGACGGCCGTCCCGACGGCGAGCCGGAGGCCGGCGACGCGGTGCGCGACGGCTGCGGCGAGCACGGTGACGCCGGGCCAGCCCGCGGCGAGGAGGGCGAGGTAGACGGCGCGGACGGTGAGGACGACGGCGTTGCTGATGTAGCCGAGGAAGTAGAGGAAGAGGGGATGGGTGTCGCGGTTGTCGATCACCCAGTTGCTGGCGGAGGTGAGGGGGGAGGAGAGGTCGACGGTGAGGGTGTGGGGCCAAGCGGCCGCGGTCCAGTGGGAGTTGGCCAGGGGGACGAGGACCGCGGCGACCACGGCCAGGGCGAGGAGCTTGCGCACCGCCTGGCTGGCGGGCAGGGCTATTCGGCGGGGACTCGGGACAGTGATCGTCGCCATCAGACGCCCTCCGGACTGGTACGGGGGGCGGGGGGCTTCACTTGCCCGCGCTCGGGAGGAACCCCATCGGCCGGGGGACTCTGCGACGGACGGTGCGGCTCCCCACCCAGAGGCGCGGGGCTCTCACCTGTGCGGCTCTGCCCCGTGGGCGCGAGCGGCCCACCACTGCCCGCGGCCGGACGACGGCTCGCACCCGGGTCAGCTCCGTGACCTTGCGAGGGACCCGCCGCATCCCCACCCAGGGGCGCGGGGCTCTCACCTGTGCGGCTCTGCCCCGTGGGCGCGAGCGACCCACCACTGCCCGCGGCCGGACGACGGCCCGCACCCGGGTCAGCTCCGTGACCTTGCGAGGGACCCTCCGCATCCCCACCCAGGGGCGCGGGGCTCTCACCTGTGCGGCTCTGCCCCGTGGGCGCGAGCGGCCCACCGCTGGCCGCGGCCGAATGCCCGCCCGTGGGCGGCTTCGCCACGATGCCGAGCAGCGTGTCCGCGTCCACGACGCCCACGCACCGGTCCCCCTCCACGACCCGTGCCGGGGCGCCGGCCGCGGCCACCACGTCGATCGCCTCGGCCACCGTCGACCGCACGCCGACCACCGGGCCCGTCTCGGTCTCTCCCGCCTCCGGTGCCCGCATCGCGGAGCCGACCGTCAGGACCTGCTCGCGCGGTACGTCCCGCACGAACTCCCGGACGTAGTCGTCGGCCGGGGAACCGACGATCTCCTCCGGCGTACCGAGCTGCACCACCCGCCCGTCCCGCATCAGCGCGATACGGTCGCCGAGCTTGAGCGCCTCGCTCAGGTCATGCGTGATGAAGACCATCGTGCGGCCCTCCTCCTGGTGCAGGCGGACCACCTCCTCCTGCATGTCCCGCCTGATCAGCGGGTCGAGCGCGCTGAACGGCTCGTCGAAGAGGAGCACCTCGGGGTCGACGGCGAGCGCCCGCGCCAGCCCGACCCGCTGGCGCTGGCCGCCGGACAGCTGGCCGGGGCGGCGCTGCTCCAGGCCCTCCAGGCCGACCTTGGCGACGACCTCCGCGGCCCGCCTGCGCCGCTCGGACCTGCCGACGCCCTGGATCTCCAGGCCGTACGCGACGTTGTCCAGGACGGACCGGTGCGGCAGCAGCCCGAAGTGCTGGAATACCATCGCCGCACGGTGCCGGCGCAGCTCCCGCAGCCGCCCCTTGTCCATCGCACGGACGTCCTCGCCGTCGATGACGATCGTGCCGGACGTGGGCTCGATGAGCCGGGTCAGGCAGCGGACCAGCGTCGACTTCCCGGAACCCGACAGGCCCATCACCACGAAGACCTCGCCCTTGCGCACGTCGAAGGAGACGTCACGGACGGCGGCCGTACAACCGGTGCGGGCGCGCAGGTCGGCGGGCGCGAGCCCGGTCAGCTCGGGGTCCGCGGGAACGCGTTCGGCCTTCGGACCGAAGACCTTCCACAGACCGTCGACGGAGAAGACAGGGGTAGAGCCAGGGGGTGTGGCAGGGCTCGTCACAGGGGTCGTACTACTCATCACGCACCGCCCTTCAGCAGGTCCACGGCCCTCTCGCCGACCATCAGCACTCCGATCATCGGGTTCACGGCCGGCATGGTCGGGAAGACGGACGCGTCGGCAACACGGATGCCGTCCAGGCCGCGGATCCGCAGCTCCGGGTCCACCACGGCCTGTCGGTCGTCCGCGGAGCCCATCCGGCAGGTGCCCGCCGGGTGGTACACCGTGTGCGCGACCTTGCGGGCGTACTCGCTGAGCTCGGCGTCGCCGAGGATCTCCGGCCCCGGGCACACCTCGCGCTTCAGCCAGCCGGCCAGCGGCTCGGTCTTCGCGATCTCGCGGGCGATACGGATGCCGTCGACGAGGGTGCGGCCGTCGTAGTCGTCCTCGTCGGTGAAGTAGCGGAAGTCCAGCGCGGGCTTCACGGACGGGTCGGGGCTGGTGAGGTACAGCCGGCCGCGGCTGCGCGGCTTGGGGATGTTCGGGGTCATCGAGACGCCGAACTCCGGGCGCTGGTAGCCCAGTCGCTCCGGGTTGTCCGTGAACGGGATCTGGTAGAAGTGGAACATCAGGTCCGGGCCCGCGTGTTCGGGGTCGCGGCGCACGAACAGGCCCGCGTCGGAGTCCATCGCGGAGTTCTCCGGGATCGGGCCGTTCGTCTCCCAGACGATCACCGACTCGGGGTGGTCGAGGAGGTTCTCGCCGACGCCCGGGAGGTCGAGCGCGACCGGGATGCCGAGCGCCTCGAGGTCCTGGGCCGGGCCGATGCCCGAGTGCAGGAGCAGCCGCGGGGAGTCGACGGCGCCCGCGCTCAGCACGACCTCCTCGCGGGCCCGTATCAGCAGGTCCTCGCCGTCCTTGGTGCGGACGTGGACGCCCTCGGCGCGGGTGCCGTCCAGCTCCAGCCGGTACGCCCAGGTCTCCAGCAGGATCGTCAGGTTGGGCCGGTCGTCCATCACCGGGTGGAGGTAGGCCACCGAGGCGCTGGAGCGCTTGTTGTCCTCGGGGTGGTAGGCGAGGTCGAAGAAGCCGGCGCCCTCGGTGAACGGCTTGCGGTTGAAGCCCTCCACGCGCGGGACGCCCAGCGCCTCCTGCGCCGCGTCGACGAAGTCGCGGGCGATGGCGTTCCGGTCCTTCTCGTCGACCGGGACGATGTTGTTGAGGAGACGGGCGTAGTACGCCTCCATCGGGACCCCGCCCCAGCCCTTGGCACCGGCCGCCTCCCACTCGTCCCAGTCGGAGGGCAGCGGCTTGAAGGCGATGAGCGTGTTGTGCGACGAGCAGCCGCCGAGGACGCGGGCCCGGCTGTGCCGGATGTGGGAGTTGCCGCGCGGCTGCTCGGTGGTCGGGTAGTCGTAGTCCAGCTCGCCGCCGAGCAGGCCCATCCAGCGGCGCAGGGTGAGGACGTCGTCGCGGCCGACGTCGCTGGGACCGCCCTCGATCACGGCCACCGTGACATCGGGGTTCTCGGTGAGACGGGAGGCTATGACGGAACCCGCGGTTCCGCCGCCGATGACGACGTAGTCGTAGGTGTGGGACTGGGACATGGGGGGTGCTCCAAAAGGCTTCCGAAGACCTCGGTGAGGCTTCTCGCGTCGCCGCTCTTCTCGTCCGGCGGCTCTTCTCGCGTCGCGGCTTCTCGCGTACGGCGGTCGGGTGGGCTCAGCCGGCGAACCAGCGGACCGGCCGCGGTGCGAGGTTCTGGTAGACGTGCTTGGTCTCGCGGTACTCGGCGAGCCCGGCGGGCCCCAGCTCGCGGCCGGTGCCGCTCTTCCCGAAGCCGCCCCACTCCGCCTGCGGGAGATAGGGGTGGAAGTCGTTGATCCAGACGGTGCCGTGCCGCAGCCGCCCCGCGACCCGGCGGGCGCGTCCGGCGTCGGCGGTCCAGACGGCACCGGCCAGGCCGTACTCGGTGTCGTTGGCGAGGGCGACCGCCTCGTCCTCGGTGCGGAAGGTCTCGACGGTGAGGACCGGTCCGAAGACCTCCTCGCGGACGACCTTCATCTCCCGGTGGCACTGGTCGAGCACGGTCGGCTCGTAGAAGTAGCCGCCGGCGGGCCGGTCGGCGGACGGTTCGGGACGCTTGCCGCCGGAACGCAGCACCGCGCCCTCCGCCAGTGCCGACGCCACGTACGCCTCGGTCTTGGCGCGCTGCTGCTCGGAGACGAGCGGGCCGCACTCGACGCCGTCCGCCGTACCGCGTCCGAGGCGGATCCGGGCGGCCCGGCGGGCGAGTTCGGCGACGAACCGTTCCCTGAGCGGCTCCTCGACGATCAGCCGGGCGCCGGCCGAGCAGACCTGGCCGCTGTGGATGAAGGCGGCGTTGAGGGCCTGGTCGACGGCGGTGTCGAAGCCCTCGTCGGTGGCGCAGGCGTCGGCGAAGACGACGTTGGGGTTCTTGCCGCCGAGTTCGAGGGCGACCTTCTTGACCGACACGGCGGCCGCCTGGGCGACCTTGACCCCGCTGACCAGTCCGCCGGTGAAGGAGACCAGGTCGACGTCGGGGTGCTCGGCGAGGCGGGCGCCCACGCTGTGCCCGGGGCCGGTGACGAGGTTGGCGGCTCCGGCCGGCAGCCCGGCCTCCGCCAGCAGCTCGACCAGCGCGACGGTCGTCAGCGGGGTGATCTCGCTCGGCTTGATCACGAAGGTGTTGCCCGCCGCCAGAGCCGGAGCGATCTTCCAGCTCGCCTGGAGCAGGGGGTAGTTCCAGGGGGTGATCAGGGCGCAGACGCCGACGGGCTCGTGGACGACGACGCTGTGGATGTCGGGCGAGCCCGCGTCCACCACCCGGCCCGTGCCCTCCGCCGCCACCAGATCGGCGAAGTAGCGGAAGGCGTCGGCGACGCAGTCGATGTCGACCCGGCCCTCCTCGACGGTCTTGCCCGCGTCCCGGCTCTCCAGGAGGCCCAGCTCCTCGCGGTCGCGTACGAGCAGGTCGGCCACCCGGCGGAGCAGGGCGGCGCGCTCGGCGACCGGGGTGCGGGGCCAGTCGCCGGTGTCGAAGGCACGCCGTGCGGCGGCCACCGCCGTCTCCGCGTCCTTCTCGTCACCCTCGGCGACCACGGCGAAGGACAGGCCGTCCGCGGGGTCGATGATCTCGCGTGTCGCGCCGGAGACGGCTTCCAGCCACTCGCCTCCGGCATGGATGGTCGCTTGTGCCGTTCGGTCCGCCATGATCGGTATTGCCTTCCGTTCCTGTTCAGTGCCCCTGTGTGACACAGGAGTCACACTCGGGGACCGTCACCACCTGCCCTCGGTCCCGGATTGCATGCGCAATCCGTGGCCGAAAGTGTGCTGCATCACTGAACAGTCGGACGAAACAGGGCAAACGTCTCTCTCAGGGCGTGGCACTCGACGGTTCGGCGCGCGTGGCGTGCCGGGGCCTGGTCCTGGTCGAGATCTGACCGACGAGTTCCCAGAAGCACACCAGAGCAGTCACCGGCGGAATCCCGAAGATCACTAACGACAACAGCGCATGGGACGAGTGGCTGGCACACAGCGCGACGGCCAGGACGGAGGCGGCCAGCACCACACACCAGGACCGGCGTGCGCTCCGGCGCTGAGCGGTGGCCCGCAGGACGGAGAGCGCCGCCACGAACCACGGGCCGTACACCGTCAGCGGCCAGTACCGCGCCAGCCCCGCGGGCAGCACCGACGAGGCGATCCCGCGCAGCTGCCCGTAGGAGTAGCAGACGGACCAGACCAGCATGCACACCGCACACAGCGAGACCGTCGCGATCAGGAGCGTGATGTGCGTGACGCTCCGGCCGCCGTCGAGCAGATGGGAGTCCTGGCGGAGTCGCCGACGACTGCTCCTGCGCTGGGCCGGTACGTCCAGCAGGGTGGGAGCCGTGGCCGCGCCGGCCGGCGCGGACAGCATCTGGGCCAGCTCCTCGACCGGATCCCAGTCGTTCGGCGCGACGTCCGGCTCCGGCGCGCCCCAGGCATGGTCGTAGAGACCCGGATGGTCATAGAGTCCGGGATGCTCGTACAGACCGGGATGGTCATGAAGACCGGGATGGTCGTAGAGACCGGGATGGTCGTACAGACCCGCATCGCGTTGAATCCCGTCCATCGATAAAACCTCCGCACCCTGCTTCAGGACGCGCCGTACAGATCGGCCAACGTCCGCCGATAATCCTTTTCCAGCGCGTTGATTCTCGTCAGGAAATCATCGAGCAGGTCCGAGCATGAGGTGATATCCATACTTCCGGGCCAGCGGAGCGCTGTCGTCGGGTGGTCTTCGGCGGTAAGCCAGTCCAATCGCGTCACGGTCACCTTAACGACCGTCACACAGGACGGGGTTTGGGGCGTTCGGGGGAATTTAGATCACCCGGAAGAGAACCTATAGAATACCTGGCGCTGCACACTTGTGAATAGACAGGCAATTATATTCCGCGGATACTGGAATTAAATGAACGGCGGCGCGGGCGGCACGGGAGCGGGCACTCAGTCCACGCCGGGGTCCGCGCCGGGGTCCGCGCCGGGATCCGCGTCGCAGGCCGTGTCCGGCGGGCAGAACCAGTCCACCGCCGTCGCCAGATGGCCCAGCTCGTCGTCGCGGCCGTCGGAGTCGGGGCCGTAGGAGGCGATGGCGTAGATGTTGCCGTCGGGTGCGACGAACCGCTCGTCGACGACATGCCAGGTGCCGACGTCCGGCTCACCGCCGATCGTGCCGGCCAGGTACTCCAGCCGGGAGCCGGTGAAGCCGACGTCGTCGAGGCTGGTCAGACCCAGCTCCTGGAAGCCGTCCGGCTTGGGGGTCTGGTCGGAGAGGTACAGCTCGAAGGAGGCGTCCGGGGAGTCCTCGGCGACCTGGTAGACCTGCAGCCGGTGCTCACGGTCCGGGCTGCGGTAGCTGACGACAGCGATGCCGTACGAGGAGTCGACGGTGGACCGCGACCAGCCCTCGGGGACGGCGATCCGGAAGCCCTCGGCGTCGTGCCGCACCTCGTATCCGGCGGGAGGTGCGGAGGCCGACGGGGACGACAGGGACGGGGTTCCGCTGTCGGAGGGCGACTCCGACACCGTCCGAGGCGCCGCGGAGGAGGCCGGGCTGACGGAGGAGTCGGCCACGGCAGGCTTGCCGCCCTCCCCCTTGCCGACCACCAGGGTCAGCACCAGGCTGACGGCCACACCGACGGCAGCGGCTCCGACGACGACGGACCACACGACCCTACGCCCGGGCCGCCGGGAGAACCCGGCCACCCGGTCCGGCCCGGCGGGTACCCAGACCGACTCAGCGGGCGCCCAGACCGTTTCTACTGGCGGTGGGGCCGATTCGGCGGGCGGCCAGGACGGCTCGCCGGACGGCCGACCGGGAGTACCACCGGCCGACGCCCACGACGGAGCCCGGCCCGCCTCCGACCACCACTCAACCGGCGGAGCCGAAGCCGCCGTCGATGGCGGAGGGAAGGGCGGTACCGGTGCCGGAGCCGATGCCGGAGGGGAAGCCGGGACCGGAGCCGAAGCCGCCGCCGGAGGGGCGGGGGGTATCGAAGCCGGAGCCACCGCCTCCGTCGGCCGGTTCTCCGGCCGGGCCGGGGACGGCGGAGTCGCTGTCGACCCGGCCGCCGACGGCGAGGTCACCGTCTGCCCGGCCGATGGCGGCGAAGTCACCGTCTGCCCAGCCCGTGGCGGCGGAGTCGGTGTCGGCCCCGCCGCCGGTGGTGGGGGCGTCGTGGTGGTGGGCTGGGGCCCGGCCTCCCAGCATTGTGCGTCCTCGTTCCAGTGCCGCGCTCCCCCGTTGCTCATCGGCTCTCTCACCTCCCCAGCAGGCCGGCCAGTGTGCCCGCCGAGGCCAGGACGTTCAGGAGGGCCTGGGAGTCGGTGAGGAGTTCACGCAGGCGTTCCCGGCGGGTGGGGCCTGCCTGGCCGGTGCGGGTGATCTCGTCCTCGGTCTCGGCGAGCGCCGTGCCCAGCGCCGCCGTCTGCTCGGTGCCCCGCACCCGCACCAGGTCGGCGCGCAGCTCCCGTACCGCTGCGAGGAGTTCCTCGTCGGCCGGGGAGCCGGCGGCGCCGTGGTGGTGGCTCTCGGCGTGCGCGTGGCTGCCGATGGCGAACGTGCTCCCGGAGATGTTCCCCAGGGTGACCTGCGGCTCGTCACTTGCCATTGCTGTCGGGCCCCTTCTGCGTCGTGTGACTGGTGGCGGTGGCGTGGCTGCCGAAGGCGAGCGTGGAGCCCTCGACCCGGTCGATGCTCACGTTGGTGCTGTTGTTGACGGTCTTCTGGACGAACTCGCCGGTCTCGTAGCCGGCTTCGGCGAGCGCGACCCGTACGCCGTTGGCCACCCGGTCCTGGATGCTGCGCAGGTACCGGACGACGTCCATCTCCTGGAAGTGGGAGCCGACGTCCACCGCGCCCAGTTCACGCACGGACAGCGCCGGCCCCTCGGGCAGCGCGCCCGCGTGGCCGCCGGTCAGCAGCCGCCAGAGGTACACGGCGCCCCGGCCGAGCTGGCCCACCGAGCGGCCCACCGAGCCGGGGACCAGGGCGATCGCGGCGGCCGTCTTGCCGGCCCAGTTGTTGTTCCGGAACCGGTGGGCGGTGCGGTCGGCGCCCTTGAAGTCCGCACGGACCGGGGTCAGTACATGCGGGGCGATCTCCAGCACGAGCATCCGGCCCTGGGTGTGGATGCGCACGAACACCGTGACGACCACCTCCTCCTCCCAGCCGCCGACCCGGATCCGCAGGAAGTGCCGGCGCTTCTCGGCGCCTTCCTCGACGGCCCTCGCCCGGTGCTCCTCGAAGGCCTGCGGGGTGTACGGCGCCTGGTCCCGGGTGAGCAGCCCCTCGGCGGGCAGGAACACGCACTCGTCGATCTCCAGCTGGCGCAGCCGGTCGCGGTTGCCGGGTCCGGCGTACTCGGCGGGGACGCGGAGCTGTTCGAGCAGCGGACGGACCTTCTCCAGGATCGCCCGGTTGCTGAGCGGCTGCCGCTCCTTCTTCAGCTCGTCGGGCTTTAGTTCGACGGCGAGCACCCATGTGTCGTAGGCGGCGCCCGCCCCGCAGAACGGATCGGCCTCGTTGTACATGATCAGCGGCGCGTGCTGTTCGATCCGGATGCGCTGCTTGAGCCGCTGGAAGCGGGGGTTCTCCGCCTTCTCGGCGGGGTCGCTCGCCGCGTCCGGGAAGCGCTGCGGGGAGAGCTCGCCGGCCAGCGCCCGGCTGAACTGGGTGCGCTGGGCGTGCGCGCACAGGGCGACACCGGCGAACACGGCGAGTGTGAGCCAGGCGTGCCAGGCCTCGGCCAGGCCGCCGAAGTCGCCGACGCCCGGGGCGAACAGGTCGCCGAAGCCGGTCGAGTCGGAGTAGCCGGAGCCGTAGTAACCGTCGGAGCCGTACGAGTCGTACGACGGGCCGTCGTCCGAGCCGCCGCCGAACGCGACGACGAGGGTCGCGATCAGGGCGAACGCGTAGAACGACCGGCCCCACCAGCGGAGCAGGAAGGCGGCGATCACCCGGTACAGCGGCGGGTGGGCGGCGCGGCCCCTGATCCAGGGCGCGACGGCGAGCGCGATGCCCGGCACCAGGAAGAGCAGGAGCAGCCCGCCACTGAGCGGCAGCCCCACCACCCACAGGCCGAGGATCGCCCCGGCCCACAGCAGTTCCTGGCGGCGGGCGCGCAGGGCGTGGGCAAGGACCCGGGCAGCGTCGAAGCCGAGCGAGGGCGCCGCGATCCGCTGTTCGTTGAGGTGGAGTTCCTCGATGACCCGGTCCCGGTATGCGGAATCCAGATAGGTACCAGCGCACAGCAGCCGACTGGCCTCACTGGCGTACGGCGGTACGGGCGGCAGCGCGGGCGGTGGCCCGGCGGGCGGTCCCGGCTGTGGTTGTTGCGGCACGTAAGCGGTGCTCACGACGATCCCCCGATGCGTGTGAAAGGCGGTGCTGGAAGTGCGTTGCTGGACGTCGAGTTGACAAACCATCAGCATAGGGGGGCGGCCGTGACCGGTGAAACGGAATTGCCCGAAGTCGCGTCTGGTCAGGAGTCGACCGGCGGGGACTACGGCCCCGCAGTGCCAACGACCCGGGTCCGCCGGTCGCGGTCACTGGGACGAGCCTGTCCGCCCACACCTCGTCTCCGGCATGGGCCCGGCGCTGCGCACGGTCGCGCTGCTGGTGCTCGCGGCGACGGTGCTCGTGGTGGCCGGTTACCGCGACCGACCCCTGACACGCACTATCGCGTCTGGCCGGAAACGCGCACTATCGCGTTCAACCGGTGCCTGAGCAACTCCCCTGCCCATACGGCCCGCCGAGGAGCCACCGATGCCCGCTCTGCTGAATCCCATCCTCGACCTGCTGACCCTGCGCGGCACCGTCACCGAGGCCGAACAGGTCAGCGCCCGCATCCGCCGGCTGCGCATCGACGGCGACCAGCTCGCCGGTCTCGACGTCCGGCCCGGCCAGCAGGTCCGGGTCCTGGTCACCGGTCTGACCCTCCGCACGTACTCCGTATGGCACTACGACCCGTCCGGCGTCGTCGAGTTGTGCGTGCTGGACCATCCCGAGGGCGGGCCGGGGCCCGGTGGGGGCGCACGGTCGGCACCGGCGAGCAGGTGCGACTGCGCAGGCCCGAGGGCGCGTTCACGCTGCGCCCCGAGGCAGCTCACCATGTCTGGGGAAACACTCCGGGCATGGACCGCTGCGTGCGCTGCCGTTTCTCCAGAGTGCCGGACTCGCCGTCCGCCTGGAGGAACCGTCGTTCGGCCTGCCACCGCCGACGCCACTCCTCTTCGGCCAACTGCGCCTGCTCCAGGTGATGGCGGGTGGTCAGCAGCCGCTTGGCGCCGCGCACCACGTGCACGACACCTGCTGCCAGTCGGCTCTCGCGGCCTGGAGCCGGTCTTCGAGGACGTGCAGGCGACGGGACTTGGCGAACCACTCCTGTTTGCTGCGATAGCCGCCCGGAACACGCTTGCCACCTTTCTCGCCCACGGGCAGGGACAGCCGGTGCCTGATCGTCTGCACGCCGGCCTGAAGGCTGTGGATGTGCGCGAGCCGACCTCGCCGGGCGAGCGCCCACTGATCGTGGGTGGCCTTCCTGATGCTGCCGGCCCAGCGGGAGGAGGACTCCTCGGTGAGGGTGCGCTTGCGCTGCGCCCACTGCTCGCTGTCGTGGTCCAGCCCGGCCCCACACCGTGCCCTCAGATCACGGGAGGCGAGCGATGCGAGGTGGTCACCGACCAGGCACAGCGCCTTCTCGTCCTCGTCGGTCAGACCTTTGAGCCGGGTACGGACCGCGACTCCCGATGGACCGGGCACCACGAACGGCGCCGCCACCTCCCGCAGTCCGCTCCACGCCCGCACCCCCCGACGCCGCCGAATTCCGTCACCCACCCGACGACCAGCACCGACCAAGGTCACGCATTCGAGACAAGAAACTTCGTTCTCCACCCGGCGCGTGCGCCCGCCACCGCCCGAAGACTCACTCATTCGTGCCAGAACGCGCTCACCTACCGTCGATCACCACCTGTTCACAACCCCCCGATTCACTCCACCGCCTGCCTCTTCCGACGGTAGCGGCGAAAACGGGAACGGGCCCCGTTCCGGACGAAACCGGAGTGGGGCCCGTGGGTGCGGGAGGCTCAGATGAGGCCGAGGGCGCGGACCGCGTCGCGCTCCTCCGCCAGCTCCTGCACCGAGGCGTCGATGCGGGCGCGGGAGAACTCGCTGATCTCCAGGCCCTGCACGATCTCGTACACGCCGTCCTTGGTGGTGACCGGGAAGGAGGAGATCAGGCCCTCCGGGACGCCGTAGGAGCCGTCCGACGGGATGCCCATGGAGGTCCAGTCACCGTCGGCGGTGCCGTTGACCCAGGTGTGGACGTGGTCGATCGCGGCGTTGGCGGCGGAGGCCGCGGAGGACGCGCCGCGGGCCTCGATGATGGCCGCGCCGCGCTTGGCGACGGTCGGGATGAACTCCTCGGCCAGCCACTTCTCGTCGTTCACGACCTCCGCGGCGTTCTTGCCGGCGACGGTGGCGTGGAAGATGTCGGGGTACTGGGTGGCGGAGTGGTTGCCCCAGATGGTCAGACGCTTGATGTCGGCGACCGTGGAGCCCGTCTTCTTCGCCAGCTGCGTCAGCGCGCGGTTGTGGTCGAGGCGGGTCATCGCGGTGAAGCGCTCGGCCGGTACGTCCGGGGCGGCGGCCTGCGCGATCAGCGCGTTCGTGTTGGCCGGGTTGCCGACGACCAGGACCTTGATGTCGTCTGCGGCGTGGTCGTTGATGGCCTTGCCCTGCGGCTTGAAGATGCCGCCGTTGGCCTCCAGGAGGTCACCGCGCTCCATGCCCTTGGTGCGGGGGCGGGCGCCGACCAGGAGGGCGACGTTGGCGCCGTCGAAGGCGACGTTCGGGTCGTCGGAGATGTCGATGCCCTGGAGGAGCGGGAAGGCGCAGTCGTCGAGCTCCATGGCGGTGCCCTCGGCGGCCTTGAGCGCGGGGGTGATCTCCAGGAGGCGGAGCCGGACCGGCACGTCCGCGCCGAGCAGCTGGCCGGAGGCGATGCGGAAGAGCAGGGCGTAACCGATCTGGCCGGCCGCGCCGGTGACGGTGACGTTCACGGGAGTGCGGGTCATGGCGTTCTCCGTATGACAGCTGGCGGTGGGCGTCCTTGCCCTGGGGTGCGGACGTACAAATGATCGATCTCTCGGCATCAAGAGATCCACCGGTCAGGCTATCGCGCATTCCGGATGCCGGACGTGGAGGGGTCGGTGTGGCTCACCCCACAGACGTGACCCCACAGACATGACCCCGGGGATGTGTCCCCAGAGATGCGTCCCCACTGACGTGACCCTACCGACGCCACCCCGCAGGCGGCACAAGAAAGAGGCGGCCGCCCGTCCGGGAGAGGTGAGACGGGGCGGCCGCCACCCGGGGGTACCGGAATCCGGACTCCCGTGGGGGGTACGGTTCGCGTGCCCAGGAAACGCCACGGCATTCCTGGGCCTGCCGAGTTTCTACGAGGTGCACCCCGTCCGTCCCGACGCCAGCGTCGCGCACGCCTTGGCCTGGGCCGCGTCCCGTACCGCCACCATCGGCGTGTACGCGATCGTGTCGCCGACGGCCGTGATGTCGCCGGTCTTCGTGGTGGCGTCGGCCGTGACCCGCACCGAGTCGCCCTGGGCGGCGCCGGTGATACGGCCCCAAGCGGCACCGCAGGTGCTGCTGTAGCGGACCTCCAGGGTGGTCGCGCCGACCGTGGCGGTCTTGGCGGTGGTCACCAGGTCGCCGCTGCACCCCATGGCCTCCGCGTCCTTGCCGGTGCACCCGGCGCCCGCGCACTTCACGCCGGCCGGCAGGTCGCTGCCGGCACTGGTGGACGGGGCGGACGAGGTGGCACCGCTCCGGTTCTTCTTCCCGTCGCCGCCGTCGTTGCCGGTGAGGAAGAAGACGGCGGCGACGACCACGGCCACGCCGACCACCCCCGCGAGGAACATCGTCAACCGCCGCCGGCCGCCGCCGGGGGCACCAATCCCCCCGGGCGCGACCGGCCCGCGGGGCCCCGCCCCCTCCCGGCGGTTCGCGTCGGGTGCCGTCGGCTGGGGCGGGATGGTGGGCGAGACGCCCGCCGGCCCGGCGATCCCCGGCGTCGCCACGGCACTGCCCGCCCGGCGCGGCGCCTTGCCGCCGGCCGTGGTCGTGGACGTGGCCGGCGGCGCTCCGAACTCCCCCAGCGCGGCCCGCGCCTGGGAGACCCGGATCGCCTCCATCGTCATGTCGTGGCGCATCTCCGAACGGCTCCAGGCCCGTTCGGCCAGCTCCCACATGGTGGTGAGATGGACGGGATTGGCGCCGGTGACCTCGGCGAGCGCGACGACCGCGCCCTTGGGCGCCAGCAGGCGCCCGCCCAGGTACCGCTCCCAGGACGTCTTGCTGTAGCCGGTGCGGTCGGACAGTGCCGCGACGCTCAGCCCGCCGCGGTCCACGAGCCGCCGCAACTGGGTCGCGAACTCCCTTACCTGCGGATCCAGTTCATCCGGCAGAGCCTTCCAACGAGGCATTGCTTCCCCCCTCTTCCCCCGGTCCTCCCCGGTCCTCTTGTCCCCGGTTCAGTGCCGTGTCTTCCCCCGCGTTCCCCTTGCGCGTGGTGCCCCCGCGCCGGTCCCCGTTCTGGCTACCCAGCGGACCGCGGCGCCCCCGGAACCCAGTCCCCCGGCAGGGGGCGCACAGGAGCACTGACCTGCCCACGTGCACCGTCGCACGCCTCCCGCGACACGGTCCAACGGGCCATCAGCTCGTCCCGATTGGACACGTTAGCCCGCTTGTGAGTCGGCTTCGTGACATATCCGCGAACTTGTCAACACATCGACACGCCGGTCATCAGGCCGTGACCTCGCAGGTCACAGGAGACCCGGCTCACCCGAGAAGCACGGCACCGACGACCACCGCCAGGAGCAGTACGAGCAGCAGCAGGACCGCGGCCTGCAGTAGTCGGCCGTGCGAGCGGGGCACCTGCTCCTCCTCCGGGCGGTCCCACCAGGGGAGGGTGGGGACGTCCTCGTACTCCCCGGCGCCGGGCGGTCGTTCCGGCGCGTTCGCCGGGCGCGGCCAGGCCTGGACGGCCAGCTCCCAGCGCACGGTGTGCCGTTCGGCGTCGGCGCCGGTGAGGCCCGCGGCCCGGCACAGCGCGGCGACGGCCTGCCGCGGCGGCGGCTGTACGGCGTTGAGGTACCGCTGCCAGGAGGACTTGCTGTACGCGGTGCGGGCGCCCAGCGCGACCAGGCTGAGACCGGTGTCGTCCTTGAGGAGCCGCAACTGCTCCACGAAGTGCCGCACCTCCGCCGGGAGCCCCTCCGGCAGCGGCTGCCAGCCGCCCATCACACACCTCCACGGCTTCCCGCGTTGCCAGTTCGTTGCCAGTTCAGACCGGGTGACGACGGTCGGCGGCCCGACGGTTCCCGCAGGTTGTGGCAGTGCGGCCGGTCCGTAGCGGAACTGTCACCTCTGTGCCACAGCGCACGGACAGCCGTTGAACAGCCGCCGCGCGACGGGAAGGCTGAAACCCGACGGCGGTCCGTCCTGCTCGGGGGAGGGGACGGGCCGCCTTTCGGCCGCTTTCAGCCGCGCAGGCCTCCTGGCCCCCCGGGCCCGCCCGGTGTCACCAGTCCCGTCTCGTACGCCACCACCACCGCCTGCGCCCGGCTGCCCAGGTCGAGCTTGGTCATCGTGCGGTTGAGGTGGGTCTTCACGGTGGCCTCGCTGATGTAGAGACGGTCGGCGATCTCCAGGTTGGACAGTCCGCGCGCGGTGAGCTTGAGGACCTCGAGCTCACGGGAGGTCAGCACGTCGAGGTCGGGCGGCGGGCCGGCCTGCGGGTCGGGGCCGTGCTGCCGGGCGAAGGCCTCGACCAGGCGCCGGGTGACACTGGGCGCGAACAGGGCGTCACCGCCGTCCACCGCGGTGACGGCGGCCAGCAGCCGTTCAGGGCCGGAGTCCTTGAGGAGAAACCCCGAGGCGCCGGCGCGCAGCGCGCCGTACACGTACTCGTCGAGGTCGAAGGTGGTGAGCACGAGGACCCGGGGCGCGGTCCCCGCCGCCTGCGCGAGGATGCGCTCGGTGGCCTCGATGCCGTTCAGACCGGGCATCCGGATGTCCATGAGCACGACGTCGGGGCCGGTCTCGGCGGCCAGCCGCACCGCATCCGTACCGTCCCCGGCCTCCCCGACCACCTCGAACCCGGGCGCGGCTTCCAGCAGCCCCACCAGACCCGCGCGGATGAGGAACTGGTCGTCGACCACGAGCACTCTGGTCATCCGGTACGGTCGTCCCCCCGCCGTGCGAGTGTGGCCGAGGTCGGCAGGGCCAGTTCGACCGCGTAGCCGCCCTCGGGGCGTGGGCCGACGCTGATCGTCCCGCCGTAGAGCTTGGCCCGCTCACGCATGCCAATCAAGCCATGTCCGGCGCCCGTTCGCAGTCTGTCCGGATTCACCCCCTCCCCGTCGTCGCGTACGGACACGGTCAGCTCGTGCGGCCGGTACCGCAGCACCACGCGCGCGTGCGCCTGACCGGCGTGCTTGAGGACGTTGGTGAGCGCCTCCTGGACCACGCGGTAGGCGCACAGCTCGACACCGGGCGGCAGCGGCCGGGGCTCGCCCTCGACCACGAACTCGACCGGCAGCCCGGCGCTGCGCACCCGCTCCACGAGGTCGGCGAGCCGGTCCAGGGTGGGCATGGGAGCCCGCTCGGCGGCCTGCGGATCCTCCTCCCGCAGCACCTGGAGCATGCGCCGCAGCTCCTCCAGGGCCTCCCCGCTGGTGTCCGCGATCGTCCCCAGCGCCCCGCGCGCCTTGCCGGGGTCCGACTCGAAGACGAACCGGGCGAGGCCCGCCTGCACGGAGATCACCGACATGTGATGGGCGACGACGTCGTGCAACTCCCGCGCTATCCGCCCGCGTTCCTCGGCGACGGCCCGCCGTGCCCGCTCGGTCTGCTCGGCCTTCAGATGCCGGGAGAGTACGGCGGACCGCTGCGCGAGATGCCCGAACCAGACGAACACCGAGCAGTACAGCAGGGCCTGCACGACGACCGAGGGCATCGAGGAGCCGTGGGTGACGAGCCCGGCGTACACCCACGTGCCGGTCATGCAGACCGCGCAGCCGACGGCGACCCGGACCGGCCGGACCGACGCGACCGTGTACAGCCCCAGCAGGGAGCCGAAGGTGCACACCACGGGCCAGAAGCCGAGGCTGACATAGCCGACCGACGCGCACTGCATGACGGCGAAGACCGCGACCGGCCACCGCCAGCGCAGGGCGACGGGCAGCTGCGCCAGCACGATCAGCGCATAGGCCCGCGCGTCGAGCTGCGGCCACCCCTGGGCGGGCGACTCCCGCCCCAGCAACACGGCCATCACGACCGTCCCGCACGCGATCAGCGTGTCGACGGCGAGTGGGGGCGGGTTCCGCAGTCGCATCGCCGCAGCGTAACGCGGGGGTCCGGGGCCGGGAGTCAACCACCGGACGTACCGCGGAAGTTGTAGGGGGTTCAATCAGGGGTGGGATTCGCCCGCCATTCCGGATCCCTACCTTGAACCAAGGGGGAAGGCCCGCACCCACCGGGGGAGGTGCGGGCCTCTTTCACACGCCTGTCGCGGCACTAGCTCTTCATCGTGAAGTGCAGCGTGTCCTTCAGGTACGGGATCACCAGCCACGGCTTCGGCTGCGCCATCAACGCCAGCAGCACGATCGCCAGCCCCAGCACCCCGTACGTCGCGATGTCCGTGAAACGGGACCGCACCGCCAGCATCCCCACGCTCGGCAGTATCCACCGCATCACCGCCCCCGCGAGCAGCGCCGCCCCGATCAGCAGCGCGCCCACCCGGAACTGGTCCAGCGAGGTCAGCAGCAACCCCACCGCGACGGTCGCCAGCACCACCAGCAGCGGCCACTGCCGAGCCGGCGCCGGCAGGTCTCCCGACGCGGCCCTGCCGCCTCCCTCGGGGCGCGCCGTGTCCCGTGTGAACAGCGGGAAGCGCCGGGTCGCCCGGCGCCCCGCACCCTGTCCGTGACCGCCGTCAGCCGACACTGCGTTCCGCCGCCTCGACCACGTTGACGAGCAGCTGCGCCCGGGTCATCGGCCCGACACCGCCGGGGTTCGGGGAGAGCCACCCGGCGACCTCGGCGACGCCCGGGTGCACATCGCCGACGATCTTGCCGTCGGCGTTGCGGGAGACGCCGATGTCGAGGACGGCCGCGCCCGGCTTGACGTCCTCGGCGCGGATCAGATGCGGGGAGCCGGCCGCGGCCACGATGATGTCGGCGCGCCTGAGATGGGCGGACAGGTCGCGTGTGCCGGTATGGCACTGGGTGACCGTGGCGTTCTCGCTGCGCCGGGTGAGCAGCAGCGGCATCGGGCGCCCGATGGTCACGCCACGGCCGACGACCACGACCTCGGCGCCCTTGATCTCGACGCCGTAGCGGCGCAGCAGGGTCAGCACGCCGTTGGGGGTGCAGGGCAGCGGCGCGGGCTCGCCGAGCACCAGCCGGCCCAGGTTCATCGGGTGCAGGCCGTCCGCGTCCTTGTGCGGGTCCATCAGCTCGAGGATGCGGTTCTCGTCGATGCCCTTGGGCAGCGGGAGCTGCACGATGTAGCCGGTGCAGGCCGGGTCGTCGTTGAGCTCGCGGACGACGGCCTCGATCTCCTCCTGGGTCGCGGTGGCGGACAGCTCGCGCTGGATGGAGGCGATGCCGACCTGCGCACAGTCACGGTGCTTGCCGGCGACGTACTTCTGACTGCCGGGGTCGTCCCCGACCAGGATCGTGCCGAGGCCGGGCGTGACGCCCTTCTCCTTCAGCGCCGCCACGCGGGCGGTCAGATCGGACTTGATCGCGGCTGCGGTGGCCTTGCCATCGAGAATCTGGGCGGTCATGGCTCCATCCTCGCGGATGCCGGTGTCCCGGTTCCAATCGGGTGTGCGGTCATGATCAATGATGTTGCACTTGCACAACACCTCGCGAATCGGACTGGACAACAACTCGCCCTTACTAAACGATGAGCGGCGCAGTATCGCGGTCCGGTTGGGGGGCAAACCGCTCAGATCATGACGTACCTCCGTCCCTGTCCGCGTCGTCCCCGCAGGTCCAACGGAGGAAATCGGCCATGAGTTTCGGCTCGCCCAACCCTTACGGTCAGCAGCCGCAGAACCCGCAGCAGGGTCAGCCCGGCTACGGCTACCCGCAGCAGCAGCCCGGCTACCAGCAGGCCCCGCAGGGTGTGCCGCCGCAGCAGGGGTACGGCTACCCCCAGCAGCCCGGTTACCCGCAGCAGGGCGGCTACGGCTACCCGCAGCAGGGGTACGGCGCGACCCCGCCGTACGCGAACTGGGGTCAGCGCTTCCTCGGCACGCTCGTCGACGGCCTGGTCTTCCTGGTGCCGTACATCCTGGTGATCGTCGGCAAGGACACCCCGGCGCTGGCGGCCATCGGCGGTCTCGCGCTCCTCGGCCTGGCGATCTGGCAGCTGATCATGGAGGGCCGCACCGGCCAGACCGTCGGCAAGAAGGCGCTGGGCATCCGCCTGGTGAAGGAGGCCACCGGCCAGCCGATCGGCGTCGGCATGGCCTTCGTGCGCCGTATCGCCCACATCCTGGACAGCCTCGCCTGCTACCTGGGCTGGCTGTGGCCGGCGTGGGACTCCAAGCGCCAGACGTTCGCCGACAAGGTGTGCGGCACGATCGTGATCCGCAGCAGCTGAGCGACGACTGAGCAACCGGCCGACTCCCGCAGACTCCAAGGGCCGTGTCCCCCGCGCTGGGGGACACGGCCCTGGTGTTCGGTCCCGCGACCGTTGATCGCGCGATCTCAGTGGAAGAAGTGCCGCGTCCCGGTGAAGTACATCGTCACGCCCGCCTTCTTCGCGGCCTCGACGACGAGTTCGTCACGGACCGAACCGCCCGGCTGCGCCACGGCCTTCACGCCGGCCGCGGTGAGGATCTCCAGGCCGTCGGGGAAGGGGAAGAACGCGTCGGAGGCGGCGTAGGAGCCGCGCGCCCGTTCCTCCCCGGCCCGCTCGACGGCGAGCTTCGCGGAGTCGACGCGGTTGACCTGGCCCATGCCGACACCGACCGAGGCACCGTCCTTGGCGAGCAGGATGGCGTTGGACTTCACGGCCCGGCAGGCCTTCCACGCGAAGGCGAGTTCCCGCAGCTCCTCGGGGCTCAGCGCCTCGCCGGTGGCCAGGGTCCAGTTCGCCGGGTCGTCGCCGTCGGCCTGGAGCCGGTCGGTGACCTGGAGCAGCACACCGCCGTCGACGGGCTTGACCTCGACCTGGTTGGCGGGGGCGCCCGGCGCCTTCAGCACCCGGATGTTCTTCTTCTTGGCGAGGGCCTCCAGGGCCCCCTCCTCGTAGTCGGGCGCCACGATGACCTCGGTGAAGATCTCCGCGACCTGCTCGGCCATCTCCTTGCTGACCGGCCGGTTCACGGCGATGACCCCGCCGAACGCGGACAGCGGGTCGCAGGCGTGTGCCTTGCGGTGCGCCTCGGCGACGTCCGGACCGATCGCGATGCCACAGGGGTTGGCGTGCTTGATGATCGCGACGCAGGGCTCGTCGTGGTCGTACGCGGCACGGCGCGCGGCGTCCGTGTCCGTGTAGTTGTTGTACGACATCTCCTTGCCGTGCAGCTGCTCGGCCTTCGCGAGGCCACCGCCACTGGCGTCGACGTAGAGGGCGGCGGGCTGGTGCGGGTTCTCGCCGTAGCGCAGGGTGTTCTCGCGCTCCCAGGTGGCGCCCAGGAAGTCCGGGAACCGCGACTCGTCGACGGGCGCGTACTCGGAGGCGAACCAGCTCGCGACCGCCACGTCGTACGACGCGGTGTGCTGGAAGGCCTCGGCGGCGAGCCGCTTGCGGGTGGCGAGGTCGAAGCCGCCGTTCTGCACGGCCGCGAGGACGTCGGCGTACCGTGCGGGGCTGGTGACGATCGCGACCGAGGGGTGGTTCTTGGCGGCGGCGCGCACCATCGACGGACCGCCGATGTCGATCTGCTCGACGCACTCGTCGGGTGTGGCACCGGAGGCGACGGTCTCACGGAACGGATAGAGGTTGCTGACCACGAGGTCGAACGGCTCGACACCGAGCTCTTCGAGCTGCTGCCGGTGGTCCTCCAGGCGCAGGTCGGCGAGGATGCCGGCGTGGACCTTGGGGTGCAGGGTCTTGACCCGGCCGTCCAGGCACTCCGGGAAGCCGGTGAGCTCCTCGACCTTGGTCACGGGGACGCCGGCGGCGGCGATGCGGGAGGCGGTGGAGCCGGTGGAGACGAGTGCGACACCTGCCTCGTGCAGTCCGCGGGCGAGCTCCTCGAGCCCGGTCTTGTCGTAGACGCTGACGAGCGCGCGCCGGATGGGCCGCTTGTTGCTCTCGGCGGTGGCGGTCACTGGATAACTACCTTTCGTCCCTCAATGCGATGGCCGTTGCGAGCGATCCGCCCCACGACCTCGACGAGCAGGCTTCGCTCGACTTCCTTGATGCGCTCGTGCAGAGCGCTCTCGTCGTCCTCGTCCCGGACCGCCACCGCGCCCTGAGCGATGATCGGCCCGGTGTCGACGCCGTCGTCGACGAAGTGGACGGTGCAGCCGGTGACCTTGGCGCCGTACGCGAGCGCGTCCCGTACGCCGTGGGCCCCGGGGAAACTGGGCAGCAGGGCGGGGTGTGTGTTCACGGTCCGCCCGCCGAACCGCGCCAGGAACTCCTTCCCGAGGATCTTCATGAACCCGGCGGAGACGACGAGGTCGGGCGCGTGGACGGCCACGGCCTCGGCCAGCGCCTTGTCCCACTCCTCCCGGGTCCCGAAGTCCTTCACCCTGGTCACGAAGGTCGCGATCCCGGCGCGCTCGGCACGCGCGAGGCCCTCGATGCCGTCCCGGTCGGCACCGACGGCGACGACCTCGGCGCCGTAGGCCTCGACACCGGTCTCGGTGATCGCGTCGAGGAGCGCCTGGAGGTTGGTGCCGGATCCGGAGACCAGCACGACGAGGCGCTTGGCCACGGGCTTGGCGGCCACGGTGGGGCCCTTTCTCGGGGAAGCGTCGGTACGGCGGCCGGACTCGCACACGCTTTGTACATTCGTACGAGTGCTTCACGCCCCGGGATACGGGGAAGTCTACGAAGCGGCCGACCGTCAGCAACGATACCGGCACACCGGACGGCCCCCACGGGACGGGGGCGTGGCCGGAAGGTAGCGTCTGGGAGGTACCGAGGCGGGAACGCGTCCGGGATACGACGCGTTCACGAAGTAACCAGCCGTTTCGTCCGCTGTAGCGATCAGCCGTAGCCATCAGCTGTATCCACGCAGTCGTATCCGTAAGACAGTCAGTCGTGTATCCATCTGCTCTGTTCATCTTGATCTAGGGGAAGACGCTCACTTGATGCCGGACCGCAGCCTGGGACTTCGCATGCTCCCCCCGCAGTCGGTGCAGGGAGGGCCGCGTTTCGCCGTGCTGTTGCGGGAGCGGCCGGCCTCGCCGCCGGAGGCACCCTCGGACCGGCCGAAGGGTGACCAGCAGGACGACAACCCCTTCGCCCCACCGCCGGAGGGCACGCCGGACAAGCCGTGGCAGCCGCGCCGCCCGGCCGGTGACGGCGACCAGGAATCGCCCTGGGGCAGCCAGTGGAGCGACCGTCAGCCCGGCCGGCAGTCCGGGGGCTTCGGCCAGCGTCCCGAGGAGAGCGGCCCGGGCGGCGGCGGTCAGGGCGGCCCCGGCGGCCCGGGCATGCGCTTCGACCCGACGGACCCGGCCCAGCGCCGGGCGCGGTACGCCCTGCTGAGCGGTATGTGGGGCTTCCTCTTCGCCCTCTTCGGCTGGCCCTACGTGGCACTGCTGCTGGGCGCGCTGGGCATCTACTGGGGTGTCAGCGCGCTCCGCGCCAAGCCGCGCAGCCCCGAGGAGGCCGCGGCCAACGCCAACGCCAACGCCACCGTCGGCCGACCGCAGACGACGGCGGCGATCAGCGGCCTGGTCACGGCGTCGCTGGCCCTGGCCCTGGTGGCGGCGACCTTCACGGCCCAGATGGTCTACCGCGACTACTACACCTGCGTCAGCGACGCCCTCACCAGCGAGGCCAAGCAGTCCTGCGACCACCTGCTCCCACAGGAACTCCGCACCATCCTGGGCACCACGAACAACTGAGGGAAGGGGCGGGGTGGCGGCCGGGGTGGCCGGGGCGGCTGGGGACGGCTGGGGGCTGCTGACGGGACGGCCGGGGGCGGCCAGGGTGACGGCCGGGGATGGCCAGGGGCTCCTGACGGGACGACCGATGGCGATCAGGGGCAAGGCCGAGGACCACTGACGGGACGGCGGGGGGCGGCCAGGGTGACGGCCGGGGACGGCCAGGGGCTGCTGACGGGACGACCGATGGCGATCAGGGGCAAGGCCGAGGACCATTGACGGGACGACGGGGAGCAGCCGGGGACGGCCGCGGGCGTCGGCAAGACAGCCGAGAGCGGCCATAGCGGTCCGGACCTGCTGACCGGCGGCCGGGAGATGTCCGAACTCGCTGATGGGCGGTCAGGTTACGTCCGGGCTGTCCGATGGTCGGGTTCCGCCCGGGCCGTCCGGGGATCGGGTTCCGTCCGGGCCGTCGCCCGATCGGGTTCCGTCCGGGCTCTCCGATGGTCGGGTTCCGCCCGGGCTCTCCAATGGCCGGGTTCCGTCCGGGCTGTCCGGCGGTCGGGGTCCGTCCGGAGTCTCCGAGGATCGGGTTCCCTTCGGGCTGCGCGATGGTTCGGATGCCTCTCGTAGTGCCGCCCAGCGGGCCTTGCGTGCTGTCTCCTCCTGCCAGGTGTCGGGCGGTGGCGGGGTGGCCGGCACCATCTCGTACGGCTCTGCGGGCAGCGCCTCGTACGTGTCGCCGTCGCCCTGGTCGGGCAGGATGACGGCCGCCGGGGCCGGGGCCGGGGACTCGCTCTTCTTCTCCGTCGGCGGCTCCTCCCCCGGCTGCTGCTTGCCGAAGCCCAGCCATGCCGCGAGCGAGGCCGGACCCAGCCCGCGGCAGGCCCGCAGTGCGAGGGCCGCCGGGACGCCCGCCCCGAGGAGCCAGGCGCAGGTCGCCGCTCCCGTCTGCCACCAGACCGGGCCGAAACGGGCGAGCGCCGCGACACCCAGGGGGCCGCCCGCCAACTCGGCCAGGGCCGCGAGCAGCAGCGCGCACAGCAGTGCCGCCAGTGTCATCACCCCGGCCGTACGCCCGGCCGGCCAGCGCCGTCTGGCCGCCCTGCCCACCACGAACCACGCCATCGTCACCCCGGCCGCCATCGGCACCGCCCCGGCCAGCCAGTTCACCGGCGCGCCCGGCCCGTCCGCCGGCACGGCCGCGAGCAGCGGAAAGGGCGGCAGGAGCGGGGCCGGGTCGGCGGTCAGGGGGTTCACGACATGACCGGCGCCGAGCGCGAAGCCGGGGCCGACGGCGTACGACGCCGACCAGACCGCCGCGTTCGGGATCAGCGAGACGCAGAGCAGCAGGACCGCGAACCGGCCCGTCCACCCCTCCGTCAGTTGCAGGAACGACGCCCGGGCCGCGTCACCGTGCGCCACCAGCTCCACCGCGAGCAGCACCGTCCCGCCCCCGAAGAACACGGTCACCCCGGCCAGGGAGGCTCGGACGGCCGTACCCCACCGCACCCGGGTGTCCCGGCCGAGGAGCCGTCGCCGTACCGGCCCCGGGAGCAGCACCGCCAGACTCAGCAGTGGCTCGCGCGGACGGCCGTACGCCGTCCACACCCCGGCGCCCGCCGCGCCCGCCGCGAGCAGCGGCAGACACACCGCCACCCATCCCCACTCGGGACGCAGTTCACCGCCGGACGCGTACAACGCGGCGCAGCCGCCGACGCCCAGGTAACCGGTCACGACCCCGGTCCAGGCCGTACGGGCCCGGACCGGCGGCGGTGCGTCGGCGCCGTCGCCGTCGTGTTCCGGGGCGTCCACCGCCTCCCGCGCCCCCCGGTACACCAGCAGCACCGGCAGCACGAGCAGCAGCAACGGCGTCACCCCGACCGGGGCCGGCACCCCGGACAGGGTGTCGGTGCGGACCAGTTCGACCCCGTGGGCGAGGAACCACAGCGCCGCCGCGAGATGCAGCGCACCGCTCGGTCCGCTGTCGGGATACGGCGAACTGACCCACAGCGCCATCACCAGCACGGAGAAACAGGCGAGTCCGAGCCCGGCCGCGATCGCGCCGCCCAGGAGGCTCGCGGCCATCCCGGGGGAACGGTCGCGCAACCGGGTGAGCAGGAGCGGCAGAAGCGGCGGGCGCGACGGTCGCGACGGAGGTGCCGACGGCGGTCGGTGGGCGGGCATCCGAATCACGACGGCCATGCTCCCAACGACACGCGCTTTCCCGTCGTAACAGGCGAACCACCGAAGTGTCGCCCAATATATGTTTATGTGTTTTTTCGAAGGAAGGTGCACCCGGTGACGCAGAGCCCTGTCCCCTCCGACGAGGCCGTACCGTCCACTGCCCTGACGCCCACTCAGGCCTTCGACGCGCTGTACGCGTTCTGCGCCCCGGCCCTGGTACGGCAGACCTATCTGCTCACCGGGCGCCGGGAGCTGGCGCGGGAAGCCGTCGAGCGGGCCTTCCAACTCGCCTGGCAGAACTGGCCGCAGGTGGCCCGTGACCGGGACCCGGCCGGGTGGGTGCGGGCGGTGGCGCACGAGTGCGCGCTCTCCCCCTGGCACCGGTTCCGGCTGCGCTACCGCCAGCCCGAATCCCCGCCGGCCGACGCGGCTGACCGCGCCGTGCTGGAGGCACTCCTCCAACTCCCGCCGTCGTACCGCCGCACGCTCCTGCTGTACGACGGTGTCGGCCTCGACCTGCCGGAGACGGCGGCGGAGACGGAGGCGAGCACGCCGGCGGCGGCGCGGCGGCTGACCCACGCGCGGCGGGCGGTCGCCGCGCGGGTTCCCGAGCTGGCGGACCCCGCCGTGCTGAACCGGCGGCTGGCCGAACTGGCCTCGACGGAGCGTCTGCGGGCGGCCCAGCCGACCGCTGTGCGGACCTTCTCCGAACGCCGGACGCGTTTCTGGACCCGGTCCGCGCTGGCCTTCACGGCGACGATCATCGCGGCGACGACGCTGACACTGCGGACGGCGCCGACGCACTACGAGGCGCCGATCGGTCCGGCGCAGGCGATCAGCGGGGTACCGGCACAGGTGGGGCTGGGGCCGTTGTCGGCGGGGGAGCGGGCCTTGCAGGCGAAGCTGCGGAAGTCGGCCGAGAACGGACCGGACAGGTTGGTGCCGACGGCGAGGTAGTGCGTCCGGGCGCGGGTGGGTGGGGCTGGTCGCGCCCACCCGCGCCCGGACGCGCCCGCACGCGCCCGGACGCGCTTCGACAGAGCCCCGGGCCCCTGACGGGGCACGTCCCGGCCGTGTCTTCCACAGCGGCACCCCGCGAGCGCGGACGAGCGAGACGCCGGTAGGCCCGCCCCCACCCGGGGACGGGCCTACCAACGCTCAGCTGTCTTGCGTGACGTCAGCCGGCGAGCAGCTCGCGCGCCAGCTTCGCCGTCTCGGTCGGGGTCTTGCCGACCTTGACGCCCGCGGCCTCCAGGGCCTCCTTCTTCGCCTGGGCGGTGCCCGACGAACCGGAGACGATCGCGCCGGCGTGACCCATGGTCTTGCCCTCCGGCGCGGTGAAGCCCGCGACGTAACCGACGACCGGCTTGGTCACGTTCTCCTTGATGAACGCGGCCGCACGCTCCTCGGCGTCGCCACCGATCTCACCGATCATCACGATCAGGTCGGTGTCGGGGTCGTCCTGGAACGCGGCGAGGGCGTCGATGTGCGTGGTGCCGATGATCGGGTCGCCACCGATGCCGACGGCGGTCGAGAAGCCGATGTCACGCAGCTCGTACATCATCTGGTACGTCAGCGTGCCGGACTTCGAGACCAGGCCGATACGGCCCGGCTTGGTGATGTCGCCCGGGATGATGCCGACGTTCGACTGGCCCGGGGTGATGATGCCGGGGCAGTTCGGGCCGATGATCCGGGTCTTGTTGCCCTTCTTGCCGGCGTACGCCCAGAAGGCCGCCGAGTCGTGCACGGCGATGCCCTCGGTGATCACGACGGCCAGCGGGATCTCGGCGTCGATGGCCTCGTCGACCGCGGCCTTGGTGAACTTCTCCGGCACGAAGATGACGGAGACGTTGGCGCCGGTGGCCTCGATGGCCTCCTTGACGGTACCGAAGACCGGTACCTCGGTGCCGTCGAAGTCGACCTTCTGACCGGCCTTGCGCGGGTTGACGCCGCCCACGACGTTGGTGCCGTCGCCCAGCATGAGCTTGGTGTGCTTCATGCCCGTGGCGCCGGTCATGCCCTGGACGATGACCTTGCTGTCCTTGTTGAGCCAGATAGCCATGGTGTGTTCTGTCCTCGTCCTGAGTGCTTACTTGGCGGCGTGGGCCAGCTCGGCGGCCTTGTCGGCCGCGCCGTCCATGGTGTCGACGCGCTGCACCAGCGGGTGGTTGGCGTCGGTGAGGATCTTGCGACCCAGTTCGGCGTTGTTGCCGTCGAGGCGGACGACCAGCGGCTTGGAGACGTCCTCGCCGCGGTCCTCCAGGAGCTTCAGGGCCTGCACGATGCCGTTGGCGACCTCGTCGCAGGCGGTGATGCCACCGAAGACGTTCACGAACACGGACCGGACGTCCGGGTCGCCGAGGATGATCTCCAGGCCGTTCGCCATCACCTGGGCGGAGGCGCCGCCGCCGATGTCGAGGAAGTTGGCGGGCTTGACGCCGCCGTGCTTCTCACCGGCGTACGCGACGACGTCCAGGGTGCTCATGACGAGACCCGCGCCGTTGCCGATGATGCCGACCTCGCCGTCGAGCTTGACGTAGTTGAGGTTCTTCTCCTTGGCGGCCGCCTCGAGCGGGTTGGCCGCGGCCTTGTCGTGCAGCTCGTCCCAGTCGTGCCGGAACTCGGCGTTGTCGTCGAGCGACACCTTGCCGTCCAGGGCCAGGACCTCGCCGGAGACGACCTTCGCGAGCGGGTTGACCTCGACGAGGAGGGCGTCCGACTTGATGAAGGTGTCCCACAGCTTGACCAGGATGTCGGCGATCTGGTCGGCGACGTCGGCCGGGAACTTCGCCGCGGCGACGATCTCCTTGGCCTTGGCCAGGTCGACAC
The DNA here is from genome assembly GCF_040651615.1 of Streptomyces sp. NPDC048417. Lineage (NCBI taxonomy): Bacteria > Bacillati > Actinomycetota > Actinomycetes > Kitasatosporales > Streptomycetaceae > Streptomyces > Streptomyces sp. NPDC048417. The sequence goes on along the minus strand of NZ_JBEZKI010000005.1, from coordinate 147,187 downwards.
CGTCGATCGCGTTGATCGGGGTCTGGGCGACAGCCTCCGGACGGGTGGCCGCCACCTCCTCGATCTCCATGCCGCCCTCGACGGAGGCGATGGAGAGGAAGGTGCGGTTCGCACGGTCGAGGAGGAAGGAGACGTAGTACTCCTCGACGATCTCCGGGGCGGTCTCGGCGATCATCACCTTGTGGACCGTGTGGCCCTTGATGTCCATACCGAGGATGTCCGTCGCACGGGCGACGGCCTCGTCCGCGGAGGCGGCCAGCTTGACGCCACCGGCCTTGCCACGACCACCGACCTTCACCTGCGCCTTGACGACGGACTTGCCGCCCAGACGCTCGGTGATCTCGCGCGCCGCCTCAGGCGTGTCGATGACTTCACCGGCCAGCACCGGTACATCGTGCTTGGCGAAGAGGTCCCTCGCCTGGTACTCGAACAGGTCCACGCGCTTCCGTCCCTATCAGTGATCTCGCGGTTCGTTGGATGCGTGGGCGTGCCGCGAAGGGCAACGTGACGTCCGCAATGTGTCACAAGGGGGGCGCACACGGTGTCCGAGCGCGCGGCATGTCCGTCTCGCAGATTATCGCCGCTCGCGGGGGGTCTCTAAATCAGGGGTCACACCTGAGCGGTGATACCTGTCACATGATGCCGGGTTTCCGCGGTTCTGGTGGCACGGCGTGCCGCCTCGTGAACGATGTGCGAGGCCTCACCGGGCTGGGGTTGGCCCGGTGAGGCCTCCGCCCCGGGGGCCTCGAGCCCCCGGAGTGGGCCGCCGCTCCCCGCCCCACTGGGGATCGGCAGGCCCGGACCGCGGGGTCCCGGCGGGGGCGGACCGACGGTGTTCGGCCGCCCGCACCGAGCCACCCCACGGAGTCAGAGGGAGCAGGCCCTGGCCTGTGGGGCGTGGCGGCACTCCGGGGGCATGGCGGCGGTGCCGGTGACCGTGCCGCCGCCCCCGTCGAGGCCGGTGAAGAGCGCGGAGGCCGTTTCGGAGGCCACGTCGGAGCCGATCATGGTGGCCGCCCGCCTCTGCAGCGCCTGGGCGTGTGCCCGGGCGATGGCCTGGGCCTTGGCGGTGGCCCGGGCGGCCCGGGCCGCCCGGGCACCCTGGATGGCCTGCGCGGCGCGGATCCCGGCCGCCCGGCCGGCGTTCTGCCGGCGTGCGACGGCGTCGGCGGCTATGGCTGTGACGAGGGGACTGCTGAGGTTCTTCTTCATGGGTGCGTCAGTCCTTCGGGGCTCCGGTGCGTGTGTGACGCACCCGCGAAGCCGGGAGTGCCTCCGGTGGGCCGGAAGCGCGGCTGGGGACATCGCCGTCCGAAGCGTCGGGAGGGGAACTCCGCAGGGGGATCCGACGTGCGGGATCCGACGTGCGGGATCCGAAGGGGTCCGGACGGACGGGCAGACCTGTTCCGCCCCCGCGCGACAGGTCTGTGGCGGGGAGTGGGGCAGCCGGCGGTCCTAGCCGGGGAAGACGGGGATGTCCCGGTACCTGTCCCGGGTCCCGGCCGCGTCGACCCGCGCGGCGGCACCGGCCACGAGCCGCAGCGGCGCCCGGTCGTCGAAGGTCACGGCGCAGGCGTCGCCGTGCCGGGAGGAACTGCCGTCGACCACCGACTTGCCCAGCGCCCCGTCCGGGTCTCCGGTGGGCGCGGGGTGGCTCGGGACGTCGAAGGCGTGGGCGGCACGCCGGCCGCCGGTGTGCGTGGGCGCCGCCGTCCGGGAGACGGGGGCGAGGGTGACGATGGTGTCCTGCGGTCCGTACGACCCGACGGTCGCCGCCGGCTTCTTCGTACGCGACGTCTGCTGCCGGCCGCCGTCCGTCACCGCGGGCCGTGCCTCGGTGGTGCCGGGCGCCCAGGTGACCGGCACCGGGAGCGACTCACCGGGCGGTTCCGACACCGGCGGGGTGGTGGACGTACCCGGCAGCGCCGGAAGCACGGGGAGCGTGGGCAACCGCACGGGCAGCGTGGCCAGCTCCGTCGGCAACTCCGACACCTGCCGCACCACGTCACCGAGCCCCTGAGTCACGGCCACAGTGACGGCCACGGTCACCGAGCGAACCGTTTCGCCCACCACCGGCACGACCGGGCCCTCGGGGGCGGTGGGGAGTGTGGAGGCGTGGGGCAGGGTGAGGGCGGGGGCGGGGGATGCCGTGCGGGCCACGGGTGCGGTGGGTGTCGTGGAACGCGTGGGGGCCGAGGAGAGCGTGGAGCCTGTGGCCGCCGAGGAAAGCGTGGAGCCTGTCGGGGCCGAGTGGGTGAAGGGCTTGTGGGGCGCGGCCTCGCGGGCCGTTGCTTCAGGTGCCGTCGCCTCGTGGACCGTCGCCTCGCGAGGGGCTGTCAGGCGGGGTGGTGCCGCGTGGGTTGGTGTCACGCGAGGCGCGGTCAGGCGGGGTGGTACCGCGTGGGCCGGTGCCACGCTCGGCGATGTCGCGCGGGGCGTCTCCTTCTCCTCCTCCCGCACCGTCTCGCTGTGCGGGAGGACCTTCTCCACGCCCAGCCGACCCACCACGGCCGTCAACGACGGCACCGACGGCGTCCCCTCGGCCGCCTGTGCCCGCCCTCCGCAGAGGAGGCCGAGCGCGAGCAGTCCGCCGGCCAGCAGCGCCAGTTGCAGCGCACGTCGCCCCACCGCCGTGCGCGACACACGCGCGGCGGAACCGGGCACAACGGCTGGCGAGGTCAAGACGGGGAGGACCCTCCCGTGCGGCGGGACGAGGACGCGGAGCATGGATGCGGCGCGAGGCCCCGGAGAAACGCGGACCGCCACGCGGGCGTCGATCCTCGCACGCCCTGCCCGCCGTTGCGCAAGTCCCCCCTTACCGACAGGTAATCATGTCCGGTTCACAAGACCTCTTTGACTTGATGCGGTCTCCTTCACAAGGTGTCCGGTATGGGAAGGGGCCGCTTCTCGATCGCCGCCGCCATCACCTCCGGGAAGAGATCGGGCGTGCAGGCGAACGCCGGTGCCCCCAGCGCGGCGAGCGCGGCCGCGTGCTCCCGGTCGTAGGCCGGCGCCCCCTCGTCCGACAGCGCGAGCAGCGCCACGAACTGCACCCCCGACGCCTTCATCGCCGCGACCCGCTTCAGCATCTCGTTCCGTATCCCGCCCTCGTAGAGGTCGCTGATGAGCACGACGACGGTCTCGGTCGGCCGGGTGATCTGCGACTGGCAGTACGCGAGCGCCCGGTTGATGTCCGTACCGCCGCCGAGCTGGGTGCCGAACAGGACATCCACCGGGTCGTCGAGCTGGTCGGTGAGGTCGACCACCGCCGTGTCGAAGACGACGAGCCGGGTGTCGATGGACCGCATGGACGCCAGCACCGCCCCGAACACCGAGGCGTAGACCACCGAGGCCGCCATCGACCCGGACTGGTCGATGCAGAGCACCACTTCCTTCTTCACCGACCGTGACACCCGCCCGTACCCGATGAGCCGCTCCGGCACGATCGTCCGGTACTCGGGCAGGTAGTGCTTGAGGTTGGCCGCGATCGTGCGGTTCCAGTCGATGTCGTGGTGGCGCGGCCGGCTGATCCGGGCACTGCGGTCGAGGGCGCCGGTGAGGGTGGCCCTGGTGCGGGTGGCCAGCCGCTTCTCCAGGTCCTCGACGACCTTGCGTACGACCGCCCGCGCCGTCTCCTTCGTCGTCTCCGGCATCGCCTTGTTGAGCGAGAGCAGTGTGCCGACCAGGTGCACATCGGCCTCCACCGCCTCCAGCATCTCCGGCTCCAGCAGCAGCGCGGCCAGCCCCAGCCGGTCGATGGCGTCACGCTGCATGACCTGGACGACGGAGGACGGGAAGTACCTCCGGATGTCCCCGAGCCAGCGCGCCACCGACGGCGCCGACGCCCCCAGCCCCGCCGAACGCTCCCGCCCCGACCGCGGTCTGTCCCCTTCCCCGTAGAGCGCGGCCAGCGTCCCGTCCATCGCCGCGTCCCGCCCGGACAGCGTGCATCCGGTTCCGTCGGCGGCCTCGCCCCCGAGCACCAGCCGCCAGCGCCGCAGCCGTTCCTGCGCCTCGTGCGCCTCGTGCGCCTCCTGCGCCTCCTGCGCCTCCTGCGCCTCCTGCGCCGAGGCGTCGTAGCCGGTGCCGGCATCCGTCGGATCCGCTGTCATCTCCCCGCCCCCACAAGGTCGTCGTCGTCAACCGCCGCCGTGTCGTCCAGGCCGAGCAGCAGCCGCAGCACCGGCAGTACCGCGTCCGCGCGCTCGGCATCCGCTTCGGCACCGAAACCCGGTGTCCCGCCGGCCTGCCCGGCTCCTTGCGGCCGCTCCCCCGGGCCGCGGCGCACCAGCTCGCCGAGCGTTCTGCGCACCCCGGGCTCGTATGCGGAGAACGTCCGCCGCAGCAGCGGCAGTACGTCCGTGAACGCCTCCGCCGGCACCCCGGTCAGCCACGCGTCGACCAGGCCGAGCAGCCGCTCGTCGTGCACGAGCAGCATCCCGCCGCCGCCGCTCCCCCCGACGAACCCCTCGATCCAGGCCGCCGCGTCGGCCGGCGGGGTCCCCGGCGAGAGGACCAGCCCCATCAGCCGGGCCGCCGCCTCCGCCCCCAGCTCCCCTTCGTCCAGCAGAATCCGCACGGCCCGCCCCCGCAGCACCCCGGGCACGGTGTCCCGCCCGGAGAGCACACGCAGCACGGCCCGCCAGCGACCACGAAGGTCACGGTGGCCGGGGCCTGAGCCTGAGCCGGTCTCCGCGCCCGTCGCCGTCTCACTCAGCAACGCCACCGCCGTGTGCACCGCGTCCACGTGCCCCCGCATCTCCTGCGCCGCGTCCGCGTCGAGGGCGGCGCAGGCGGGTGGGAGTCCGACGAAGACCCGCTCGGCGAGACCCGCGGCCACCTCGGCGAGCGCCTGGGTGTCGGTACCCCGTACATCGCCGTAGCGCAGGGAACGGACCAGGGCCGGAAGAGCCTGGGCGAGTTGGCCGACGTCCGTGTCCAGCGCGGCCCGGTCGGCGAGCGCCCGCATCACCACGGGCAGCGCGTCCGGCAGACCGGCGAGCAGGCAGTGCTCGGCGAGCGCGGTGACGTCGGCGAGGGCGGTCGCCCGCGCGGCGTCGGACTCGGCCCTGGCCGTCGCCGCGCCCTCGACGGTCGTCCCCCACACCCCGGCCTCGGCCACCCGCACCGACAGCTCGGGCTCCCAGCGCAGCCGCCAGGTCTCCCGGAAGGTGCCCGTGCTCCCCCGCGACTGCGCCTGTTCGCCCCACCCGATGCCCAGCAGCCGCAGCCGGTGCAGCAGCCGGCTGCGCCCGGCGTCGGTCTCCTTGCGCAGGTCGAGCTCCAACTCCCGCTCCAGCGCCTCCGGCTTGAGTCTGAGCCGGCGCTGTTCCCGGGCCAGGTCGCGCTGCAACGGCACCGCGGGCGCCGTCTCCGGCACCTCCCCCAGTACGTCCCCGACCACCAGCCGGTCGTGCACCAGCGCCAGCGGGACGTCCGAGCCCTCGCAGAGCACCGCACGCACCGCGTCGGTCGTCTCGCCCAGGCCGGGCAGCGGGCGGCCACGCATCACCGCGAGGGTCTCGGCCAGCCGTACCGCCTCGATGACATGGGCCGAGGAGACGATCCGGTCCTCCTCGCGCAGCAGTCCGGCCACTTTGGTGAGCCACCGCTCCACCGGCCGGTCCGCGGCCCGGAACAGGTGCCCGTACCAGCCCGGTGAGTCGATACCCGCGCCGTATCCGCTCGCCCGCGCCAGCCGGCGGTTGGTCCAGGGCACCCACGTCATGTCCGCCTTGACCTTGGGCAGCCCCTTCAGCAGCTCCTTGTCGGCCGCGACGGTGCTCCGCGCGCGCAGCGCCGGCACATGCCACGCCCCGCACACCACCGCCACGTCCTCGCCGAACTCCCGTTGTGCCGAGCGCAGTTGGAGTCGCATATACGCCTCGCGCACCGGGTCCCGGTCGCGCCCGCCGACCCCGTACGTCTCCCGCAGTACCTCCATGGCCTCCGCCACCGCGGTGAACGGCGCGAGCGCGTCCCGCTCCCGCTCCCCGGTCCCCCGGTGCTCGACGACGTCCTCCCACCAGCGCTCGGGGTCGTCGTAACCGGCGGCCTCGGCGAGAGCGGCGAGGGGGTCGACCCGCATCCGCAGCTCGGTGTCGGATTCGCCGGCCCCGGCTTCGGACGCACCGGCCTCCGTGTCGGGTTCACCCGCCTCGGCGTCGGAGTCGCCGGCCTCCGTGTCCGGCGACGCGACCGTTTCCTCCTCCCTCCTCTCCCACGCCAGCGTGTGCGTGGCCGGCAGGTCGATGAAGCGGGCCGGGACCTCGTTCTCCAGGGCCCATTGGAGAGCCACCCACTCGGGGCTGAAGTCGGCCAGCGGCCAGAAGGCCGAGCGGCCGGGCTCGTCCACGGCGTGGGCGAGGAGGGCGACCGGGGGCCGCATCCGCGGGTCGGCGGCCAGCGGGATCAGCGCATCGGCCTCGGGCGGCCCCTCGATCAGCACGGCCTTCGGCCGGACGGCCTCCAGGGCGGCCCGCACCGCCCGCGCGGAGCCGGGCCCGTGGTGCCGTACCCCGAGGAGCAGCGGCCCGGTCCGCTGCCGCGCGGAGTCGCTCATGCGCTCGCCTCCCGGCAGGCGCGGTAGAAGTCCTTCCACCCGTCCCGCTCGCGGACGACCGTCTCCAGGTACTCCTGCCAGATGACCCGGTCGGCGGCCGGGTCGCGAACGACCGCGCCGAGGATGCCGGCCGCGACGTCGCCGGCCCGCAGCACGCCGTCCCCGAAGTGGGCGGCCAGGGCGAGGCCGCTCGTGACGACGGAGATCGCCTCGGCCGTGGAGAGGGTGCCGCTCGGCGACTTCAGCTTGGTGCGGCCGTCGGTGGTGATGCCGTCGCGCAGCTCCCGGAAGACGGTGACGACCCGGCGGATCTCCTCGATGCCGTCGGGCACCGCGGGCAGGTCGAGGGAGCGGCCCATCTGGTCGACGCGCCGCGCGACGATGTCGACCTCGGCGTCCGGGCTCTCGGGCAGCGGCAGGACGACGGTGTTGAAGCGGCGGCGCAGGGCGCTGGAGAGATCGTTGACGCCCCGGTCGCGGTCGTTGGCGGTGGCGATCAGGTTGAAGCCGCGGACCGCCTGCACCTCCTGTCCCAGTTCCGGGATCGGAAGGGTCTTCTCGGACAGGATCGTGATCAGGGTGTCCTGCACGTCGGCCGGGATCCGGGTCAGCTCCTCGACTCTCGCCGTCATCCCCTCCGCCATGGCCCGCATGACCGGGCTCGGCACCAGAGCGTGCCGGCTCGGGCCGTTGGCCAACAGCTGGGCGTAGTTCCAGCCGTAGCGGATCGCCTCCTCCGGAGTGCCTGCCGTGCCCTGCACCAGCAGCGTCGAGTCACCGCTGACGGCGGCGGCCAGGTGCTCGGAGACCCAGGTCTTGGCGGTACCGGGCACGCCGAGCAGGAGCAGGGCGCGGTCGGTGGCGAGGGTGGTGACGGCGACCTCGACGATACGGCGCGGGCCGACGTACTTCGGTGTGATCACCGTGCCGTCGGGCAGGGTGCCGCCGAGGAGATAGGTGGCGACCGCCCAGGGCGACATCTTCCAGCGGGCCGGGCGCGGCCGGTCGTCCTGCGCGGCCAGCGCCGCGAGTTCGGCGGCGAAGGCGTGCTCGGCGTGCGGGCGCAGGGCGTCGGGGGCAGTGGCGGCGCCCCCGGTCGCGTCCCCGCCCCCGCCTCCGGTCGCGGAGTCGTTCTGGCTCGGTACGGCGGTCGTCGGATCGGTCGGTTCCACGGACACAGTCATGGCTGAGGCCCCCTCCAGCTCGGCCGGTTCGGATCTGGTGTCCACCGTGCACCACACCACTGACAATCGCGCTGACCTGCACTGATGCTCCCGCAGGGCCGATTGTCAGTGGCGGGATCTACCTTCGATGACATGACTCAGCAGGGGGTGCGCTGGAGCGCGGACCAGGTGCTGGCACTGGCTCCTGACGCCGCGTCACGCAAGGCGGGAAGCAAACTCGGAGCGGCAGGGCCGTGGTCCGAGGCGGGGAGTTGTGAGGAGGGGACGGTATGGGGACTGTGCAAGGGCAGCGGCAGCAAGCCGTACCAGACGATCGTGGACATCGCGGACCCGGCCGGGCTCGCGTACAAGTGCAGTTGTCCCAGCCGGAAGTTCCCCTGCAAACACGCCCTCGGGCTGCTCCTGCTGTGGGCGGCCGAGGACGACACGGTACCGACGGTGGCACAGCCGCCGGACTGGGCCGAGCAGTGGATCGCGGGCCGGCGCAAGCGCGCGGAGGACAAACGGCCGGTGGGCGGCGGGAGTTCCCCGGCTGCCGCTGACCCCGAGGCGTCCCGGCGGCGGGCGGAGCGGCGGACCGAGCGGGTCACGGCGGGCGCCACGGAGCTGGAGCAGCGTCTGACCGACCTGCTGCGCGGCGGCCTGGCCTCGGCCGAACAGACGGGGTACGGGCTCTGGGAGGAGACGGCGGCCCGCATGGTCGACGCCCAGGCGCCCGGGCTGGCCGGGCGGGTGCGGGAGTTGGGGGCGATACCGGGCTCCGGGCCCGGCTGGCCGGTGCGGCTGCTGGAGGAATGCGCGCTGCTGCACCTCCTCGACCAGGGCTGGCTGGGCCGCGACCGGCTTCCGGAGGGTCTGGCCGCGACGGTCCGTTCCCGCATCGGCCTGCCCGCATCGGCGGACGGCCCGCCGGTGCGCGACCGCTGGCTGGTCCTCGCCCAGTACGACACGGCGGACGCGAAGCTGACGACCCGCCGGATCTGGCTGCACGGCGCCGACTCGGGCCGTACGGCACTGCTCCTCTCCTACGGCGCGGCCGGCCGCGCCCCGGAGCTGGCGCTGCCGGTCGGTCTCGCCCTGGAGGCGGAGCTGTCCGCCTACCCCGGCGCGGGCGGACACCGGGCGGCCCTGGGCGAGCGGTTCGCCGCGCCCGCACCCCTCTCGATACGGCCGCCCGGGATGACGACGACCCAGGCGGCGGCCCGTTACGGGGAGGCACTGCGGGAGGACCCCTGGCTGGAGTCGGTGCCGGTGACGCTGGGCCGGGTGGTACCCGTCCCGGACGGCGACTCCTGGCAACTGGCCGACGCGGACGGGGAGCTGGCGCTTCCTCTCTCCCCCGCCGCCCGCTCCGGGCCCGGCCTGTGGCGGCTGGTCGCGCTCTCCGGCGGGGCTCCGGTCACGGTCTTCGGCGAGTGCGGCCATCGGGGCTTCACACCGCTGGCGGCCTGGCCGGAACACGAGGGCGAGGCGGTGCCGCTGTGCTGACCCGACCGCCCCACGCAATCCGCTCAACTCGCATGATCCGGCGGCCTCACGCAACCGGAGCGACTCGCGGAACCCGACCACCTCACCCAACCCGTCCAACCCGCACCACCCGACCGCCTCGCAGAAAGGGAACCCCGTGACCGCTTGGGAAGACCTCGTCACCACCGCTCTGCTGGGCACGGACCGGCGTCCGCCCGCGTCCGGCGGGCCCGGGCGGGGGGCTCCGGTGGCCCTGCTGGACGAGGCGGCCATGGCGACCGTACGACGACGGGCCGGACTGCGGCCCGCGCGGGCCGCGCGCCGTCCCGAACCGGCTCCCGAGGACCCGCGCCCCGCGCTGCCGGCCGCGGCGGCGCGCAGGCTGGTGATGCTGCTGTCCGACCGCCCCGGTACCGGGACCGGCGGTCGCCGGGGTACCTCGCCCGACCTCATGGAGCTGCTGCCCCAGTGGCTCGCGGCGGCCAAAGCACGCGGGTTCGCCGCGCCTTCGCAGACGCTCCCCGCGCTGCTGGACGCGGCCCGGGGCCGTACCGACCTGCGACCCGCCGCGCTGGCCTTCGCCGGATCGCGCGCCCTGTGGCTGGCCCGGCTCAACCAGGACTGGCGGTTCGCCCTGCGCGCGGCCCCGGGCGGCGGCGCGAGCCTGCCCGGCCCCGGGGACACCGAGGCGACAGGGCGGTTGTGGCAGGAGGGGTTGTTCGCCGAACGGGTCGCGCTGCTGGCGGCGCTGCGGGCCCGTGCCCCCGAGGCGGCGCGCGAACTGCTGGCCGGGACCTGGGCGACGGAGCGGGCGGAGGACCGGCTGATGTTCCTCGACTCGCTGCGCACGGGACTGGCCGCCGGAGACGAGCCGTTCCTGGAACTGGCGCTGTCGGACCGGAGCCGTAACGTGAGAACGACGGCGGCGGAGCTGCTGTCCGCGCTGCCGGGCTCGGCGCTGGCCGGGCGGATGGCGGTGCGGGCCGGGGCGTGTGTGGCCGTCGACCACACGGGGGACGGCCCGGTGATCGCGGTGGAGGCACCGCCGGAGTGCGACCCGGGCATGGAACGGGACGGGGTGGTGGCCAAACCGCCGACCGGGCGTGGCGAGCGGTCCTGGTGGCTGGGTCAGTTGGTGGAGGCGGCCCCGCTCACCACCTGGTCGGCACGGCTCGGCGGCCGTACGCCCGGGGAGATCGTGGCGCTGCCGGTGGCGGACGGCTGGCAGGGCGAGTTGCACGCGGCCTGGTGCCGGGCCGCCGTACGGCAGGGGGACGCCGCGTGGGCGCGAGCGCTGCTCGGGCTCCCGGCGGCACCGGAGGCGGGCGGTCCGGGCGCGGTGTCGCTGGCCGAGCGGGCCAAGCTGCTGGGCACGCTGGAGGGAGCGGAGCGGGCCGGGTGGGTGGCCGGGTTCATCGCGGCGCACGGCCTGTCGGAGGCGTTCCAGTTGCTCGGTGTCTGCGCCGTACCGTGGTCGGCACCGCTCGGCCGGGCCGTGGTGGACGCCCTCAACATCGCGCGGGATGCCGGGAGTTACCCCTGGAGCTTCAGCGGGGTGATGGGCCTGGCCGAGCGCTGTCTGGATCCCGCGGAGGCGGGCCGTCTGGACGCCCTGCTGGCGGTGCCGGACGAAGGGGAGGACGCGTCTCCGGGTGCCGGTGGGTACTGGGCGGAGGCGTTCCAGCGGCTCGCGACGACGTTGCGGCTGCGGGCGGTGATGCTGGAGGAACTGGGGCCGACCGGCACCTGAGCGCCCGGGGGCACCCCGCCCAGCCACCGGGGCCGAGCCGTGCCGTGCCGTGCCGAGCCGAGCCGAGCCGAGCCGAGCCGAGCCGAGCCGAGCCGAGCCGAGCCGAGCCGAGCCGAGCCGAGCCGAGCCGCAACGAGTCGGGCCCGGCCGCCGTGACGCGAACGCGGGCTACGCCTCCGTGGGCTGCCGGACGTTCTCCCGTACCCACTCCACGATCGACGTCGTCGTCGCCCCCGGCGTGAAGATCGCGGCGACGCCCTTGTCCTTGAGGGGGGCGATGTCGTCCTCGGGGATGATGCCGCCGCCGAAGACGAGGATGTCCTCGGCGTCACGCTGCCTGAGGAGGTCGATGACCGCGGCGAACAGGGTGTTGTGGGCGCCGGAGAGGATGGAGAGGCCGATCGCGTCGGCGTCCTCCTGGATGGCTGTGTCGACGATCTGTTCCGGCGTCTGGTGGAGTCCGGTGTAGATGACCTCCATGCCCGCGTCGCGCAACGCCCGCGCGATGACCTTGGCCCCGCGGTCGTGGCCGTCGAGCCCCGGTTTGGCCACCACCACGCGGATCGGACCGGCTGCCACACCCATCACTGCCTCCATGACCATGAAACGAACACGCCAGCATATGTGCGTACCGACAAGTACCGCACATATGGCGCGTTCCGCCACCCGTCTCGAGTGAACGAACGTTATCTCCAGCATCCCGCAACCGGCAGTTTCGCGGAGGTTACCGAGGGGGAAATCACACACAGTGGGACACGTCAGGGAGCCGCAGCGTGGTCCGCGGGGGCAACAGGGGCACGCGACGCGGCCCGTCGTCGTACCCGCGCCACCTCCGCTCGGCCTCCCATGAGGGCACACGGGGGACAGAGCCGTCCTCCGCGCGCCGACAGGAGGTCGGCCGATGAAGGTCACCGGGGTACTCGAGCCCTTTCTCCCGCTCTGCCGTCGCATCCTTCCCGGGCGACTCGCCGGCCTGTCGCTGGCCCTCCTGAAATCGACCGCGCTGGAAGCCGCGATCCTGGCCGGGCATCTGCTGCTCTACCCGACCGGCCTCACCCCCGAGCGGCACTCCCCCGCGCAGCCCGCACCGCGTGACGGCACGGCCCTGCTGCCGGTCCGGACGGCCCCGCCGGTCGTGCTGCTGCACGGGTTCATCGACAACCGCTCGGTCTTCGTCCTGCTGCGCCGCACCCTCGCCCAGCACGGTGGCCAGCGCGTCGAGTCGCTCAACTACTCGCCGCTGACCTGCGACATCCGTACCGCCGCCGGACTGCTGGGCCGGCACATAGAGGAGATCTGCCAGCGCACCGGCAGCCGCCGGGTGGACATCGTCGGGCACAGCCTCGGCGGTCTGATCGCCCGCTACTACGTCCAGCGGCTGGGCGGCGACTACCGCGTCCGCACCCTGGTGACGCTCGGCACCCCGCACTCCGGCACCCGGGTCGCGCCGCTCGCGGACGCGCACCCGATCGTGCGGCAGATGCGCCCCGGCTCGGAGGTCATCGAGGAGCTGACCCGGCCCGCGCCCGGCTGCCGTACCCGGTTCGTCAGTTTCTGGAGCGACCTCGACTCGCTGATGGAGCCGGTCGAGACGGCCCGGATCGACCACCCGGACCTCATGGCGACGAATGTGCAGGTGACCGGGATCGGCCACCTCGCCCTGCCCGTCCACCCGGCGGTCGCGACCGGCATACGGCAGGCCCTCGACGAGGCGCACACGGAGGAGCGGATCGCGAGCGGCCTGACGGTGGCCTGAGGACGAACCGGACGAGCCAGGCGAGCCGACCAAGTCGAGCGAGCCGAGCAAGTCGGGCATTCGGGTCGGTTCGGGCGGCCAACGACTGCCCGGCACCCCCTACTTGGCCCACCGAAACCTCGAACACTCCTCGAACACAAGGCCAAACCCGCGCCCGTCGTCCCCCGAAACACGGCCGAATGCCCGTTTCCCGAAACCACGAAACCTGCTGAAGATTGTCGCGCCCGCATACCGCCGGGTACAGTCGCCGCACTGCTCTGGCAGCCCCTGTTGTCGAGGCGAAAGAGAAGTTGGTGAACGACCGTCACCCGTCGGGGACCATGACCACCCCGGCCCCGGCTTCCGACGCCGACCAGGCGCACTACGCGCCGTACGGCACTCAGGAAGCCCAGTACGGCGACTTCACCACGTATGGCGACCACACCGCTACCGGCACCTCGTTCCACAGCGACCCGCTCTTCGGCCATCTCCCCGGCGAGGGCCAGGCCACCGGCGCGTACGACGCCACGCAGTGGCAGACGACCGGCGACCAGACGCTGAACTACGACCCCTACGCGGCCCAGCACCACGCCGCCTACGACTCCGGTGCCTACGACAGCACCGCCTGGACCGTCCCGTCGCAGGCGACACAGGGGACGGTCACCGACGGCAGCGGCCACTGGGACGCGAACGCCTGGCTCCAGCCCGACCAGTCGAACATGGCCGGCGCGACCCAGCAGTGGGAGTGGGGCACCCAGACCTTCGACACCGGCGCGTACGACGCCACGCAGTGGAACTCCGACGGCACCCCGGCACAGCCCGCGGAGCCGGAACACGAGCACGAGCCACAGCCCGCCGACCCCTTCGACCAGTCGGCGACCCAGATGTTCGAGCAGCTTCCCTACGACGAGCTCCAGGAGTTCACGGAGGACTCCCCGGATGCCGGGGAGTTGACCGCGACCGGTGAGCTACCTGCACTAACGCCCTTGCTGGAGGACCAGGAAGAGGTCACTCCGGCCGCTCCGGCCGCGACACGCGCCGGCGGCCGCGCGGGGGCGCGCTCCCGCCGTCGTATGCCCCCCAAGCGCTCCGCGCTGCTGACCGTCGCCGTGCCCTCGGCCTGCGTGATGGGGGTCGCCGGAATCGCGGCCGCCTCCGTCGGGACCCTGACCGGCAGCGACGGCCAGGACACCAGCGCCTCCGCCTCGGACGCGCAGTCGGTGAAACCCTCCGCCGCCAACAGCAAGCTGGACGCCCAGCTGAGGACGCTCTCGGCGGGCGCCGACGACTTCGCCGACCGGGCCAGCCGGACCCAGGAGCGCATCGACCTCAAGACCCAGCAGGAGGCCGAGAAGAAGAAGGCGGCGGCGGAGGCGGCCCGCAAGGAGCGGCTGCGCCCCAAGTACGCCCTTCCAGTCACGCAGCGAGGGCTCAGCGCCTATTTCGGCCAGGCCGGCGTGAACTGGATGTCCGTCCACACGGGCATCGACTTCCCCGTCTCCTACGGCACGACAGTGATGGCCGCGACCGACGGCGTCGTCTCCACCAAGTGGAACAGCGCCTACGGCAACATGATGATCGTGACGGCCAAGGACGGCACGGAGACGTGGTACTGCCACCTCTCGTCGTACCGCGTTGCCCCGGGCACGACCATCAAGGCCGGGGATCCGATCGCGTACTCCGGGAACTCCGGCAACTCGACCGGCCCGCATCTGCACTTCGAGGTCAGGCCGGCGGGAGGCTCCGCCATAGACCCGCTGCCGTGGCTGCGGAGCCACGGGCTCGACCCGACCTGATCCTGATCCTGATCAGTGAGCCCCGCTCGTGGCAGCGGGGCTCAGCCTTCTGTCTTCACAGCGCTTGTGCGGTCACAGCTTCTCCACCGGCGCGTACCGCAGCAGCAGCCGCTTGGGCTTGGTGTCGCCGAAGTCGATCGTCGCCTCCGCGTTGCCGCCCGTGCCCTTCACCCCGACGACCGTGCCCAGGCCGAACTGGTCGTGGGTGACCCGGTCGCCGACGGCCAGCGAGACCACCGGCTTCTCCGAGGTCCGCCGGGTGGCGAAGCCGGACGCGCCGGACGCCGAGGAACGCGAGCGGGTCGAGGAGAGCGAGGCCGCCACGCCCGAGGCGGGCCCGGAGGACACCGGCGCCATCGCCCCGGTCCGCTTCCACTCCAGATACCCGGCCGGGATCTCCTCCAGGAAGCGCGAGGGCGGGTTGTACGACGGCTGTCCCCAGGCGCTGCGCATCGCCGACCGCGTGAGATACAGCCGCTCACGCGCGCGCGTGATGCCGACGTACGCGAGGCGCCGCTCCTCCTCCAGCTCCTTGGTCTGGCCGAGCGCGCGCATGTGCGGGAAGACGCCGTCCTCCATGCCGGTCAGGAAGACCACCGGGAACTCGAGGCCCTTGGCGGTGTGCAGGGTCATCAGGGTGATGACGCCGGAGCCGTCCTCGTCCTCGTCGGGGATCTGGTCGGAGTCGGCGACCAGCGCCACCCGCTCCAGGAAGGCGGACAACCCGGCCGGCGCCTCGCCCTCCCCGGACTCCTGCTCGAATTCCAGCGCCACGGAGGCGAGCTCCTGGAGGTTCTCGATCCGGGTCTCGTCCTGCGGGTCCGTGGAGGCCTGCAACTCGGCGAGATAGCCGGTGCGTTCCAGGATCGCCTCCAGGACGGTGGCCGGTCCGGCGCCGGACTCCACGACCGTACGGAGGTCCTCCATCAGGGTGTTGAACCGCTTGACCGCGTTGGTCGACCGCGCGGCCATGCCGTACGCCTCGTCCACGCGCTTGAGCGCCTGGGGGAAGCTGATCTTCTCGCGCTGGGCGAGAGCGTCGATCATCGCCTCCGCGCGGTCGCCGATACCGCGCTTGGGGACGTTGAGGATCCGGCGCAGCGGGACGGAGTCCTCGGGGTTGGCGAGGACCCGGAGGTAGGCCAGGACGTCCCGGACCTCCTTGCGCTCGTAGAAGCGGACGCCGCCGACGACCTTGTAGGGCAGGCCGACGCGGATGAAGATCTCCTCGAAGACACGGGACTGCGCGTTGGTGCGGTAGAAGACGGCCACATCGCCCGCCTTCGCCTCGCCCGCGTCCGTCAGACGGTCTATCTCGTCGGCGACGAACTGCGCCTCGTCGTGCTCGGTGTCGGCGACGTAGCCGGTGATCTGGGCGCCCGCGCCCGCGTTGGTCCACAGGTTCTTCGGGCGGCGGGACTCGTTGCGCTCGATGACCGCGTTGGCGGCGGAGAGGATCGTCTGCGTGGAGCGGTAGTTCTGCTCCAGGAGGATCGTCGTCGCGTTCGGGTAGTCCTCCTCGAACTGGAGGATGTTGCGGATCGTCGCGCCCCGGAAGGCGTAGATCGACTGGTCGGCGTCGCCCACCACGCACAGTTCGGCGGGCGGGAGGTCCTGCTCGCCCGGCGGTACGTCCTCCGCGTGCGCGCCGGTGCCGACCAGTTCGCGCACGAGCGCGTACTGGGCGTGGTTGGTGTCCTGGTACTCGTCGACCAGGACGTGCCGGAAGCGGCGGCGGTAGTGCTCGGCGACGTCCGGGAAGGCGCGCAGCAGGTTGACCGTCGTCATGATCAGGTCGTCGAAGTCGAGGGCGTTCGCCTCGCGCAGCCGCGACTGGTACATGGCGTAGGCCTGGGCGAGGGTCTTCTCGAAGCCGTCGCTCGCCCGGGCGGCGAAGTCCTCCTCGTCGACCAGCTCGTTCTTGAGGTTGCTGACCTGGGCGCTGAAGGACTTCGGCGGGAAGCGCTTGGGGTCGAGGTCCAGGTCCCGGCAGACCAGGGCCATCAGGCGCTTGGAGTCGGCGGCGTCGTAGATCGAGAAGGAGGAGGTGAAGCCGAGCTTCTTGCTCTCCCTGCGCAGGATCCGCACACACGCGCTGTGGAAGGTCATCACCCACATCGCGTTCGCGCGCGGGCCGACGAGGTGCTCGACGCGCTCCTTCATCTCGCCCGCGGCCTTGTTGGTGAAGGTGATCGCGAGGATCTGCCCCGGGTGCACCTGGCGCGCGCCGAGCAGGTGGGCGATGCGGTGGGTGAGCACGCGCGTCTTGCCGGAACCGGCGCCGGCCACGATCAGCAGCGGGGAGCCGGCGTGCACGACGGCCGCGCGCTGGTTCTCGTTCAGCCCCTCCAGGAGCGCGGCCGGGTCCAGGGCCGGGCGGGCGGCGCCGTCGCGGTAGTAGGCGTCCCGGTCCGGGGGCGCGTCGAACTGCCCGCCGAACAGATCGTCCGGAACCGGTTCCGGTACGTGCTCGTCCTCGGGCGGCGGCGGGGGTTCCTCCTCGTGGCCGCGCGGGGGCTGGAGGCTCGCCAGGAAGCTGTCGTCAAAGAGGCTGCTCATCGCTCTCCGAGTCTAGGGCGCCCCACTGACAACCGGCCCCCACCCCGGAAAGTCACCCCGGTCACCCGCCAGAATCGGCCCCTCACGGTCAGCGATCACACGCCGTGAGCACGGGTGTGCCCGTCAGCCGAGAGCGCGGACCGCTCGACCGCACCGGACAAGTAGCCCCATACCATCCCCGATCAACCGATCCTATCGAGCCGCAACACGAAGGTCACGAAAATGTATCGGGCATATCGCACATCAAACTTCACACAGAGCACACGAGTTGGCTAGCGTGCCGAGCAGGCCGTACGACCTCCACCGGCGAACGTCGCCGGGCCGCACGGCCTCCGCCGAATCCAGGGTGCCGCCGCGCATCCGGAACCGGGGACCCACACCGACACTTGGGGTGAATCGGTCCCGACCTCCCAGCGGGGAACGGACCATAGGGCAACCCTTCCGAACCACCCGCCCGAACCCGACAGCTAACTCGGTAGGCGGAGCACGGAAGGAGTCGCCCCCGTTGGCGTCGCACCGCAAGTCACGTCCGTCCGCAACGCGCGTAGCAGGCATACGCACCCCCGCCCTGGCCACCGCCGCCCTCACCTCCGTGGCGCTGCTCTCCCAGACGGCCAACGCCGCGCCCTCCGAGGACGGCAAGCCCAGCCTGGAGGAGGTCGAGAAGAAGGTCGACGCCCTCTACCGGCAGGCCGAGTCGGCGACCGAGAAGTACAACGCGGCCAAGGAGAAGACCGGCAAGCAGCGCAAGCAGGTCGACACCCTGCTCGACGACGTCGCCGAGCGCACGGACCGGCTCAACAAGGCGCGTGAGGAACTGGGGTCGTTCGCCGCGGCCCAGTACCGGACCGGGGCCAGTGCGCCCGACACGGCGACCTTCCTGCTCGCGGACAGTCCTCAGGACTACTTCGACCAGACGCAACTGATGAACCGGCTGACCTCGCGCCAGAAGGACGCGGTCGACGACTACACCACGCAGCAGTCCGCGACCATGGTGAAGCGGCAGGCGGCAGCCGAGAGCCTGGAGACGCTCACCGAGACCCAGGACGACCTCAAGACCGCCAAGACCACCGTCCAGACGAAGCTGGCCTCCGCGCGGGAGCTGCTGTCGCAGCTGACGGCCCAGGAGAAGGCGCGGCTGGCGGAGATCGAGCAGAAGCAGCAGGCGGAAGCGGCACGCAAGGCGGCGGAGCTCGCGAAGCAGCAGGCGGCGGCCGCGAAGCAGGAGGCGTCGTCTTCGTCGACGTCGACCTCCGGCGGCTCCTCCTCGTCGTCCTCCTCCGACTCCTCCTACGGGACGAAGGCCGCCAAGGCGATCGCCTTCGCCCGCGCGCAGGTCGGCAAGCCGTACGTCTGGGGGGCCACCGGCCCCGGCTCCTACGACTGCTCCGGCCTCTCCCAGGCCGCCTGGAAGGCCGCGGGCGTCTCCCTGCCGCGCACCACCTACGACCAGGTGAACGCCGGCACCACCGTCTCCCTGGCCGACGCCCAGCCCGGCGACCTGGTCTTCTTCTACGACGATGTCAGCCACGTCGGCATCTACATCGGCAACGGCATGATGATCCACGCCCCAAAGCCCGGCGCGTACGTCCGGGAGGAGTCGATCTACTACGGGGGCGAGTCGATCATCCACAGCGTGGTGCGACCGGCCTGAGGGGCGCGGGCGCCCCAGGGGGGCGCCCGCCATGGCGCGGGCGCGGAGCGCGTGTGGTGAGGGCCGGGCCCACTCGGACACCCACACGCGTGAGCCTGCGCATGTCCGCCCCGCGCCACACGCGCACCCCAACCCCTCACACGCCCCGGCCCACTCCCCCGCCCCCGGCCGCGTTACGACGTACGCCGCTGGGCGACGGTGTTCCCGATGGGGATGACGGCCGCGGCGACGCTGTCGGTCGCGGCCGCCGTCGACGTCCCGTGGTGAAGTGGCCGGGGCGGGTACTGGTGTGGGTCGCGGTGGCGGCCTGGCTGGCGGTGGCCGCCGGCGCGGTGGCGGTCACCCGCGCCGCCCTCGGGAAGACTTCTTGAGGATCACGTCCACAGCACGGCGATGAAGATGTTCACCATGGTCAGCAGACCCACCAGACCGAAGGCGCCCTTCTCCACCTTCTCGTCGTCCCGTTTCACGTAGACGAGCCCGAGGATCACGATCAGCAGCGCGAGCTTCACGCCGATCTTGACGGTGTTGACGTGGTGGTCGTCGGCCTCGTTGAGGCCGACCAGGATCACACCGGTCGCGAGCATGGTGAACGCGCCGTGCAGCATCCCGGGGACGAACCGGGCCGTGCCCTGGCCCATCGCCTTCATCTGGGTGAGGAAACCGCCGAGGAGCGCGGCGATGCCGATGATGTGCAGACCGACGAAGAGATGGATGAGTACGCCCATGGCCCGGAGCCTAATCAGGGTCCCCCGGAGCACCGGGCACCGGCCCCCTCCCCCCGGCGCCACCCGCCGCCACGGCCTCGCATATATGCACCCCATAGCACCCCGCGCGCCCCGCGCGCCCCGGAACCGCCGCTTCGGTCATCCCGCCCCGTGAAGCCGACGGCTCCGGACCGGAATCCCGGTCACATACCGTCGGGTAACGATCCGGTCACACCAATTCCGTGCATCGCGTTACCAGGCCGACACACTCCGGCCTAGCGTCCTCCCCCAGGTGGCCGACTCCCCACCGCCGCCCGGGCCAGGGGCGGCAGTCGGACACCACCGCCGAGAAAGTCCGGCGGCGGCCCGCTCCCCTGTGCGGGCCGCCGCCGGACGCGCAATCCGCACCCCCGCGGCCGTATGCGCCCTCCCCCTGGCGTGCGTACGGACGACACGGCGGTCGTACGAAAGGACGTGACCAGTCCAGGTGGCAGCGCACCGCAAGCCCCGACAGCGCTCGCTCAGCGGCAATACGGCCCGCACGGCCGCCACCCTCGCCCTGGCGGGCGCGGCCACCGCGACGGGCTTCGAAGGGACCGGACACGCCGAGCCGCAACTGACACCGGCGCAGGTGAAGACCAAGGTGGACCAGCTGTACCAGGAGGCCGAGGCGGCCACCGAGAAGTACGACGGGACGAAGGAGAAGGCCGACACGGCCCAGCGGCGGGTCAAGGCGCTCCAGGACGAGACCGCCCGCAAGCAGGAGAAGCTCAACTCCGCGCGGGACGCCCTCGGTCTGGCAGCGGCCGCGCAGTACCGCGACGGCGGTATCGATCCGGCCTGGCAAGTGGCGCTCTCCAGCGATCCCGACCGCTACCTGGACAACGCCGCGTTCGCCGAGCGGGCCGGTGCCGCGCAGGCAGGCGCGGTGGCGCGGGTGCGCCGGCAGCTGCGGGAGATCGAGCAGTTGCGCGGCGCGGCGCACGTCGAGCTGGCCTCGCTGCGGTCCCAGCAGGCCGAGCTGAAGCAGCAGAAGACCACGGTCACCGGCAAGCTCGACGAGGCCCGGCGGCTGCTGGACCGGCTCTCGCCCCAGCAGCGGGCTGCGGTCACGGCGGACGGCGCTTCTTCACGCGCGTCCCGCTCGGCCACCGAGGGCCGCGCCGCCCTGGCCCCGGGCGGCGCCACGGCCTCCGACTCCCGTGCCGCGGCCGCCGTGGCGTACGCCTACTCCAAGCTCGGCAGCCCCTACATCTGGGGCGCGACCGGCCCCAACGCCTTCGACTGCTCGGGACTCGCCCAGGCCGCCTACCGCTCCGCGGGCGTCTCCATCCCCCGCACCACCTACGCCCAGATCAACGCCGGCCGCCGCGTCTCCCGCTCCGAACTCCAGCCGGGCGACCTGGTGTTCTTCTACTCGGGCATCAGCCACGTCGGCATCTACATCGGAAACGGCCAGATGATCCACGCCCCCAATCCGTCGGCCCCGGTGCGAATCGCCCCCATCGACGAGATGCCGTTCGCCGGTGCGACGCGGGTCGTGTGAACCCCGTCGGGCCGGGCTCGCGGGCATCCGCACCACCCCGGCGCCGCCTCAGACCAGGCGGCGCGCGGTCGCCCAGCGGGTCAGCTCATGCCGGTTCGACAGTTGCAGCTTCCGCAGCACCGCCGACACATGGGACTCGACCGTCTTGACGGAGATGAACAGCTGCTTGGCGATCTCCTTGTAGGCGTAGCCGCGTGCGATCAGACGCAGGACCTCGCGCTCGCGCTGGGTGAGGCGGTCGAGGTCCTCGTCGACCGGCGGGGCGTCGGTGGACGCGAAGGCGTCCAGCACGAACCCGGCCAGCCGCGGGGAGAAGACGGCGTCGCCCTCCTGCACCCGGAAGATCGAGTCGACCAAGTCGGTGCCGGTGATCGTCTTGGTGACGTAGCCGCGGGCGCCGCCGCGGATCACGCCGATCACGTCCTCGGCGGCGTCCGACACGGACAGCGCGAGGAAACGCACCGGCCGTTCGGCGTCCGCCGTCAACGGGGCGCACCGGCGCAGCACTTCGACCCCGCCGCCACCCGGCAGGTGCACATCGAGGAGGACCACCTCTGGCCGGGTCGCGGTGATCACCGAGACCGCCTGGTCGACGTCGGCGGCCTCGCCGACCACCTCGACACCGGTCTGCTCGGTCTGGCCGATCTCGGCCTGGACACCGGTACGGAACATCCGGTGGTCGTCGACGAGGACCACGCGCACCCGACGCCCGGCCTTCTCCGTGCCTTCCGCCGGGCCGTTCGCCTCGGTCGCGTCGCTCATGACGTCTTCTCCGCCCTCTCCATCTCCAGTTCGACCTCCGTGCCGCCGCCCGGCACGGACCGCAGCCGTGCCGTGCCGCCGTGCCGCTCCATACGGCCGATGATCGATTCTCTGACACCCATGCGGTCGGCGGGTATCGAGTCGAGGTCGAAGCCGGGACCGCGGTCGCGGACGGACACGAAGACCGTCCTGCCCTCGACTTCGGCATAGACCTGGACGGCGCCGCCGTCGCCACCGTACTTGGCGGCGTTGACCATCGCCTCGCGCGCGGCCTGCATCTGCGCGCCCGTCCGCTCGTCGAGCGGGCAGTCGCCGACCACCACGACCTCGATGGGGACGCCGTGCTTGTCCTCGACCTCCGCGGCGTTGCGCCGGACCGCCTCGGCGAGGGTGGCGGGCTCGTCGGCCTCCTCCTTGCCGCTGCCCTCGGGCTTGTAGAGCCAGGTGCGCAGGTCACGCTCCTGGGCGCGGGCGAGGCGGCGCACCTCGTTCGCGTTCTCCGCGTTGCGCTGGATCAGGGTCAGGGTGTGCAGCACGGAGTCGTGGACATGGGCGGCGACCTCGGCCCGCTCCTGGGCACGGATACGCATCAGCCGCTCCTCGGAGAGGTCCTGGGTCATCCGCACGAGATACGGCCCGGCGAGCAGCGTGATGCCGACGAGCACGGCGAGCGAGGCCTGGAGCACCGCCCCGATGTGCGCGGCGGAGCCCTGCATGACGAAGACGCCCGAGACGCCCGCGGTGACGAGCAGGACGCCGACGCCCGCGCGCAGCAGCGAGAGCGTGCGGCGCCGGCTGCCGACCTCGACCCACCGGGCCCGGCGGGCGTTGTCCGCCTGGCGCCAGACGAGCGCCACGCCGGCGGCGACCAGGACCGCGGGCAGGAGATAGGCCTTGGCGCCGCTGGTGAGGTTGACGCTGCCCACGAACACCATGGACACGACGACCATGAGGAGCAGCGCGACGATCTGGCCTCTGTCGGGTCTGCGGGCGACGAGTCTGCGGCGGCCGTCCGCCGAGGTCTCGGTGGTGACCAGCGAAGGCGGCTTCTGGCCGCCGACGCCGCCGAGGCCGAGGGGTACGAAGAACCAGAACGCGGCATACAGCAGTGCGCCCAGGCCGTTGGCCATGAACAGGCCGACGAAGACGAGCCGCACCCAGACGACGGGCAGGCCGAGATGCCCGGCGAGGCCCCGCGCCACCCCACCGAGCCAACGGCCGTCGCTGCTGCGGTAGAGCTTGCGCGGCGGCCGCGGGTCGTCGAGGGGCGCTGCTGCGGCTTCCGGCATGCCATCGATGTTCACACGCCGGAAGTCCCCGGGGCATCAGGGTCGGCCCCCGAGACTCCCCTGATCTTCGGATTCCCCGCGCCGAGTGCCCGGACTTCCGGCGGCGAGCGGCCGTGTCCGTCGCCGAGGCGCGGTTCGAACGCGTCCCGGTCCGGCCTCGGGGCCGATTTCAGGGTTCGGCCAGGGTCATCCCGACTGCCGTTGCGGCGGCTCGGCCGTCACCATTGACTCATGACTGATCACGAGCACGCCGCGACGGGTCCGGGACCCGGCCCCGGCCCGCGGCCCGCCCCGGGCCCCGGGCCGTCGGATGCCGCGCCCGCCGCGACGGAGGCGAGCGGGACGGGCGCCACCGGGACGGAGGACGACGCCACCGACGCCGGCGCGCAAGCGGTCGCCGAGGCGCTCCCCAGGTTCCGGCGCGACCGCCGGCACAAGATGATCGCGGGCGTGTGTGCGGGGCTCGGGCGCCATACCGACCTGGACCCGGTGATCTTCCGCATCACTCTGGCCGTGCTGGCCGCGACCGGCGGCATCGGTCTCCTCTTCTACGGCTTCGCCTGGCTCTTCGTGCCCTACGAGGACGAGGAGGAGAACGAGGTCCGCAAGCTGCTGACCGGCCGGGTCGACGGGCAGGCTCTGGCGGCCGTGCTGTTCGCGCTGGTCGGCTGCGGAGTGCTGCTGACGATGATCAGGAACGGCGGGGTGCTGGCGTTCGCCGTCGTGCTCTCCGTTCTGCTGGCGGGCGCCGGGTACTGGTCACGGCGGCGGGACGCCCCGGACCCCGACCCGCTGGCCGCGCAGGCGGTGGCCGACGCCCCTCCCGAGGCCCAGGCGCCGCCGATCTCGATCACCTACCCGTCGTGGTGGCGCGACCCGATCGTCAAGGACGGCACGCATGTCGGGGGCACCGGCTATCTGTGGGGCCCCGGCGACGCCCGCGGCCGGGACGTCCCGGGACTCGACTTCCGGCTGAGCACCCCGTGGGTCCACGGCCAGGACACACGTGCCCGGCAGAGCGCGCCCCCGAGACCGCGCGGACCGCGCTGGATCGGCGGCTGGATCTTCCTGTTCGCCCTGCTGGCGGGCTGTCTGGGCACGGGCCTGACATGGGACACGCATCCGCTGGGCACCAGCCTCCAGGCCGGTCTGGCCGGCGCGCTGATCGTGTTCGGCCTGGGTACGGCGGTCAGCTCGTTCCTGGGACGCACGGGGGCCGGCTCACTGTTCCTGGCGCTCGCCACTGCGGGCCTCCTCGCGGCGGCGACAGCGCTGCCGTCCGACATCAGCACCCACTGGACGCGCGAGAGCTGGACCCCGGCCACGGCGGCGGAGGTGTCGCCGACGTACGACCTCGGGACGGGCGTCGCCACGCTCGACCTGACCCGTATACGCATCGCCCGGGGACAGACGGTGTCGACGGCCGCCGAGGTGGGGGCGGGACGGCTGAAGATCGTCGTGCCGGCGGACCTGACCGTGCGGATGAGCATCGACGTGGGGGTGGGCGACATCCAGTTGCCCGGTGACGACAAGAAGGACGTGGACGTGGAGCCCGGCAAGCACAAGGACGTGACGCTGCGGCCTACGGGCGGCGCGAAGAACACGGGCACGCTCGACCTGGATCTCCAGGTCGGCGCGGGACAGGTGGAGGTTAACCGTGCTGCGGCATGAGTTCCAGCCCGGGCGGCTGATCGTGGGTGTCTTCCTCACAGCGGCGGGAATCGCCTACGCCGGTGACGCGGGGGGCCTGTGGACGACCGAGTGGTTCGCGGTCATCCCCGTGATGGTGGTCGGCCTCTTCCTGGCAGGCGTGGCGGCGGCCCTGACCCGGGCGATACGCAGGCGCCGCCGCGCACCGGAGAACTAGCGGAGAGCGAGCCGGCGGGGTGCTAGCGCAGGCCCCCGGACCGGTGTCGGCGCCGGGCACGCAGCATCGCGTCCAAGGAGAGGTAGGGGGCGCCGGCCAGGACCAGGGGCAGCCAGGCCATCAGGTAGGCGAGGTCGTTGCCGTAGTAGTACGGGGAGTTGGCCCAGCTGACGGTCAGCCAGAGGCTGAGCGAGATCAGCGCACCGCCGAGGGCGGCCAGGCGGGCCAGCAGGCCGAAGAGGGTGCCGAGGCCGACGGCGAGTTCACCGATGGCGATCGCGGTACCGAAGCCGACGGGGTTCTTCAGGGCCAGGTCGACCAGGGCCGGGATCGCGGCGGAGTCGCGCACCCCGCGCATGGTGTCGCCGATCGAGCCGGAGCCGCCGGACTTCAGGAAGGCGCTGTCGGTCAGTTTGTCCAGGCCGGCGTAGATGAAGGTGACGCCGAGGAAGATCCGCAGCGGAAGGAGGGCATATCGGGTGGCGGTCTCGCGCAGGCCGCGATCGCCGTCCAGATACGGGGGGTGCGTGTCCGTACGAATGCCGTGAGTCATCGCCACTAGCCGCCTCTCGCCGCTGTACCCAGAGCCCCTCAACAGACCATACGTACGACAACCGCGACCCGCTCAATCCTCCTCCGGATATTTTTACGAATTTCGGTCGGTCTTCGTCACCCGGCCGAGGGCCCCCTCACCCGGCCCCCCGCCCGCGGATCCCCTCACCCGGTCCCCTTACTCGGTCACCTCCACCACGCACCGGTTGGTGGCCGCCCCGGCCGCTGTCACCACCTGGATCTCGACCCAGCCGGGTTCCACCTCGGCGGGCACGGGGACGGTGAGGACGCTGTCCGTGGGATTGCTGAAGCCGCCGGTGACGGGGACCAGGGGCACGTGGACGTTGACCGCGCCGACGCGGACGACCATGCGGGAGAGGCGGTCGGCGGTCTGGGCGCCGGGCGGGACGAAGCCGGTGCCGCGGATCTCGATGTCGTCGCCCGTACGGATGGGCGCGTCCAGGTCACCGGCCTCGCGGGCGCGGACGACGGAGAGGATGACCGGGCGGCCGCCCTCGGCGTACTTGCCGGCGAGATAGGTCGCGGCGGAGATCAGGACCACCGTCGCCAGGCCCCAGGGGAGGTCCGGGAGCTGGTCGGGGCGGCGGGCGAGGCGTACGGCGGCGAAGACGAGGGCGACGGCGCCGATCACGACGTACTGGATGTCGGCGAAGGTGCCCCGGCCGGAGTCGTCGGTGAGCAGGTCGGCCGCGCGGGGGCGGTGCGCGCGCACCTTCTGCAGGCGCTGGCCGAGGATGCGCAGGCCGACCACCCGGCGCACCAGGACGGCGATGCCGCAGACCACGGCGAGGACGGTCACCACACCGGCGCCGCGGGCGAGATCGAGGCCGGAGATGAGGGCGTCCCGGTCTGCGGGAGAGGAGGCGACGGCCAGGCGGCAGGCCAGGACGAGTACGGCGTAGGCGACGAAGAGGACCCAGGAGGCGGCCACGGTGCGGGAGGTGGACATGCGGTTGTCCTCGCCGATCACGGGGGCGAGCACTCCGCCGCGCGAGCGGTGGAACCAGGAGGCGGCGGTCAGCGTGAGGGCCACGGCCACGGCGGCGACCAGTCCGGCGGTGCGGGCGCTGGTCCAGCCGGCGCCGATCGCGGTGAGGGACTGGGCGAGCAGCATGATCACGACGGCCGCCCAGACCGTGCACGCGGTGCGCAGCCAGAGGCGGGCGAGCCAGGCCTCGCCCTCGGCGCGGCCGCGTTCGGCGACCACCTCGGCGGACTGGGAGAGTTCCTCGGAGACCCACTGCCGGGAGGCGGAGGCGGAGTGGGCCACCGCCGCGGGCAGCCCCTGTCCGGCCGCGAACTCCTCGCGTTTGAGGAGGAATTCGGCGACCGCCCGCCGGTGCCCCTCGCGTGCCCCGTGCGGACAGTCCCCGCACGCGCACCCGCCTCCGTGGACACCGGAACCGGCACCCTGCCTCGCCTCCTGCACCGCCACGCCCGACGCCCGCCTTCCCCACGCCCGGGGCACGACGCGCAGGGCCCTCCCCGGGGCCGGACAACGCCGTGCAAGTCCCTTGTGTCGAGAGCGAATTGTGCCCTACGCCACGCTGTTCGCGTTCAGCAGGTTGGTCACGACGGGTGAAGGTACGGCCGACAGGTTGACCCGGCTGCGAGAATTCCCCCATGGCCGAGATCATCCAGCGGGACGGGACCTGGGCCTTCGACGGCAGCACGGTCCGGATCACGCCGGGACGCCACCGCTCCGTGCCGCTGTTCCGGCAGACGTACGGGGAGATCGCCGTACCGCTGGAGGCGGTGTCGGGGGTGGTGTACGAGCCGGAGCGCAAGCGCGGGCGGCTGCGGATGCGGCTGCGCGAGGGCGCGGATCCGTTGCTGCAGGCGACGGGCGGGCGGCTGCCGGAAGGAGCGGATCCGTATCGGCTGACGGTAGAAGGGGACCGCTCGGGGGTGGCGGAGTACGTCGTGGCGGAGATCCGGCAGTCGCTGCTGCTGGAACAGATCCCCGCGGAGCCGACGAAGGCGTATCTGCTGCCGGGGCCGCCGGTGCCGGTGTCGGTGCGGTCCTCGGACGGCACGGTGTCGTTCGACGGTACGCAGGTGCGGATCGACTGGGCCGACACCTCCGACCGGGTCAAGCGGGCGACCGGGCCGCGCATCATCGGCATCGGCGACCTGGTGCAGGTGGAGTGGCTTCCCAACTCCGGCTACGAGGACGGCTTTCTGCGGTTCGTCACCCGGGAGACGGTGTTCTCGAAGCTGCCGGCAGAGCGCGACCCCTACGCCCTGGACCTGTGGGGCAGTGTCCGCCGCGATCTGCTGACGGCGCTGGTCGCGGCGGCGGTCACGGCCCGGCTGCCGCATCCCTCGACCCGGGCGGGCGCGGAGTACGCCGACCGGGACCGGCCCCCGGCGGCCGTGCCGCGCCAGTCGGCAGACCATCACGACATACTGCTGCGCAGGCTGCGGGAGTTGGGCGAGCTGCACCGGGACGGGGTCCTCACGGACGAGGAGTTCGCGCTGACGAAGGCGGCCGTGCTCAGGAGCTTCTGATGCCTCCAGTGCCGCGGCAGGCAACGTTCGCCCGTGCAGGGGCGGCGTCCGGCGCGTTCTCTGGGGGTCCCCCGGCCGGAGGCTGGGGGAGTGCCGGACGGAAGCCCTCGTACGGGATGTACTCGGGCTTCCGTCCGGTGCGGCGAGAGGGCGTGTCGGGCGTCGCGACGGGGCGAACGTCGCCTGTTGCGGCGCTAGCTCAGCAGGTCCGGTTCGGAGCGGCTGATGTCCTGCCACAGGGGCTGGTAGTTGATCCAGGCCACCAGGTCGCCGCCGAGCTGTTCGCGGGTGGCGACGGCGAGTTTGTGGTCGATGAGCAGCGGGCGGCCGGCGGCTTTGGCGGTCAGCTGGACCTGCGCGGACTTCTCCATCGACAGGAACCACCAGGCGGCCGCGTCCACCGAGTCGCCGACGGTCAGCAGCCCGTGGTTGCGCAGCACCAGCGCCTTGCGGGAGCCGAGGGCGCCGGCGATCCGGCGGCCCTCGTCGGCGTCGACGGCGACCCCGGTGAAGGCGTCGTAGAGGGCGTGGTCCTCGTAGAAGGCGCAGCTCTCCTGGCTGATCGGGTCGAGCAGGTCGCCGAGGGCGGACAGGGCGCGGCCGTGCACGGAGTGGCAGTGGGCGACGGCGACGACGTCCGGGCGGGCCGCGTGCACCTGGACGTGGACGGTGAAGGCGGCCTGGTTGACGTGGTAGCGGCCCTCGATCACCTGGCCGTCCTGGTTGGCCAGGACGAGGTCGCTGACGGTGACGTGCTTGAACGGCATGCCGAAGGGGTTGACCCAGAAGCAGTTCGAGTACTCGGGGTCGCGGGCGGTGATGTGCCCGGACACCCCGTCCTCGAATCCGGCCCGGCCGAAGATCCGCAGCGCGCCCGCGAGCCGTTCCTTGCGGTGCCGACGCTCGTCGTCGAGCGAGTCGTGCATCGGCGGCATCGCGAACCGGAGCTGATCGGTGGGCAGCGGCAGGGGCGGGGTCGGCCCGTGCATAGGTCCTCCAGCACTGGGTTTGTGTTACGGGCGGAAGTTACCGTCGGTCAGCGCAGGAAAACAGAGCTGTTCTGTAAAGATGACGCGCGCGAGCAAATCACGACAGAAGATGTCGGGTATCGGCAGCACCATGGCTCGTATGACACGTACAGCCCCCACGAGCGGAACAGCCGGTACCGACTGGGCGGCCTTCGTCGCCGCCGTGCCCGACCTGGCGCGCACCGTCGAGGAACGCTTCGCCGCCCACCGCCACCACGTCCTGGCCACCCTCCGCAAGGACGGCTCCCCCCGCACCTCGGGCCTGGAGGTCCGCTTCCTGGACGGCGGGCTCTGGCTCGGCATGATGCCGGCCTCGGTGAAGGCGCTCGACCTGGAGCGCGACCCGCGGTTCGCGCTCCAGGCCAATCCGGGGGACGGCACCGACATGGGCGGCGGGGACGTACGGATCGCCGGGCGGGCGTACGAGGTCGTGGATACGGCGGTGAAGGGGGCGTACATGGAAGAGGTGGAACCGCCGGAGCCGTTCCACCTCTTCCGTACCGAGCTGACGGAGGTGGTCAGGACCCGCGTCGAGGACGACACCTACCTGGTCGTCGAGATCTGGCAGCCCGGTCGGCCCCTGCGCACCGTCAGGCGCCGGTAGGCACTACTCCCACTCGATGGTGCCCGGCGGCTTCGAGGTGACGTCGAGGACGACCCGGTTGACGTCGCTGACCTCGTTGGTGATCCGGGTGGAGATCTTCGCGAGGACGTCGTACGGCAGGCGCGACCAGTCGGCCGTCATGGCGTCCTCGGAGGAGACCGGGCGCAGCACGATCGGGTGACCGTAGGTGCGGCCGTCGCCCTGGACACCGACCGAGCGGACGTCCGCGAGCAGGACCACCGGGCACTGCCAGATGTCACGGTCGAGGCCGGCCGCGGTCAGCTCCTCGCGGGCGATGGCGTCGGCCTCGCGGAGCAGGTCGAGGCGGTCCTTGGTCACCTCGCCGACGATCCGGATGCCGAGGCCGGGGCCCGGGAAGGGCTGGCGCTGGACGATCTCCTCCGGCAGGCCGAGCTCCTGGCCGACCATCCGGACCTCGTCCTTGAAGAGCTTGCGGAGCGGCTCGACGAGCTTGAACTCCAGGTCCTCGGGGAGGCCGCCGACGTTGTGGTGGGACTTGATGTTCGCGGTGCCGGTGCCGCCACCGGACTCGACGACGTCCGGGTAGAGCGTGCCCTGCACCAGGAACGCGACCTCGGGGCCCGCGTCCGCGATGATCTCGGCCTGGGCCTGCTCGAAGACCCGGATGAACTCGCGGCCGATGATCTTCCGCTTCGCCTCCGGGTCGGAGACGCCGGCGAGGGCCTTCAGGAACCGCTCCTGCGCGTCCACGACCTTCAGCTGGACGCCGGTCGCGGCCACGAAGTCCTTCTCGACCTGCTCGGTCTCGCCCTTGCGCATCAGGCCGTGGTCGACGTACACGCAGGTCAGCTGGGCGCCGATGGCCTTCTGGACGAGGGCGGCGGCCACCGCGGAGTCGACGCCGCCGGACAGGCCGCAGATGGCGCGCTTGTCGCCGACCAGCTCGCGGATCGCGGTGACCTGCTCCTCGATGACGTTGCCGGTGGTCCAGGAGGGCGTGAGCCCGGCACCGCGGTACAGGAAGTGCTCCAGGACCTGCTGGCCGTGCGTGGAGTGCATGACCTCGGGGTGGTACTGGACGCCGTAGAGCTTCTTCTCGTCGTTCTCGAAGGCGGCGACCGGGACGACGTCCGTGGACGCGGTGACGGCGAAGCCCTCGGGGGCGGCGGAGCAGGCGTCGCCGTGCGACATCCACACGTGCTGCTCGGCCGGGGTGCCCTCGAAGAGGGTGGAGGCCGGCTTGGAGACGTGCAGGTCGGTACGGCCGTACTCGCGGGCGCCGGTGTTGTCCACCGTGCCGCCGAGGACCTGGGCCATCAGCTGGAAGCCGTAGCACATGCCGAAGACGGGGACGCCGGCCTCGAAGAGCGCGCGGTCCAGGCGGGGGGCGCCCTCCTCGTACACGGACGAGGGGCCGCCGGAGAGGATGATCGCCGCCGGGTTCTTGGCGAGCATCTCGGCGACCGGCATGGTGCTCGGCACGATCTCGCTGTAGACCCGGGCCTCGCGGACGCGACGGGCGATGAGCTGGGCGTACTGCGCGCCGAAGTCGACGACCAGGACGGTGTCGGGGGTGGCGGCAGCGGGAGTCGCTGATGACACGGGGTGCCTTCCGGCGGTGGGGCGGGGGTCTGTGGTTACCGATTCTAACGGGGCGGGCGCGGGACACCCTGACGAGGTGATGTGGCATACTCGCCGCCATGCTCACGCAGACGACCTTCCTCTTTACCTATGGCAACCGGCCCGCCGGCTGCCATGGTCGTCACGCTTGAGCAACTGACAAGCGACTTCCCCAGGCGCCCCGGGCCGACAAGGTCCGGGGCGCCTGGTGTTTCTCCGGATCGTGCCGGCCCGGGGGTCTCCCGAGAACGACGAGAACGAGGAGCCCCCGACATGACCGCCAGCCCCACCGAGCAGCACGTCAGCCCCGCCGAGAAGACCGGTGCCCGTACCGCCGAGGCCGCCGACGTGATCACAGGTGCGCGGGAGCGCATCGACGCGCTCGACGACCGGATCATCGGTCTGATCCAGGAACGGATGGCGGTCTCCGCCGTCATCCAGGAGGCCCGGATCACCTCCGGCGGCCGCCGGGTGAGCCTGTCCCGCGAGATGGAGGTCCTCGGCCACTACAGCGAGGCGCTCGGCAGGCCGGGCACCTCCCTCGCCATGACACTCCTCGAACTGTGCCGCGGCCGCATCTGAGCGGGCGCACCCGAGTCGGTCGCATCCGAGTCGGTCGCATCCGAGTCGGGCGGACCTGAGTTCGGGCGGACCTGAGTTCGGGGCCTTCTCACCCGTACGGCGCGTGACCGGCACGCGAACCGCTTCGTTGGTGGGGTGTCCGTGTCAGCCAGGGGCGGGCCCGAAAGAACCACGCGTGGCTCACTGGAGCGATGAGGCGTACGGATTGTGCCGTGCGCCGTGGGACCTCGTTCCAGTCACGTGACCGGACGGCAGGGGACAGCAGCCCGGTCACACCAGAGACGGCCGGCTCCGGGGACGCCCGGGGCCGACCGGCGGAAAATTGCAAAAATGCATAAGGGCTGGGTCAAACGGTTGCGGAGGCCGCGTGCATCCAGCACGATGCCTAGAAGGCCCCCAAGGCCTTCACAGCTCCCAAGTCCCGGTTCAGGCAACGGAATTGCCGTGTGCCGACCGTCCGCCAAAGGTCGAGACCTGCCGTACGCCCCGAGTACGCCGGGGCGCCGACCCGGGACGCGGACGGTGACACAGGGCACAGAGACCAGCGGCGCAACCCCCCGGCGCCGCTCCCCGGCACCGGCGCTGCCCTGACGTCGGTGCTGACGGAAGAAGGGCCCCGCGGCTCCGTCCCGCGGGGCCCTTCGCCTGCCCGCAGACACCCGCAGACACCCGCAAAGAGGTCTACGGCTAGGTACGGCTCACCGTGCCGCACCCCTCCGGCTCGTTCCCGAGTTTCCGGCTGCGGTCGTACGGGTCGATCGACGGGCCGGTCGGGGCGGCGCTGCTCGTCGGCGCCTGGGACGGGAACTGCGGGTGCAGGTAGCCGTCGTAGATGTCGCAGGCCGAGTTGCCGGCGTCCTGGAGGTAGCTCCGCAGGGTCAGGCGGCCGGGGGTGACCTGGTAGTGCGCGGGGTCGGAGAGTTCGGTGTCGATGACCCGGCGCACGATGGTGCGGGCGACCTCGGTGGAGCCGTCGGCACGGACGACCGGGTAGACGAAGGTGAAGTCGGCGTGCACGGCCACGCCCTCGAACTTGCCCTTGGCGAAGGTGATCCGGCCGCGCGTCTTGACGACCTGGCCGGCCAGGTGCACGTCCTCGGTGTCGAAGCGGCTGAAGAGTGACAGCGGGTCGTGGGCCTTGCTCGGGGTGCGCAGTGCGGTGTTGAGCTCGTCGAGCAGGCGGGGCTGCTTGGGGTCGAGCACGGCGAGGGCGGCATCGGGGTGCGCGCCGGCCACGACCTCGGGGTTGAGGTTGGCGTCGACCAGCAGCTTCTTGGTCTGCTGGAGGGCCAGTTCGACGCGGTCCCTGGGGATCGAGCCGAGCGCGGTGGCCTTCGGCAGCACGATGCCGTCCGCGCCGTCGGCCCAGCGCAGCGCCGGGGAACCGGCGAACGGGCGGGCGAGGGTGGGGGTGTCGGCGGCTACCGCGGACGGCGGCGCGGTCGGGGCGGTGGTCTCGGCGGGGAGCGTCGAGGTGGCGGTGTCGGTACCGGAGGACGAGCCGAAGGGGTCGCCGGGGATCAGCGAGGGCCGCATGGCCACGACGGCCACGGCGATCGCCACCGGCAGACCCACGACCGCCCAGATCTTACGGCGCCGGGCGGCCCGCCCCTCCATCTCCCGCCAGGCCGGCCCGGTCCGCCAACCCTCGGGCTCCTGACGGCCCTTGAGCCGCTGGGTCACCTCACGGGCGCGGGCGGATGGCTCCTTCGGAGCGGACTTGCGGATGTCGCGCTCGGTGTCGCGAATGAACTGTTCCCACACCTCATCGGGTATGGAGGAGGACGACGACGGTTCGTCCCCCGACGACTGCTCGGACCGTCTGTCAGACATGACACTCTCTCGTTCGGCCGTTCGACGGGGGCGAGAATAACCATGCGACCCGCCGTGGACATGCCCACCCCTGCGGACGCCCTGAAGTGACGACCGTCACATAAGAATCCCGTGAAGGCGGAGGCAACCATTCACAGGATTCGCGGGTCACTTCACCGGAACCAGCGGTTACATCCGTCTGCCGCACCTAATCACGGGGGTCCTCATGAAGCTTCGCCGCGCCATGGCCGCGGCAGCCGCCACGGCTGTCATCGCGCCGATCGCCCTGCTGTCCGCACCGGCCGCCTTCGCGGACGACGAGCCCTCCACGCCCGCGTCCGAGTCCGCGCCGAGCGAGATCCCGAGCGACTCCGCGTCGGCCTCCCCGTCGGACTCCGCCGCGCCGAGCGACAGCGCCTCCGCGTCCGAGTCGGCGTCCGAGTCCGCTTCGGCGTCCGCCTCGCCCAGCGACAGCGCGAGCGCCAGCGCGTCCGCCTCGGCCGAGCCGTCCGATTCGGCGGAGCCCAGCGAGGACCCGTCCGACCCGGACGTCCCGTACTGCGAGGACCTCGACGAGGACTTCGGCAACGCCAAGGTGTCCGCCGACATCAAGGGCCTGCCCGGCAAGATCGTCGCCGGTGACGGCTTCCACGGCTTCAAGCTGGTCGTGACCAACGAGTCGAAGACCGACATCGAGGGCGTCGCCTTCTACGCCGAGATCGAGAACTACGAGCTCACCGAGTCGAAGTACCTCAGCCCGTACGTCGACCTGGAGTTCAAGAACCCCGACAGCGGCTCCTGGGACCGGATCGGCAGCGACGACTGGGCCGGCGACTACTTCTTCTACGTCGAGAAGCTCAAGTCCGGCGCGAGCCGGTCGGTCGACCTGCGCGTCTCCATCGACGCCAAGGCGCCCGCCGGTGACGCCTACTCCTTCGGCTCCGGCGCCTACCTCGACAAGGTCGACGGCCAGGACTGCATCGCCGAGGGCTGGGCCCAGTACGACTTCACGGTCCTCAAGGCCGGCTCGTCCAACCCTGACCCGGGTACGGCCACGCCGAGCGACGACGGCGGCAAGGACTCCGTGAAGAGGCCGCAGGGCGAGGTCTCCGACCTGCCGACCGGCAACCTCGCCGAGACCGGCTCCAGCTCGGCGCTCCCGGTCATCGGCCTGGTCGGCGGGGTCGCCGTCGTGGCCGGCGCCGGTGCGGTGTTCGTGGTGCGGCGCCGGAAGGCCGGGGCGGCCGCATAGCCATGTGAACGAGGTCGCGCGGACCGTCGTCGTACGGCGGCCGCGCACACCGGACGAAGAGGGACCTGGGCTCGGAGGGGGGCACAGGTCCCTTTTCGGCGTCCGGGTACGCGACGCCCGGGCTACTTCTTCGGGGGCACGGCCGGGATGTCGAGCAGCGGCAGGCGCAGCGCGCCGAAGGCCTCCGCCGGGACCGCGGGGCGGTGCGGCTCGACCGGCCGGAGGCGCTCGTACGCCTCGCCCTGCCGTGGCCGCGGGTCCGCCTCACCCTTGTTGGGCCAGTACGACATCGCGCGCTCGGCCTGCGCGGTGATGGTGAGGGACGGGTTCACGCCCAGGTTCGCGGAGACGGCGGCGCCGTCCACGACCGAGATGCCCGGGTGGCCGTAGAGCCGGTGGTACGGGTCGATGACCCCGGTCTCGCGCGAGTCGCCGATCGGGCAGCCGCCGAGGAAGTGCGCGGTGAGCGGGGTGCCCATCAGCTCGCCGACGTTGCTGCCGGCGAAGCCGTTGATCTCGGCGGCCAGCACGGTGGCCGCCTGAGAGGCGGCCTTGATCTGCTTGGGGTTGGGGGCGCCGTGGCCCTGCCGGGCGGTGAGCAGGCCCTTGCCGACGCCGTCCGGTTTCAGGTACGTCGTCAGGGAGTTGTCCAGCGACTGCATCACCAGGCCGATGATGGTCCGCTCCGACCAGCGCCGGTTGGAGAGCGAGCGCAGCACGAGGAGGGGGTGGCGGGCCGCGTTCGCCAGCCAGCCGAGGACGCGGGAGGAGCCCTCCGCGTACGGCACCTGGAGGATGGACATGCCGCCCATCGCGTTGGAGCCCTTGCCGTAGCGGACCGGCTCGATGTGCGTGTTCTCGTCCGGGTGGATCGAGGACGTGATGGCGACGCCCCGGGTGAAGTCGGCCTTCGGGGTGCCGTGGGCCCTGCGGTAGCGGCGGTCGTCGGTCTGGGCGCCGACCAGGGCCTCGGAGTTGGTACGGGTCAGGTCGCCCAGCCGGTCGGAGAGGTACGGCAGTTGGCCGCCGGCCTTCATCCGGTGCAGCAGGGTCTGGGTGCCGTAGGTGCCGGCCGCGACGACGACCCGGCGCGCCTTGAGGATCCGGCCCTTCGCCTTCCTGTCGTCGGTGGGGAGGGTCGCGACCGCGTAGCCGCCCTGGGAGTCGTCGGTGACGGAGACGACGGTGGTCATGGCGTGCACGACCGCGCCCGCCTGTTCGGCGAGGTGCAGGTAGTTCTCGTTGAGGGTGTTCTTCGCGCCGTGCCGGCAGCCGGTCATGCACTCGCCGCACTCGGTGCAGGCGTTGCGGGCCGGGCCGGCGCCGCCGAAGTAGGGGTCGGAGACCTGGTCGCCGGGCGCGGCCTTCGCCTCGCCGTCGGCGTCCTTGCCGTCACCGAAGAAGACGCCGACGGGGGCGAGATGGAAGGTGTCGCCGACGCCGAGCTTCTCCGCCGCCGCCTTCAGGTGGACGTCGGAGGGGGTCATCGTCGGGTTGAGCCGTACGCCGAGCATGCGCTGCGCCTGGTCGTAGTACGGCTTCAGCTCCTGCTGCCAGTCCGTGATGTCACGCCACTGGGGGTCGTCGAAGAAGGCCTTCGGCGGAACGTAGAGGGTGTTGGCGTAGTTGAGCGAGCCGCCGCCGACGCCCGCGCCGGCCAGCACCATGACGTTGCCGAGGAGATGGATGCGCTGGATGCCGTAGCAGCCGAGTGCGGGGGCCCAGAGGTAGTTCTTGATGTCCCAGGAGTTCTTGGGGAGGGTTTCGCGGGCGAAGCGGCGGCCGGCTTCCAGGACGCCTACGGTGTAGCCCTTTTCTGTCAGGCGCAGTGCGGTGACGGAGCCGCCGAATCCTGAGCCGACGACGATGACGTCGTAGTCGTAGGTGTCCTGGGGCACGGGTGCTCCTCGTTGAGTGTCGCGTGCGGGTGGATCGTGGTTGCTCGCGCCCACGCGGCGGAGCCGCATATCGATACGGCCCGCGCCCCTCAAGGGGCGCCTCAGCGCAGCCTCAGTGCCTTCATCACCCGGAGGCTGGTGCTCATGAACTGGGCGTACTTCGCGTCGTCCATGCCCAGTGAGGGGGCCATGGGAAGAAGCCTCTGCTGCGCCACGGTCTGCGCCTCCGTGTACTTGAGGATGCCCTCCGAGCCGTGCCGGCGCCCGAGGCCCGAGTCCTTCATGCCGCCCATCGGGGACTGGACGCTGCCGTAGGCGGGGGCGTAGCCCTCGTTGACGTTGACCGTGCCGGTGCGCAGGCGGGCGGCGACCTCGCGGCCATGGCCGCCGTTCTTCGTCCAGACCGAGGAGTTCAGGCCGTACGGGGTCGCGTTGGCGTGCTCGATGGCCTCCTCCTCCGTCTTGAAACGGTAGAGGGAGACGACCGGGCCGAAGGTCTCCTCCGTGCAGACGGCCATCGCGTCCTCGACGCCGTCGAGGATGGTCGGCTCGTAGAAGTAGGGGCCGATGTCGGGGCGTGCGGTGCCGCCGGCGACGACGGTGGCGCCCTTCTCCACGGCCTCCGCCACATGCCGCGTGACCGTCTCCAGCTGGCGCTCCCCGACCAGGGACCCCATGTCCGCGCCGTATGCGAGGGACCTGCCCAGGCGCATGGCCTTGGTGCGGGCGGCGAACCGCTCGACGAAGGCGTCGGCGATCGACTCGTGGACGTACAGCCGCTCGATGGAGATGCAGAGCTGGCCGGCCGAGGAGAAGCAGGCGCGGACCGCGCCGGCGGCCGCCTTCTCGATGTCGGCATCCGCGAGGACCAGCATGGCGTTCTTGCCGCCGAGTTCGAGGGAGACGCCGACGAGCCGGGCGGCGGCGCCCTGGGCGACCTCGCGGCCGGTGCGGGTGGAGCCGGTGAAGGAGACGTAGTCGGCGTGCCTGACGACCTCGGGGCCGACGACCGGGCCCTCGCCGAGGACGACCTGGAAGACGTCGGCGGGCAGCCCGGCCTCGATGAGGATGTCGCGGGCCCACAGGGCGGTCAGGCAGGTCTCGGTGTCCGGCTTCATGACGACCGCGTTGCCCGCGACGAAGGCGGGGAGCGCGTCGCCGACGGAGAGTTCGAGTGGGTAGTTCCAGGGCGCGATCTGGCCCACCACGCCCCGCGGGTGGCGCAGTTCGGTGACCTTGGTGAGGGTGGGCATGGCGCCGGCGTGCCTCTTCGGCCGTAGATAGGAGGGGGCCTTGCGGCCGTAGTGGCGGGCGGCGACGGCGACGGCCTGCACCTCCTCGTGCGCGTGCAGCCGGGCCTTGCCGGTCTCCAGCTGGATGAGGTCGAGGACCTCCGCCTGCCGGGCCAGGACCAGGTCGTGGAAGCGGAGCAGGACGGCCGCGCGCTGCCGTACCGGCACCTTCGCCCACACGGCCTGTGCGGCGCGGGCCGCGTCGAAGGCCTTGGCCACGTCCTCGGGGGTGGACTCGGGCAGGTCGGCCAGTTTCTCGCCGGTGAAGGGCGTGTGGTTGGCCGTGCGTCCGGAGCCGGCGACGCCCTTGGTGAGCTGGGCGACCAGCTCGGGCGTGACCACGTCGGCGGCCGTTCTGGCGCCCGCGGGGGCGGGGGCGAGGGGATTCGTGCCGGTGTGCGCCGGTGCGTGGGCCGGGGCCTGCGAGTCCGTCATGAGCCGCAGGGTATTCGGGAGCGGGTCCTTTGGGTACCCGTGGGTAACCCGGATTCACCGAGTGCACACATTGCGCCAGTGATCACTGGCAGGGAATGTGCTGATCAAGAGGTCGGACGGGGACGGCCGGCGCCGGTCAGCCGCGTTCCGGTTTTTTGGCGAGCAGCAGGCCGAGCGCGGCGAAGGGGGTGAGGCGGCGGGGCTCGGGGGCCGTCGGGAGCGGTGCGGCCGGAGGCGGCGACTGTGCCGGTGCGATGGGCTCCGTGACCCACTTCGGCAGTGCCTCCCCCGCGGCCTCGGCGAGGATCTCGGCGGCCTCCGGGGCGGCCGGCCGGGCCTCCGGGTCGGGGGCGAGGAGCCTGTCCACCAGCGGGCCGAGGGGACCGGTGTCCTGCCCGGTGGCCGCTCGCAGCAGCGCGCCCAGGGACCACAGGTCGGAGGCGGGACCGGCGCCGCGCCCCGCGGCACACTCGGGCGCGACGAAACCGCCGGAGCCGTCGCCACCCTCGCCCTCACCGCCGTGCGGGCCGGTGTGCCCCTGCTGCCCCGCGCCGATACCGAAGTCGGTCAGCACGACCCGCTCGCCCCCGGCCCCCAGGAGAACGTTGGACGGCTTGAGGTCACGGTGCACGATGCCGACACAGTGGGCGGCGTGCAGGGCACCGAGCACGGCGAGCCCGATCCGGGCCGCCTCGGCGGGAGCCAGCGGGCCGCGAGCGGCGAGGGCTTCCTGGAGGGACTCACCCTCCACCAACTCCATGACGACCCAGGGGAGTTCGCCTTCAAGGAGTACGTCGTGAATGGCGACGGCGGCCGGATGGTCGACGCGGGCGGCGGCGCGGGCCTCGTGCAGCAGGCGGTGTGCGGCGCGCTGCCGCTCCTCGTCGTCCGGTTCGCCGGTCAGGCGCGGCTCCTTGACGGCGACCTGCCGTCCGTCCTGCTCGTCCCGGGCGCGCCACACGGTGCCGGACGGCCCGGAGCCGATGGGCTCGGCGAGCCGATAGCGCCCACCGATCAGACGTTCCTCGACCGGCTGTTCGCCGTCTTCACTCATGTCACATGAGTACCTTGCGCACCATGCCCTTGTCGAAGCGGCGCGGTCAGAGGCCCACGGTCGGCGGATGTCGGCGTCACCTCGGCCGAGTTACCCCTTCCGGGATCCTCATTCCCCCGCGAACGTGTCCACCGCGACGTCGAAGTACTCCCGTGCCTCCCGTACCTTCCCGACCGGCGCGGACACCCACACGTCGTACATCCGGCCGTCCTGCTCCCAGCAGAGGTCGTAGGTGTGCCGGGGGCCCTCCGTCGCACTGAAGCCCTTCCAGGTGAACTCCCAGAAGGCGGCGGGGTGCCCGGAGCGGGTGGTGTCGGTGACCCGGCCGTCGTGGTAGCCGGGGTTCGTGCTCGGCCCGTCCGCCGCCGCGCGCCGCATCGCCGTCCCCGGTCCGCCGGTCTGCGGCTCGGAGACCTTGATGCCGAGCCGGAAGGTCTGCCCCGGCGACAGGTAGAAGACGCGCTGGCCCTGCGGGTCGCGGGTGAAGCCCTCCGGGACGGCGAGGGAGAAGCCGGCCGGGTCCTGGACGAGGCGGTAACCGGAGGGAGCGGTGCGGGAGTTGGTGGCCGGGGGCGAGGCCGAAGGGGACGAGGACGAAGGGGGCGAGGTCGAAGGGGACGGCGAGGACGAGGGCGAGGACGAGGGCGGGGGCGAGGTCGTCGTGTGTGACGCGGAGACGGTCGTCGTGCCCCCGGGGGCCGGGGTGCCGCCGCCTCCGCCGCCGTTGAACAGCAGCGCGGCCGCCGACACCCCGGCCCCGGCCATCGCCGCGACCAGCAGCGCGGCGACCAGCACCCCGCGGGGCGAGTACCGGGGCGGGCCGGCCGGTGCCGGGGCCGGCGGCCACGGCAGGTCCCGCTGGGTCGGCGTGTACCCGGAGACGCCGACGCTCTCCGTCGTACTCGCGACCGCCACGGCACCCGTCTCCAGGAAGCCGCGCAGCATCCGCTCGGCCTCCGCCGCGCCCAGCCGCCGCTCGGGATCCCGCTCCAGCAGCCCTCGTACGACCGGCAGCAGCGGCTCCGCCTGGGCCGGTGGCCGGATCTCGTCGGAGACCACGGCGTGCAGGATCCCGCCGAGCGAGTCGCGCCGGAACGGCGACTCGCCGCTGAGCGCCGCGCACAGCAGCGCGCCCAGCGACCACAGGTCGGAGGCGGGACCGGACCGGGAGCCGGACATCCGCTCGGGCGCGGTGTACTCGGGCGATCCCACGAAGGACCCGGTCTCGGTGAGCGTGGTGGCGCCCGCGACCTGGGCGATCCCGAAGTCGGTGAGCACGACACGCCCGGTGGCCGCCTCGACGAGCACGTTCGCCGGCTTGATGTCCCGGTGCAGCACCCCGGCCGTGTGCGCCGTCCGCAACGCGCTCAGCAGGGCGATCCCGATCCGCGCGGCCTCCCCGACGTCCACCGGACCGCTCCGTGAGATCCGGTCGGCGAGCGAACCGCCGTCGATCAACTCCATGACGATGTAAGGCCGTTCACCCTCCTCCACCACGTCGTGCACGACGATGATGTGCGGGTGGTGCAGTTGTGCGACGGCCTGCGCCTCCCGAAGGGTGCGGTCGCGGCGCAGCCGGGCGTCGTCGTCCGGGAGGGAGTCGTCGACGGTGAGTTCCTTCACGGCGACCTGCCGGCCGAGTAACTGATCGGTCGCGCGCCATACGACACCCATCCCGCCCCGCCCGAGCCGCGTTTCCAGGCGATAACGCCCCGCGATCAGACGGACGGCTTCCCCGTCGGTCCCCATGGCCCCATGATGCCGCACCGGACGCCCGCGTTCCGGACGGTGACCGGCCAACAAACGCGCCCGGGACGACGCACGGGAGCGCGCGGTGTCAGCCGGACGTCCCCGGATCCCAGCTCTGCAGCACCCACTTGAACTGTTTGCTCGCGGTCGCCCAGTCCTTCGCCGGTGACGACATGTAGATCGCGTACTCGACGCCCTCCCGCGAGTAGTACGTCTCCTCGATCGCGCGCCGCGGCCCGGCGGCGTTCGCCCCGTCCTTCGCCAGCGCGGTCCAGGTGTACTCCCACACCGACCCGTCCCGGTCCCGGTACAGGTTCTTCTTCATGGTCACGCGGTGGTAGTCGACCAGCCGCTGCAACTGCTGCTCCAGGTCCAGCTGGTGAGCGAGCGCGTCGGAGAAGTCGGGCGAGCTGTCGATGGCGATGCGGAGGAAGTGGCGGCCCTTGTCGGGCGTGTAGTCGATCTGCTTGAGGTCGCCGTCGATGCCGAAGACACTCCGCTTCCAGCCCTTGGGCAGGGAGAGCTTGAAGCCCAACGGGTCCTCCACGGACCGCCAGTCGGTGGGGACCGCGCCGTCCGGCGCCGAGGTCGAGCCGCCGGAGGAGGAACCGGACGTGGCGGGCGCGGCCACGCTGCCGGCGCCGTCGTGCTGCCCGAAGTCCCACTTCTGCAGGGCCACCGCCGCGCCACCGCCGAGCAGCGCGGCCATGGCGACGACGAGCGCGAGCGTACGCAGCCGGCGCCGCCTGGGCTGGACGGCGCCGGAGACGGACGGCGGCCCGATGGTCGTCGCCGCGTCCATGGAGCCGCCCGAGGGGCTCCGGCCCTCGTACGAGCCGCCGTAGGAGCCGCCCTGCGAACCGCCGCCGTACGAACCGCCCGGCGAGCCGCCGTACGGGCTGCCGTACGACGCCGAGTCCCGCGAGCTGTCGTACGAGCCCTCGTACGGCGTGCCGGAGTCCGGCCGTGGCACCTCGGTGATCTGCGACCGCGTCGGTACGTACGCCTGCGCCCCGCTCGGCCGCCGGCCCTCCGCCGCCTCGGCGAGCATCTGCTCGGTCTCTTCGGGGCCGGGCCGCTGGGCGGGTTCCTTGCGCAGCAGCGCGGTGATGACCGGCTCCAGCGGGCCCGCGTTGCTCAGCTCGGCGGCCTCGTCCTCGACGACGGCCTGCATGGTGGTCAGCGGCGAGGTACGCCGGAACGGCGAGCGCCCCTCCACCGCGGTGTACAGCGTCGCGCCCAGCGCCCACAGGTCGGAGGACGGCCCGGGATCGTGCCCGCGCACGCGCTCCGGCGCGAGATAGTCGACGGATCCGACGACTTCCCCGGTACGGGTGATCGTGGTGTCGCCCTCGATCTGGGCGATGCCGAAGTCGGTGAGGAGGACCCGGCCGTCCCGGCCGATCAGGACGTTGCCCGGCTTGACGTCCCGGTGCAGCACACCGGCGCTGTGCGCGGCGCGCAGCGCGCGCAGCACCCACAGCCCGATCCGCGCGGCCTCGCGCGGCTCGACGCGCCCGCGCTCCTTGACCTCGTCGGCCAGCGAGTGACCCTCGACCAGCTCCATGACGATCCACGGACGGCCGTCGTGTTCGAGGACGTCATGGACGGTGACGACGGCGGAGTGGTTGATGCGCGCCGCGGCCCGGGCCTCCGCCCGGGTACGGGCCAGCAGGATGGCCTGGTCGCCCTCGGAGACGTAGAGCGCGGCCGTCAACTCCTTGATGGCGACCGCACGGTGCAGCACTTCGTCGTGGGCGCGCCACACCCGGCCCATGCCGCCGCTGCCGATGATGTCGGCCAGCCGGTAGCGGCCCGCGATGAGCAGGCCCTGCATCTGATTCACGTTGCCCCGCAATGCTCTTGTCAGGGTCAGACTAAGGACCACCCTGCGGTCATGGAACCGGTGGGGTCCCACGGAGACAGCACTGTGACGGTTTTCGCTTTCGCCACGGAAAGTGAACGCAATCCGCGCCCCGGAACGGGAACCATTCGGCTCGCACCGGCGTTGAAAGTCAGCCCGTGTACTTGTATGTCGACGACGCCTGGTCGTAGAGCCGTGTGACCTCGTCCCGCTCCGACTCCGGGCCGCGGACCTGGACGATGTGGTACCGCCCGTCGATCAGGAAGACCATGTTCCGTACGAACAGGTCGCCCTCCTGGCCGTCCGTCCAGGTGAACTGCCCCTCGGCCGACACCTGCCGGCCCACCGTGATGGTCCGCAGCCCGCCCGCCGTGGCCCAGCTGGAGTCCCGGTACGGCTGCAACTCCGACTCCTTGTCCCGCTGGTACGTCATCGGGTCGTTGCCGTAGGTCGCCGCGCTGTCCCGGCCGGCCACGATGATCAGCTCGAACTTCCCGTGCGAGTAGATCACCTGGCCGCTGCCGTTGCGCGGCGTGCGGCTCCAGCCCTTGGCCACGGCGACCCGGAAGCCGTCCGGGTCGTCGCGCAGGGTGAAACCGTCGGCGGCCGTGTCGCCGCCCGTCGAACCGGCGGTGGTCTGCGTCTCGGTGGACGGAGCCGCCGTCTGCGTCGGGGTCGGCGTGGGGGTCGGGCTCGGACTCGGCGCGGGACCGGCCTCGCCGGCCGCGCCCGTCCGGTCGCCGTTCGTCGCGCCGCCGTTGTCGGCGCTGTCCTTCTTCGGCAGGAACAGCATGGCGTACGCGACCACGGCGGCCAGCAGGAGCAGCACCAGCAGAAGCAGCGTACGGCCCAGTCTGCGCGGGGACTTGGCCTCCTGTCGGGCCCGCTTGTGCCGGCCGTGCGGACTGGTCGCCGGGAGCCCGGCCCGGCGCCAGCGCACCAGTTGCCCGCGCCGGCGGACGATCGGCAGCCGAGCCGGGTCGGCGGCGGGCGGGGCGGCGACGACATGCGCGCCGGCGTCCGGCTCGGGCGCGGACCGCACCAGCGAACGCAGCCAGCCACGCAGTTCCTCGAAGTCCAGCCGCTCGGTGGGGTCCTGGCGCAGCAGCGACTCCACGACCGGCCTGAGCGACCCGCACTCCTCCGCGAAGGCGGGCGGCTCCGAGCACACCAGCTGCACCAGCTCGGCCGTCGACTCCTCCGGATACGGCGCGTGCCCCTGCACGGCCCGGAACAGCAGCGCGCCGAGCGCCCACAGGTCGGTGGCCGGGCCGATGGGCGCCGCCAGCTGCCAGTTCTCGTGCACGGGGCCGGCCTGTTCCGGCGCCCAGCGCTCGGTCACCGGCCCGACCACGGTCATCCGCACCTGCCGCGCCCGCTCGGCGGCCAGCGCGGTGGCGGGCCCGCGCCGCCCGGTCACAGCGGCACCCGGCTCGCCCCAACGGGGGGCCTGCGCGGGCACGACCGGCCGTGGGAGGTCGGTGCCGGGACCGACGACGGGCAGTGCGGTGCGCTCCGCGGGAGCCGTGCCGGGGCGGGGCACGGCCCCGTGCCAGGACGAGGGCGCACCGCTCACCCCGTACGGGTCGGCGACCTGGCCGGGCGGCTCACTGCCGCCGGGCCCCTGCACCTGCCCTTGGACGTACGGCGGCTGCTGGGCCGCGCCGTTGGCGTGCCCCGGACCATACGGCGACGGGGCCGCCCCGTTGGCATACGGCGGCTGAGCGGCACCGTTGGTCTGACCCG
The DNA here is from genome assembly GCF_040651615.1 of Streptomyces sp. NPDC048417. NCBI lineage: Bacteria > Bacillati > Actinomycetota > Actinomycetes > Kitasatosporales > Streptomycetaceae > Streptomyces > Streptomyces sp. NPDC048417. The sequence goes on along the minus strand of NZ_JBEZKI010000005.1, from coordinate 102,307 downwards.
GGTCGTACGGCGACCGCGGTGGGGGCGTGCCGGTGTCGGCGTCGGCGTCGGCCGGTGGCCGGGCGCCGGGCAGCGCGGCCCGGCCGTTCTGCTGGGCCTCCTGGACCCGGGCGGCGGCCCTGGCCCCCGCCCGGTACGCGGCGATCGCCCCGGCCCGCGCGGCCCGGACGTCCGCACCGGTCTCCAGCGCCCGCCGCTCCACCGCGCCCGTACCGGCTCCGCCCGAACCCTCGTCCGGCCCGGCCCCCGGCAGCCCGCCGGCGGCCCGGGCCTGAATGGCGGCACGCCGGGCGGCCTCGGGATCCGCTTCCGGCACGCCGGGCGCCGGGCGCGCGCCGGTCGTACCACCCGACGCACCACCGATGCTCCCGATGCCCCCGACAGCGAGGGCCCCCGAGCCTCCGGGACCGGCCGGACCGCCGGATGTGGCGGAACCTTCCGCCTCCCCGACCCGCCGGTGGCCGGCGGCCTCCGCGCCGCCCTCTCCCTCCGGCGCCGGCACCGGGTCGTACCCGCACAGCGCCTCTTCCGCCGCCCCGACCGCAAGGCCGGTCAGCATCACCCGGCCGTCGTCGCAGACGAGGACCGTGCGGGCGGTGATGTTGCGGTGCACCCAGCCGTGCGCGTGCAGCACCCGGAGCGCCATCAGCACGTCGGAGGCGACCTCGGCCGCCCGGTACGGCGTCAGCGGCCGCTCGGTGAGCAGGGTCGCCAGCGATCGCGCGGCCACGAACTCGCTGACGATCCACAGCGAACCGCCCTCGGCGAACACGTCGAAGACCTGATCGAGCCGGGGATGGTCGGGGATCCGGGCGGCGGCCTGCGCGGCCTCCACGGCGCGACGCACCGCGGGATCGCTCGGCCGGCGTGTCGCGGTACGGGCGGCCGAAGGCCGACGCCCGCCACGGTCACGGGCCGTGAACCCGTCGGGCAGCCCCTCGGCGTCGAGCACCTCCGCCTCGACCACCTCCGGCAACGGCACCTGCCGGACGTACACTTCCTGCCCGCTGTAGGTGTCGAAGGCCCGGGTCTCGGTGTGTTCGTACTCGTCGGAGGGGGGCAGGGGCAGGCGGTAGCGGTCAGCGAGTACCCGACCCGCGTAGTCGTCCACGTAGCCTCCCCCGGCCGCCCGGTGGTCAAATCCGTTCGTTTCGCGGCCTGTTCCGTACACCTACCTGGATGCGTACGGTCCGCAACCACTCACGATACGTGCCGGAGGCAATTCGCATTGAGGGGATGCGAATTTGTCACTTCGGCTCGAAGCTCGCCGCCAGCGTCTTCCAGGTGTCCTTGCGCAGCTCACTGCTCCAGTCGGCGGCCTTCGCGGTGTACATCAGCGCGTACCCCTGCTTCGGGCTGACGACGAACCCGCGGTCGACGGTCCGGTACTCGGTGCCGCCGTCGACGTAGGTGAACTCCCAGTCCGCCGTGTTCCAGCCGCGGTAGCTCACCGCCGCTATTCGGATCTTCTGGTACTGGGAGCGCACCATGTAACGCTCCTGGTTCTTCCAGTCCGCCACCGGGTCGTCCTTGGGCGTGGTCGTCCAGGCGATCAGCAGCTTCTGCCCGTCGGGCCCGGTGAACCGGTCCCCGGCGGAGCTGCCGGTCTGGAACTTCCAGCCCTTGGGCAGCCCGATCGAGTACCCCTGGTCCCCGTGGTAGGTCCGCACCACCGAGGCGCTGTCACCGCCACTCTTACTGCCACTGGAGTTCGACGCCGAGGAATCGTCGTCGTCCGACTCGTCGGTGTCGCCGGCGCTCCCGGCGGCCGCGGCCGCCGCGGAGTCACCGTCCGCCTGCGTACCGCCGCTCGCGTCCTCCTTGGTGGAGGACCCGCCACCGGACCCCGAACCGGAACTCGCGCTCGTGCTCGCGCCCGAGGAGGCCACTGCCTTGGAACCGCCGCTCTTGCCGCTCCCCTTGTCGTCCCCGTCGCCGCCGCCCAGCGTGAGGGCGAGCACGGTACCGAGCACCGCGAGCACCACCACCACGGCGATGATCACCAGGGTCCGCTTCGGCACCACGTCCGTGAGCGGAGCCCGGGGCACGGGGCGGGGCGCCAGGTCCAGATCCGGCGGCGGCACCACGGGCCACCCGGAACTCGCCTTGCCGGCGGCGGGCTTGGCCCCCGCCGATCCACTGCCGGCACCTGAACCAGCGGCGGAACCGGTGACAGGACCGGCAGCGGGACGTGCACCGCCCGGCGAGCCGGAGACCGGGCCCGGACCGGAAGCGACCGAACCGCCCTTGGCGCCGGCCGCCTCCACGGCGGGGCTCTTCGTCCGGGTCGCGGACGCGGCGGCACTCGCCGATCCCGCGGCCTTCCGCACGGACCGCAGTGCCCCGCGCAGCTTCTCCCCGGCCTCCTCGCCCCGCCTTGCCCCGGCGCCCTTCTCCGCCGGCACGTCCGGCTGCGGAGGCAGCGGCACGACCCGGGTGGCATCCACCGGCAGATCCTCCGGCGCGCTGATCACCGCGTTGAGCATCGCCCGCGCACCGGCGTCGTCCAGCCGCTCGGCCGGGTCCTTGTTGAGCAGCCCGTAGATGACGTCCCTGAGCGGCCCCGCGTTCTTGGGCTCCTCCAGCTGCTCGGTCATCACCGCGGTGAGCGTGGCGATCGCCGAGCCCTTGTCGTAGGGCGGGGCGCCCTCGACCGCCGCGTACAGCAGGCCGCCGAGCGACCACAGGTCGGCCGCCGGGCCGGGCTTGTGTCCGCGGGCCCGCTCCGGGGAGATGTAGGAGGGCGCTCCGACGAGCATGCCGGTGGAGGTGATCGACGGGTCGCCCTCGACCTGGGCGATACCGAAGTCGGTGAGGACGACCCGGCCGTCGCCCTCGGAGATCAGCACATTGGACGGCTTCACGTCCCGGTGCAGGATGCCCTCACGGTGCGCCGACCGCAGCACGTCCAGGATCGCGAGCCCGACCTCGGCCGCGCGCCTGGGCTTGAGCAGGCCGTCCTCCCGGATCGCCTCGGCCAGCGACTTGCCCTCGACCAGCTCCATCACGATCCAGGGCCGGTCGTCCTCCTCGACCACGTCGAAGACCGTCACCGCGCTGTTGTTGCGGATCCGGGCGATCGCCTTGGCCTCGCGCAGGGTGCGCGTGATCAGGCGCCGCTTCTCCTCCTCGTCGATGTTCGACGGGAACCGCAGCTCCTTGACGGCCACCGTCCGGCCCAGGGTCTCGTCCTCGGCGCGCCACACCGTGCCCATGCCACCGCGGCCGAGCACCCTTCCCAGCCGGTACCGCCCGGCGAGAAGACGCTCACTGTTGTCCTGACGAGTCTCCTGACGAGAAGTACCCGCCCGCTCCGCCTCCGACATGCGTCCCCTCATGCAACCCGCCCTGACAGAGCCTTCATTGTCCCTCACCCGACAAGTGCCCAACGCCCAGGGTGCCCCTGACCGCGCATCGGGGCCGGCCGACCGGAACCCCCGGTGACGAAGGCGTCACGCGAGCCGGGATGATGGGCCGCGACAAGGGAGGGACCTGGATGCCGTCGCTTCGGACACTGGTGGCCATACCGGTCTCTCTTGCCCTGCTGCTCGCCCTGGTGACGGTCGGTTCCGCGTCCTCGGCGGAGGCCACGGACCCGCTCCTGTCACAGTTCGTCACCAAAGGCCGGGCACCCGCGGCCGCCCTCCTGGACCGCGACGGCGACGACGTCCGCTACGCGGCCGTCGGCCGGGGCATCGCCCGTGCCGACCACTTCCGCGCCGGCAGCATCACCAAGACCTTCGTCGCCACCGTCGTCCTGCAACTGGCCGCGGAAGACCGGCTGTCCCTGTCCGACCCCGTCGAGCGATACCTGCCGAGGCTGCTACGCGGACGGGGCGTCGACGGGCGGCGGATCACCCTGCGCGCCCTGCTCGGCCACACCAGCGGGCTCGCCGACTTCGCCGACCTCACCCGAGGGGCCGTCCCCCTGACCCCGCTTCAGGCCGTACGTGTCGCACTCGCCCTCCCTTCGACCGGCCTCGGCCGCTACTCGTACTCCAGCACCGACTACGTCGTGCTCGGCATGGTCGTCCGCCGGGTCACCGGTCACTCGTACGCCACCGAGGCGCGGCGCCGCATCATCGCTCCCCTCCGTCTCACCGGCACGTCCTTTCCGGGTGCCCGTGCCTCGCTGCCCGCGCCGCACGGCCGCGCCTACGCGGCCGACGGCTCCGACGTCACCGAGCTCGACCCGCGCGTGGCCGGCGCCGCGGGTGAGCTGGTGACCACGCTCGACGACCTGGACCGCTTCTACGCGGCGCTGCTGGACGGCGAGCTGCTGCCCTCGCACTGGCTGCGCGAGATGCTCAGCACCCGTGCCGCACATGGGGTGTACGGCCTGGGGATCTTTCCTGTGAAGCTGCCGTGCGGGACCACGGTGTGGGGGCACAACGGCCGGATCGCGGGCAGCTATGTGCGGAGTGCTGCCTCGGTCGACGGCCGGCATGTCCTTACGTTCCGCGTGAACACGACGGCGATTGAGGACCCGGACCTCGAACCCGCACTGCTCGCGGCCGAGTTCTGCCCTCGCAGTTGGTAGAACGGCCGGGGACGGAGGAGAGATCCCGAAGCAGGGTCGCTCGATCGGGTGACGTCAGAGGGTCGGATCAGCAAGGCGGACCGGGCACCGCCGAACACCGCCGCCACGACTGACCGCCGCCGCGGCGGCAGGAAAAGACCCACCCGGCGGTAGAAGAACGGACACGGGTGACGGCGGAATGGCGTGAGGCGGAGTCGGGGCGGGGGCCGCCAGGCGCCGCCGCCACCACTGAGCGCCGCCGCGGCGGCAGGAAAAGACCCACCCGGCGGCAGGAGACGGAGGCGGGTGACGGCGGAGGGGCGTGGGGCGGGGCCGGGGCGGGGGCCGCCAGGCGCCGCCGCACGCCACCGCTTTCAGAGGGGTGCGATGTCCGGGGCTCCCAGGCGGGCCGCGTCGGCCGTCTGGTCGTCCGGCTGGAGTTGGGATTCGCGTTCCGCCTCCACCCGCTTCTCGTAGTGCTCGACCTCCCGCTCGATCTGGTCCTTGTCCCAGCCGAGGACCGGCGCCATCAGCTCGGCGGCCTCGCGGGCGCTGCGGGTACCGCGGTCGAAGGTCTCGATGGAGATGCGGGTACGGCGCGTGAGGACGTCGTCGAGGTGGCGGGCGCCTTCGTGGGAGGCCGCGTAGACGACCTCGGCGCGCAGATAGTCGTCGGCGGCCGAGAGCGGCTCGCCGAGCCCCGGGTCGGCGGCGATGAGTTCGAGGACCTCGTCCGCCATCGAGCCGTACCGGTTCAGCAGGTGCTCGACCCGGACCACATGGATGCCGGTGCGGGCAGCGATCCGCGCCCGCGCGTTCCACATCGCCCGGTAACCCTCCGCGCCGAGCAGCGGGATGTCCTCGGTGACGCACTCCGCGACCCTCATGTCGAGCCCGTGCACCGCCTCGTCGACGGCGTCCTTGGCCATCACCCGGTACGTCGTGTACTTGCCGCCCGCGACGACCACGAGCCCCGGCACCGGATGCGCGACCGTGTGCTCGCGCGACAGCTTGCTGGTGGCGTCGGACTCGCCGGCCAGCAGCGGGCGCAGCCCCGCGTACACGCCCTGGACGTCGTCGCGCGACAGCGGCACCGCGAGCACCGAGTTGACGTGGTTCAGCAGGTAGTCGATGTCGGCGCTGGAGGCGGCCGGGTGGGCCTTGTCGAGGTCCCAGTCGGTGTCGGTCGTCCCGACGATCCAGTGCCGGCCCCAGGGGATGACGAACAGGACCGACTTCTCGGTGCGCAGGATCAGGCCGGTCGTGGAGTGGATGCGGTCCTTGGGGACGACCAGATGGATGCCTTTGGAGGCGCGGACGTGGAACTGGCCGCGCTCGCCGACCATCGCCTGGGTGTCGTCGGTCCACACACCGGTCGCGTTGACGACTTGCTGGGCGTGGATCTCGTACTCCCCGCCGCCCGCCACGTCCTGCACCCGGGCCCCGACGACCCGCTCGCCCTCGCGCAGGAACCCGGTCACGCGCGCGCGGTTGGCGGCCTTCGCGCCGTAGGACACCGCCGTGCGCACCAGGGTCGCCACATAGCGGGCGTCGTCCATCTGGGCGTCGTAGTACTGGATGGCGCCGACCAGGGCGTCCTTGCGCAGGGCGGGCGCGACGCGCAGGGCGTGACGGCGGCTCAGGTGGCGGTGGGCGGGCAGGCCCCGGCCGTGCCCGCGGGCCATCGACATCGCGTCGTAGAGCGCGACGCCCGAGCCCGCGTACAGGCGCTCCCAGCCCTGGTGCTGGAGCGGGTAGAGGAACGGCACCGGCTTGACCAGGTGCGGGGCGAGGCGCTCGAGGAGCAGGCCGCGCTCCTTGAGGGCCTCGCGGACCAGGGCGAAGTCGAGCATCTCCAGATAGCGCAGCCCGCCGTGGATCAGCTTGCTGGACCTGCTGGAGGTGCCGGAGGCCCAGTCACGGGCCTCGACGATGCCGGTGTTCAGGCCCCGGGTGGCCGCGTCCAGCGCGGTTCCGGCGCCGACCACACCGCCGCCCACGACCAGCACGTCCAGCTCGCGCTCGGCCATGGCCGCCAAGGACTCCGCCCGTTGCTTCGGCCCCAGTGTCGCTGTCCTCACCGCTGCCTCCCGCTCTGCCGCCATCGGTCATGGCTCGTCGTCGGTCGTCGGTCGTCGGTCGTCGGTCGCATCGGCCGCACCCGGCAGGCGAGGCCCATGCCCAAAGTCTGACCGCGTTGCCCGACTTCAGCCACCACGCGCCCCCAGCCTGTGGACAACGCTCACCGAACCCCCGGAAGACACACGTACACAATCCCACATAACGTTCATATTTACTCCTAGTCTGACATTGCGCTTCGCTCATCCTGTCCACAGGGCTTGCGCACCTGTCCCGCTTCGGTTACTGGGAAGGACGGCCCACGCCATGCCCGCAGACCTCGCCGTCATGGGACTCGGTCCCTACGGCCTGCCCCTCGCCCAGGCCGCCGTGGCCGCCGGCATCCCCACGATCGGGTACGCCACCGGTCCCGAGGCGGGCTCGCTCAGCCCCGCCGAGCTACGCCGGATGCTCTCGGGGGGCTTCCGGGTGGCCAAGGACCCCGCCGAGCTGGGGCGGGTGCGGACGGCCGTGATCTGCGCGCCGACCCCGCGCGGCGCAGACGGCGGGCTCGACCTGAGCCGGGTGGAGGCCGCGGCCCGCACGCTGTCCGAGCGGCTGCGCCCGCACACCACGGTGATCCTGGAGTCGCCGGTCCACCCGGGGACGACGGAGGACTTCCTGCGGCCCCTGCTGGAGAAGGGTTCGGGCCTGCGCGCGGGGCGCGATTTCCATCTCGCCTACTCACCCAGCCGGGTGGATCCCGGCAGCCGCGACTTCACTCCGGCCAACACCCCGAAGGTCATCGGCGGTCTCACGCCCGCGTGCACGGAGTCGGCCGCGGCCTTCTACGGCCGGCTCACCGACAAGGTGGTACGCGCGCGTGGCCCGCGCGAAGCCGAGACCGTGCAGCTCCTGGAGACCAACTTCCGGCACGTCAACATCGCCCTCGTCAACGAAATGGCCGTCCTCTGCCATGACCTGGGCGTCGACCTGTGGGACGTGATCCGCTGCGCGGAGACCAAGCCGTTCGGCTTCCAGGCCTTCCGCCCCGGCCCCGGTATCGGCGGCCACGGGGTCGCCCAGGACCTGTCCGGCGTCGCCGGCCGCGGCCTGCGCATGGTGGAACTGGCCCAGCAGGTCAACAACCGGATGCCGGGGTACGTCGTCCAGCGCGCCGCCGCGCTTCTCAACGAGCACGGCAAGTCGGCCCGCGGCGCACGCGTGTTGCTGCTCGGCGTCACCTACAAGGCCGACCTCGCCGACCAGCAGGCCACGCCCGCCCGTGAGATCGCGATCCGGCTGATGGAACTGGGCGCCTCGGTCAGCTACCACGACCCGCACATCGCGTCCTGGAACGTCCTGGACCGCCCGGTCCCCCGCGCGGACTCCCTCTACGAGGCGGCCGCCGACGCCGATCTGACGATCCTGGTCCAGCAGCACCGGACGTACGACCTCCAGGGCCTGTCGGTGAAGGCACAGCTGCTGCTGGACACGCGCGGGGCGACGCCGACGGGGGCGGCGCACCGGCTCTGAGCGCTCCTCCGCGTGCCCGGCACGGAAATCGCCAGGAGCGTTGTCACAGGTTCCTGTTAATCCCCCCTCACTCGTCGCACAGGTGTGCGTACGTCTCTTTCACCTCGTTGTTCTCGAAGTGATCCACCAGGGGGGATTTTCTGTCATGAGCCAGTCAGCACCACCCACCACCCACCACCACCGCAGCCCCAGTCGCCGCAGCCCCAGTCGCCGTCGCAGCCCCAGTCGCAGCCCGCCGACGGCAACCCGTTCGCCCAGCAGCAGGCGCCCGCGCCGTACGCCGCCCAGCCCGGCGCCGTACCCCCGCCTCCGGCACCGCCCGCGCCGCCCCGGGGCCATGTCGCCCTCGGCGTGGTCGCCTGGAAGGAACAGGCCGACCCGCTGACCTTCCTCTTCTTCGCGATCGCCGGGTGGGCGGCGTTCTCGGGCGCCAGGAAGGCGGCGGCCTGACCGGCTCGCGGCACGCGAAAGGGCCGGTCACCCCACCGGGTGTCCGGCCCCTCGCTCGCCCTCCGGGACCTACCGCTTGTGCTGGCTGTCCGCCACCGTCACCTCGACGCGCTGGAACTCCTTCAGCTCGCTGTAGCCGGTCGTGGCCATCGCCCGCCGCAGCGCGCCGAAGAGGTTCATCGAGCCGTCGGGGGTGTGCGACGGGCCGGTGAGGATCTCCTCGATGGTGCCGACCGTGCCGAGGTCGACCTTCTTGCCGCGCGGGAGCTCCTCGTTGACCGCCTCCATGCCCCAGTGGTGGCCCTTGCCGGGCGCGTCCGTCGCGCGGGCGAGCGGGGAGCCCATCATCACCGAGTCCGCGCCGCAGGCGATCGCCTTGGGAAGGTCGCCGGACCAGCCGACACCACCGTCGGCGATCACGTGCACGTACCGGCCGCCGGACTCGTCCATGTAGTCGCGGCGGGCGGCGGCCACGTCCGCGACGGCCGTGGCCATCGGGACCTGGATACCCAGCACGTTGCGCGTGGTGTGCGCGGCGCCGCCGCCGAAGCCGACGAGCACGCCGGCCGCGCCCGTGCGCATCAGGTGCAACGCGGCGGTGTACGTGGCGCAGCCGCCGACGATGACCGGGACGTCCAGCTCGTAGATGAACTGCTTCAGGTTCAGCGGCTCGTGCGACCCCGACACGTGCTCCGCCGAGACCGTCGTACCGCGGATGACGAAGATGTCCACGCCCGCGTCGACGACGGCCTTGGAGAACTGGGCCGTGCGCTGCGGGGAGAGCGCGGCGGCCGTGACCACGCCCGAGTCGCGCACCTCCTTGATGCGCTGCCCGATCAGCTCCTCCTTGATGGGAGCCGCGTAGATCTCCTGGAGGCGGCGGGTCGCGGCGTCCGCGTCCAGCTCGATGATCTCGTCGAGCAGCGGCTGCGGGTCCTCGTAGCGCGTCCAGAGACCTTCGAGGTTCAGCACGCCGAGGCCGCCGAGCTCGCCGATGCGGATCGCGGTGGCCGGGGAGACGACCGAGTCCATGGGGGCGGCCAGGAACGGCAGCTCGAAGCGGTAGGCGTCGATCTGCCAGGCGATCGAGACCTCCTTCGGGTCCCGCGTACGGCGGCTGGGGACGACGGCGATGTCGTCGAAGGCGTACGCCCGGCGGCCGCGCTTGCCGCGCCCGATCTCGATCTCAGTCACGTCTGTGGCCTTTCCCTCTTCGTTTCAGCGTCTTCCAGTATCGCCGACGGGTACGACAAGGGCGGCCCCGGTGCGCCCGGGGCCGCCCTGGAAAGGCCGTGGTGACTACTTGCGGCTGTAGTTCGGCGCCTCGACCGTCATCTGGATGTCGTGCGGGTGGCTCTCCTTGAGGCCCGCGGAGGTGATGCGGACGAACTTGCCCTTGGACTCCATCTCCTCGATGGTGGCGGCGCCCACGTACCCCATGGTCTGGCGCAGGCCGCCGACGAGCTGGTGCAGCACGTTGGAGAGCGGGCCGCGGTAGGGCACCTGGCCCTCGACGCCCTCGGGCACGAGCTTGTCGTCCGCGGCCACCTCGGCCTGGAAGTACCGGTCCTTCGAGTACGACCTGCCCTGGCCGCGGGACTGCATCGCGCCGAGCGATCCCATGCCGCGGTACGACTTGAACTGTTTGCCGTTGATGAAGAGGAGCTCGCCGGGCGACTCCTCGCAGCCGGCCAGCAGGCTGCCGAGCATCACGGTGTCGGCACCGGCGGCGAGCGCCTTGCCGATGTCACCGGAGTACTGCAGACCGCCGTCGCCGATCAGCGGGATGCCTGCCGCGCGGGCGGCGAGGGACGCCTCGTAGATGGCGGTGACCTGCGGGACACCGATGCCGGCGACCACGCGCGTGGTGCAGATGGAGCCGGGGCCCACGCCCACCTTGATGCCGTCGACACCGGCGTCGATGAGCGCCTGGGCGCCGTCGCGGGTGGCGACGTTGCCGCCGATCACGTCGACGTCCACGCTCGACTTGATCTTCGACATCCAGCCGAGGGCGTTGCTGTTGTGACCGTGCGAGGTGTCGACGACCAGGAAGTCCGCGCCGGCCTCGGCGAGCGCCTGGGCCCGCTCCAGGGCCTCGGGGCTGGCCCCGACGGCGGCGCCGACGAGCAGGCGGCCCTCGGCGTCCTTGGCGGCGCTCGGATACTTCTCGGCCTTGACGAAGTCCTTGACCGTGATCAGGCCCTTGAGGACGCCCTCGTCGTCGACCAGCGGCAGCTTCTCGATCTTGTGCTTGCGCAGCAGCTGGATGGCCTCGGTGCCGGAGATACCGACCTTGCCGGTGACCAGCGGCATCGGGGTCATGACCTCGTGCACGCGGCGGGTGCGGTCGCTCTCGAAGGCCATGTCACGGTTGGTGACGATGCCGAGCAGCTTGCCGGCCGGGTCGGTGACGGGCACACCGCTGATGCGGAACTTGGCGCACAGGGCGTCGGCCTCGGCGAGGGTCGCCTCCGGGCGCACCGTGATGGGGTCGGTGACCATGCCGGACTCGGACCGCTTGACCAGGTCGACCTGGTTGACCTGGTCCTCGACCGACAGGTTGCGGTGCAGCACGCCGACGCCGCCGAGGCGGGCCATGGCGATCGCCATGCGGGACTCGGTCACCTTGTCCATCGCCGCCGACAGGAGCGGGATGTTGACCCGGACGTTGCGGGAGATGCGGGACGAGGTGTCGACCGCGTTCGGGAGCACCTCGGATGCACCCGGCAGCAGCAGCACGTCGTCGTAGGTAAGCCCGAGTGTCGCGAATTTTCCGGGCACTCCGTCGACGTTGGCAGTCATGACACCTTCCCCAAATGGCCTTGAACGGTGCGGATGTCCATGCTAACGGGAAGCACAGGCCCCAAATTCCACGGTACGACTCAGCTTGAGGCTTCGTATGTTCGTACGGAAATGCGCGCCCGCCTGTTCATCGGGGGCCGGGGGGCGGGCGGCCGCTGCTCCGCTACTGCTCCGCCAGGGCCCGCAGCCGGCTCAGGGCCCGGTGCTGGGCGACCCGGACGGCGCCCGGTGACATTCCCAACATCTGGCCCGTCTCCTCGGCGGTGAGGCCCACCGCGATACGCAGCAGAAGGAGCTCGCGCTGGTTCTCGGGGAGGTTGGCCAGGAGTTTCTTGGCCCATTCGGCGTCGCTGCTGAGCAGCGCCCGCTCCTCGGGGCCGAGGGAGTCGTCGGGGCGTTCCGGCATCTCGTCGGAGGGGACGGCCGTGGAGCCCGGATGGCGCATCGCGGCCCGCTGGAGGTCGGCGACCTTGTGGGAGGCGATGGCGAAGACGAAGGCCTCGAAGGGGCGGCCGGTGTCGCGGTAGCGGGGCAGCGCGAGGAGAACCGCCACGCAGACCTCCTGCGCCAGGTCCTCCACGAAGTGGCGGGCGTCGCCCGGGAGGCGGGACAGGCGCGTACGGCAGTAGCGCAGCGCGAGTGGGTGGACATGGGCGAGCAGGTCGTGCGTGGCCTGCTCGTCCCCGTCGACGGCGCGATGGACGAGAGCGCCGATCGTCCCTATGGCGGTGACCGCCTCGTCGTCGCGCATCGGTCCATCGTGCCCTGCGGCCGTCGGCGGTGTGGCACCGCGTCCGTCGTTGTGCACCGAAGCGTTATGAGCAGGTGCGCCGAAACTCATCCCTTGCGCCCTCCCCTTCCGCTCGAACGACTCGTCCCCGAGAGACTCCACACCTCAAGGATGCGGCATCGGCGCCGAAACGAGCAGCGGGCCTCCGGCGATCCGCCTTGCGGACCCCGCCCACCATGAGGTAGGCGGGGGCGTCCGGTCGGTCCGCGGTCCCGCTGCGGCGCAGCTCACCGCCCTGCTAACGGACCAGTCCCCAGCGGAAGCCGAGGGCCACGGCGTGGGCGCGGTCGGAGGCGCCGAGCTTCTTGAACAGGCGCCGGGCATGGGTCTTCACGGTGTCCTCGGAGAGGAACAGCTCGCGGCCGATCTCGGCGTTGGAGCGGCCGTGGCTCATCCCCTCCAGGACCTGGATCTCGCGCGCGGTGAGAGTGGGCGCGGCGCCCATCTCGGCCGAGCGGAGACGGCGGGGCGCCAGCCGCCAGGTGGGGTCGGCGAGCGCCTGGGTGACGGTCGCGCGCAGTTCCGCGCGCGAGGCGTCCTTGTGCAGGTAGCCGCGGGCGCCGGCGGCGACGGCCAGGGCCACCCCGTCCAGGTCCTCGGCGACCGTGAGCATGATGATGCGTGCGCCGGGGTCGGCCGACAGCAGCCGACGGACGGTCTCGACACCGCCCAGTCCGGGCATGCGCACGTCCATCAGGATCAGGTCGGAGCGGTCGGCGCCCCAGCGGCGGAGGACTTCCTCGCCGTTGGCCGCCGTCGTCACGCGCTCGACGCCGGGCACGGTCGCCACCGCGCGGCGCAGCGCCTCTCGGGCAAGCGGGGAGTCGTCACAGACGAGGACGGATGTCATGACCGCCCTCCGCAGCTGATGCGCGTCACCTTGAGCCTCCAGGCTGGTACGGAATCGTCACCTGTGCGGTCGACCGTCTCGGACGCCTGCCCGAGCGCTTGTTGTTTCAACCGCCTCCGCACTCTCAACGACGGTCACTCGAAAGAGTTACGGGGCTGCCTGCCGTCTTCGGCACTCTACGTGAGGGCGCGGACACGGTGCAGACATGGACGTCAGACCCTCAACTTTTCATCACATCCAATGCCCCATTTAGACCTTTTTCTTCCCGTTTCACGGTGTCTGGGGCTAGATTCGCAATGAGTCATATTTTCATCTCTCTAGACCGGAGATGTACGGTCGTTGGCACCGTATCCGCCCAGAACGGCTACAAGGGGTCACGTAATGGCAGATTTCTCCCGCCTTCCCGGACCGAACGCGGACCTGTGGGACTGGCAGCTCCTGGCTGCCTGCCGTGGGGTCGACAGCTCGCTCTTCTTCCATCCCGAGGGCGAGCGCGGGGCGGCTCGGAGTGCCCGTGAGAACTCGGCCAAGGAGGTCTGCATGAGGTGCCCGGTCCGCGCGGAGTGCGCGGCGCACGCGCTGGCGGTCCGCGAACCGTACGGCGTCTGGGGCGGCCTGACCGAGGACGAGCGCGAAGAGCTCATGGGGCGGGCGCGCAACAGGCTGGTGTCGGCGTCGACGACCAGCGGCGACCCCCTCCCGCACACCTGAAAGAGCCGATTCCTCCCGCACATCTGAAAGAACGTTTCTTCAACCGCTGCCGAGCGGACCGCCCGTCGCCCTATGCCCGCCGGGCCGCCCGGCGCAGCTGTTCCAGCGTCGCCGCCACTGCCGGTACCTGTGCCAGGTCGGGCAGGGTGAGGGCGACGATCTCCCGCATCACCGCGGGTTCCAGCGCCACCGTGCGCGCACCTCTCGGACGTACCGACTCGATCGCCAGCTGAGGCAGTACCGCGACACCCAGACCGGCGCCGACCAGGCCGACCACGGCCGGGTAGTCGTCGGTGGCGAAGTCGATGCGGGGCGTGAAGCCCGCGTTCTCGCACGCCTGGACGAGCTGCCCCCGGCAGCGCGGGCAGCCCGCGATCCAGGGTTCGTCGGCGAGTTCCCCGAGGGCGACCGACGCCGCGTGCGCGAGCCGGTGCCGTTCGGGCACCAGGCCGACCAGCCGGTCCGTCAGCAGCGGCCGTACCACCAGGTCGTCCCACTCCTCGGCGCCCGCCGCACCCTCGTAGCGGAAGGCCAGCGCGATGTCGCAGTCGCCCGCGCGCAGCAGTTCCACGGACTTCGGCGGCTCGGCCTCCTCCAGGGAGACACGGGTGCCGGGGTGGGCCGCGCGCAGGGCGGCCAGTGCCGTCGGGACCAGGGTGGAGCTGCCGCTCGGGAAGGAGACCAGGCGGACCCGGCCGGCGCGCAGGCCGGCGATCGCGGCGACCTCCTCCTCGGCGGCGGTGAGCCCGGCGAGGATCCCGGAGGCGTGCCGCACGAGAGCCTCACCGGCCTGGGTCAGGCGCATCTCGCGGCCGTTGCGCACCAGCAGCGGGGTGCCGACGGAGGTCTCCAGGGCCTTCATCTGCTGGCTTACGGCGGGCTGGGTGCAGCCCAGTTCGCGCCCCGCCGCCGAGAAGGAACCGGTGGTGGCGACGGCGCGCAGGACGCGGAGATGGCGGGCCTCTATCACCCCCCGAGCATAAGGCGGGCTTGGGCAGCACGCCCAATAATGCGTCGACGCTTTGAGGACGGTCCCGTACCGTCGGACCATGGAGCTTCTCTCGGTGAACCTCGGAATCCCGACGCCGTCGCCCCACACGGACCACAAGGACGGCGTGACCGGCATCGACAAGCGGCCCGCGGACGGCCCGGTGCGGGTGCAGGCGCCCGGCCCTAAGGGGATCGCGGGCAGCGGACTGGCCGGGGACACGGTGTGCGAGCTGCGCCACCACGGCGGCGACGACCAGGCGGTGTACGCGTACGCGCGCGAGGACCTCGACGACTGGGAGAAGGAGCTCGGCCGGCCGCTGCCGAACGGCTGTTTCGGTGAGAACCTCACGACAAACGGGCTGATCGTGTCGGATGCGCTGATCGGCGAGCGCTGGCGGATCGGCTCCTGGGTCGTACTGGAGGTCACCTCCGGGCGCATCCCGTGCCGTACTTTTCAGGGCCATCTGGGCGAGCGGGGATGGGTGAAGAGGTTCACGCGGAAGGGTGCGTCCGGTGCCTACCTCCGGGTGATCGAACCGGGTGAGATCCGGGCCGCCGATCCGATCGAGATCGTGCACCGGCCGGCCCACGGGGTGACGGCGGCGATGGAGTTCCGTGCGACCACCACCGAGCGGGAACTGCTGCCCCGGTTGCTCGCGGCGGGCGATGCGCTGCACCCGGAGGCGCTGGCACTGGCCCGGAAGTACGTGGCGGCGCGGCAGGACTGAACGGCCGTCACCCGCGAGCCGTTCACCGGCGCTTCACCCATCGGGAGAGCTGGTGCGCGCAGCGGACGCCGTCAGTCCGGGTAACTACCCTTGGGCCATGACAACGGCTCTGATTACGGGATCGACCGCGGGGATCGGTGCCGCGTTCGCGCGGCGGCTGGCGGCGGACGGGCACAACCTGGTCCTGGTGGCGCGGGACACCAAACGGCTGCGCGAACAGGCGACCGAGCTGCACGACCGGCACGGCATCGAGGCGGAGGTGCTCACCGCCGACCTCGCCGAGGACACCGGCATCGAGTCGGTCGCCGCCCGCCTCGGGGACCGCCGGAGCCCGGTCGACCTGCTGATCAACAACGCCGGCTTCGGCAACAAGGGCCGCTATCTGGACGTCTCGATGGCCGACGAGCTGAAGATGCTCAAGGTGCACTGCGAGGCGGTGCTGCGGCTGACGTCGGCGGCGGCCGAGGCGATGCGGGAGCGTGGGCGCGGCGGTGTCGTCAACGTGGCCTCGGTGGCGGCCTTCGTGCCCCGGGGCACCTACGGCGCGTCGAAGGCGTGGGTCGTGCAGTTCACCCAGGGCGCGGCGCGCGATCTGGCGGGGACCGGCGTCCGTCTGATGGCGCTGGCGCCCGGTTTCGTGCGCACCGAGTTCCATCAGCGGGCCGGGATGGGCACGGACAACATCCCGGACTGGATGTGGCTGGACGCCGACAAGCTGGTCGAGGCGGCGCTCGCCGACCTCGCGCGCGGCAAGACGCTGTCGATCCCGGACCCGCGGTACAAGGTGCTGACCGGCCTGGCGAAGGTGGCCCCGCGCGGGCTGCTGGGCGGGATCACCTCGAAGACGGGACGCAAGTACGGGCCGCAGTGACGGCTGCGGTGCCGCTTCCCCCGGTGGGAAAATTGGCGTGACGGTACCGGACCCAGGGGGGCCGGAGGCGGCGGCATGACGTTCGTACAGCTCATCGAGTGCAGGACCAGCCGGCCGGCCGAGATGGACCGGCTGATGGACAGGTGGGTCACACAGGCCAAGGGGAAGCGGACGGCGACGCACGCGGTGGTCGGCAAGGACCGCTCCGACGCGTCGCACGTCGTCGAGATCGTGGAGTTCCCGTCGTACGAGGAGGCGATGCGGAACTCGAACCGGCCGGAGTCCGACCAGGTCCTCAACGAGATCCTGGCGCTCTGCGACGGGATGCCGACGTTCACGGATCTGGACGTGGTCCGCGATGAGCGGTGGTACGCCGACACCGCGCGGCGGTTCTTCGAGACGATCGCGGCGCCCGGCCCGTTGGTTCCGCTGGACGGCCTGATCACCGAGGACTACCACGACCACGAGCCGGTCGAGGGCCAGGACACCATCGGCATGGACGCGATGCGGCGCAAGCTGGAGATGTGGCGGGAGGCCTTCGACTTCTCGTTCCTCGTCGAGGACCAGATCGCCCAGGGCGACCGGGTGTGCACCAGGTGGCTCTGGACGGGTGTGCAGAAGGCGGCGTTCATGGGGGTGCCGAACACCGGCCGGCAGGTCACCATGGCCGGGACGACGATCCACCGCTTCGACGCCGACGGGAAGATGGCCGAGGGCTGGTTGCAATACGACCGGCTCGGCCTGATGGACCGCCTCGGGGCGCTGGACGTGCTGGAGAACTGAAGCGACAGCGGCCGCGCAGTAGTACGACCGGCGAAGTGGTACGACAGTAGGAAGTACCCGCGAGGGGCGAAGCCCCCGTTCCCGGCGGACGACCGGGGACGGGGGCTTCTTCGGCTACTGGGGCGTTGCCTCAGTGGGAGTGGCCGTGGGAGTGACCGCCGGCCGCCGGCTCCTCCTCTTCCTTCTTCTCGACGACCAGGGTCTCGGTCGTCAGGAGGAGGGAGGCGATGGAGGCGGCGTTCTCCAGGGCGGAGCGGGTGACCTTGACCGGGTCGATGACGCCGGCCTTGACCAGGTCGCCGTACTCGCCGGTGGCGGCGTTGAAGCCCTGGCCCTTCTCCAGCTCGGCGACCTTGGAGGTGATGACGTAGCCCTCCAGGCCGGCGTTCTCGGCGATCCAGCGCAGCGGCTCGACGACCGCGCGGCGGACCACGGCGACACCGGTGGCCTCGTCGCCGGTCTTGCCCAGGCCGCCCTCCAGCACCTTCGCGGCGTGGACGAGCGCGGAGCCACCACCGGAGACGATGCCCTCCTCGACCGCGGCGCGGGTCGCGGAGATGGCGTCCTCCAGACGGTGCTTCTTCTCCTTCAGCTCCACCTCGGTGGCGGCGCCGACCTTGATCACGCACACGCCGCCGGCCAGCTTCGCGAGGCGCTCCTGGAGCTTCTCGCGGTCCCAGTCGGAGTCCGTGTTCTCGATCTCGGCCTTGATCTGGGCGACGCGGCCGGTGACGGCACCGGAGTCACCGGCGCCGTCGACGACCGTGGTGTCGTCCTTGGTGACCGTGACACGGCGGGCGGAGCCCAGCACGTCCAGGCCGACCTGGTCGAGCTTGAGGCCGACCTCCTCGGAGATGACCGTGGCGCCGGTGAGGATCGCCAGGTCCTCCAGCATCGCCTTGCGACGGTCGCCGAAGCCGGGGGCCTTGACCGCGACCGCGTTGAAGGTGCCGCGGATCTTGTTGACGACGAGGGTGGAGAGCGCCTCGCCCTCGACGTCCTCGGCGATGATCAGCAGCGGGCGGGAGGCGTTGCCCTGGATGATCTTCTCGAGCAGCGGGAGCAGGTCCGCGATGGAGGAGACCTTGCCCTGGTTGATGAGGATGTAGGGGTCCTCCAGGACGGCCTCCATGCGCTCCTGGTCCGTCACGAAGTACGGCGACAGGTAGCCCTTGTCGAAGGCCATGCCCTCGGTGAAGTCCAGCTCCAGACCGAAGGTGTTGGACTCCTCGACGGTGATGACACCGTCCTTGCCGACCTTGTCCATCGCCTCGGCGATGAGCTCGCCGACCTGCTGGTCCTGGGCGGACAGCGCGGCGACGGCGGCGATGTCGGCCTTGTCGTCGATCGGACGGGCGGAGGAGAGCAGCTCCTCGGAGACAGCGGCGACGGCGGCGTCGATGCCCTTCTTCAGGGCGGCCGGGGAGGCACCCGCGGCGACGTTCTTGAGGCCTTCGCGGACCAGCGCCTGGGCCAGCACGGTGGCGGTGGTCGTACCGTCACCCGCGATGTCGTTGGTCTTGGTCGCCACCTCCTTCACCAGCTGGGCGCCGAGGTTCTCGTACGGGTCGTCGAGCTCGACCTCGCGGGCGATCGTGACACCGTCGTTGGTGATGGTGGGGGCGCCGAACTTCTTGTCGATGACGACGTTGCGGCCCTTGGGGCCGATCGTCACCTTGACCGTGTCGGCAAGCTTGTTGACGCCGCGCTCGAGGGCGCGACGGGCGTCCTCGTCGAACTTCAGGATCTTCGCCATGGGAGCGGTTCAGCCCTCTCGGAAAACGTGGGTGAAACGAACCGCGCCCCCGACGCCCGGCTTCATAAGGTCGCGGGGGCCAGGGGCGCAGCTCAAAGCAGAATGTGCTTCGGGTGAACTACTTCTCGATGATCGCGAGCACGTCGCGAGCCGAGAGGACGAGGTACTCGTCGCCGTTGTACTTCACCTCGGTGCCGCCGTACTTGCTGTACAGCACGATGTCGCCGACCTTGACGTCGAGCGGCAGGCGCTCGCCGTTCTCGAAGCGGCCCGGGCCCACGGCGAGGACGGCGCCCTCCTGGGGCTTCTCCTTCGCGGTGTCCGGGATGACCAGGCCAGAGGCGGTGGTCTGCTCGGCGTCGAGCGGCTGGACCACAATGCGGTCCTCGAGCGGCTTGATGGCAACCTTGGAGCTGGTGGTCGTCACGATCCGACCTCCCCCTTCGGAGATCTCACGGGGTTAACTGTCTGAGGTGGCGACCAGGTGGATCCGTCGTCGCGGGTGCCGGACCTGCCCGTCGCGTTGTTGGCACTCTCATCTGCCGAGTGCCAGAGCCGAGACTATGACCGCGATTAGCACTCGGTCAAGCGGAGTGCCAATTGCCTGCGGCGCGGCGTCGAAAAAAACGGTGACCGGGGCCATGGTGACCGTCCCTGGGGCCGCCGCCCCGGACCCCCGCTCTCGGCTTCGGCCTCGCACCCGAACGCCGCACGGGCCGGGAACTCGAACGCCGCACGGGATGGGAACTCGAACGCCGGACGGGCCGGGGACGCGGACGCCGGACGGGCCGGGGACGCGGACGCCGTACGGGAGGGGAAGCGGCGCCGGCCGGTCCTACAGGTAATCCTCGAGCCGCCCCACCGTCAGGCCGTTCTCCTGGACCCGGCGGAGCAGGCGGGTCGTGCGTTCGCGCAGCGTCAGGCCCGTGGCCTCGTCCGGGCCGACCAGGACGATGTCGCCGGGGCGCAGCCGCTTCTCACCGCGGCGGTACGCGATGCCCTCGGCCGTCATCGCCGCGCGCCACAGGACCACCGCCGTCACCCCGCAGTCGGCCGCCGCGCGCAGGGTGGTGCGGTCGTACGTGCCGTAGGGCGGGCGGAAGAGGCGGGGGCGGATGCCGAAGCGGGACCTGAGTTTCTCCTGCTGACCGCAGATCTCGGCGCGCTGGCCGGCGTAGGGCAGGCCCGGCATGGCCGGGTGGTCGAGGGTGTGGTTCTGGACGCTCGCGCCGACCTCCTGGAGGCGGGCGAAGTGGCCGTAGCCGGGGCCGACCACGCTGTCCGTGAGGAACATGCTGACCGGGAGCCGCAGTTCACGGACCATGTCCACGAACCGGGGGTCCTTCTCGGCGCCGTCGTCGTAGGTGAGGAAGACGACCTTGTCGGTGGTGGGGATGTGGTCGACGACCGGCGGGAGGCTCGTGTGGAGGGCGAGCGGGTGGAGCGGGGGGTGGGGCGCCGGGAGCAGGGGGGCGGCCAGGCCCCAGTGGCGGTACGGCTGTTCGCCGGCCGGGCCGTGCGGCCGTACCCGGTCGGCCGCCTTCTTGCCCAGCCGTTCGATCGGGTCGACGGACTGTGCGCAGCCCGCCAGGAGGAGGGCGGCGGTCAGCAGCGCGGCCGTCGCCCTCGGCCGGCTCACAGGTAGTCCTCCAGGCGCGCCACCGCATAGCCCTCGCGGGTGACCTTGTTCAGAAAGCGGCGCATGTCGTCGATCATCGTGCCGTCCCAGTCGTCCTTGCCCCGGAAGTGCGTGAGCACGATGTCACCGGGGTGCAGGCCGCGGTCCCACTCGCGGTACTCCCAGTGGTCGACGAACACCTCCTCGTCCCAGATCGGCGCGTACTTGATGCCGCAGGTCTTGGCGGCGCGCAGGGTGTCGCCGTTGTAGTTGCCGTAGGGCGGCCGGAAGACCGTCGGCGCCTTGCCGAACTGCTTCTTCATGATCGCCTGCATGCCGCAGATCTCGTCCTTCTGCTCCTGGTAGGACAGGCCCGGCAGATAGGGGTGGGTCAGGGTGTGGTTGTTGAGGGTGTGGCCCTCGGCCTGCATCGTGCGGAAGTAGCCGTAGTCGTCCTTGACCAGGTAGTTGCTGAGGAACGCGGTGTAGGGGATCCGCAGGTCGTTCATCATGCGGAGGAACCGCGGGTCCTTGTTCCAGCCGTCGTCGATGGTGAGGAAGACGACCTTCTGCCTGGTCGGGACCGTGGTGAAGACCGGGGGCAGGTCGTCCTCCTCCTGCCCGTCCACCTCGAAGCCGTCGCGCGCGGTGATGCGCGGCTTCACCTTCGGCGGGGCCGGGGGCCGCAGGGGGACCGCGTCCAGGCCCCAGCGCCTGGCGGCGGCGACCAGGGCGGCGTGGGAGTCGGGGGCGGGCGCGGCCCGGTGCGGCTGCTGGCCGGCGGCGGGACGGGCGGTGGAGCCGGTGTCCGGCCCCGCGCAGCCGGACATCAGGGCGGCCGCGGCCAGCAGGCCCGCCATACCCGCCTTCAACCCTTTTTTGTCATTTTGTACGACTACTCGCATGGCGTCGGATCCTTCCAGGACCTCCCCCGGAACCGGCGCCGACACCGCCGCCGGAGGCGAACCATCCACCGACTGGCCGACAATGACCCGGTGAAC
The DNA here is from genome assembly GCF_040651615.1 of Streptomyces sp. NPDC048417. Taxonomy (NCBI): domain Bacteria; kingdom Bacillati; phylum Actinomycetota; class Actinomycetes; order Kitasatosporales; family Streptomycetaceae; genus Streptomyces; species Streptomyces sp. NPDC048417. The sequence continues at coordinate 80,844 of NZ_JBEZKI010000005.1, read as the reverse complement.
GACCTCCTCGCCCCCCTCCTCTCCCCCGAGGGCCGCGCCCTCCTCGCCGAGGTGCGCGGCACCGCGCCCGCCGACGAGCTAGCCGTGGCCACCCGGCTGCGCCGCGAGCACCCCGCCGAGCTGGTGTCGGCGGCGCTCGCCCAGGCCCGGCTGCGGCAGCGGGCGGCGGTGAAGTTCGGGGAGGCGGACGCGGACCGCATGTTCTTCACGCCGAACGGGGTCGAGCAGTCGACACGGGCGAGCGTCGCCTCGTACCGGGCCCAGCGGCTGAAGGCGCTCGGGGTGACCTCGGTCGCCGACCTGTGCTGCGGGATCGGGGGCGACGCGATCGCGCTCGCGCGGGCGGGGATCCGGGTGCTCGCCGTGGACCGGGACCCGGTCACGGCGGCCGCGGCGCGGGCGAACGCCGACGCGCTGGGACTCGCCGCTCTGATCGAGGTCCGGGAGGCGGACGTCACGGAGGTGGACACGGCCGGCTACGACGCCGTGTTCGTCGACCCGGCCCGGCGCGGCGGCCGCGGCCGCATCTTCGACCCGGAGGCCTACTCACCGCCCCTGTCCTGGGCGATCGAGGCGGCCCGCACGGCCTCGCGCACCGCCGCGCTGAAGATCGCGCCCGGCGTCCCGCACGAGGCCGTCCCGGCGGACGCCGAGGCGGAGTGGATCTCGGACGCGGGCGACGTGAAGGAGGCGGTGCTGTGGTTCGGAACGGCGCCCGGGGCGGTCCGCGCCACCCTCCTCCCCGGCCCGCGCACCCTGCTCGGCCGGGGCCTGCCCGATCCCCGGGTCCGTCCCGTGGGGCGGTACCTGTACGAGCCCGACGGCGCCGTCATCCGCGCCCATCTGGTCGCCGAGGTGGCCGAGGAGCTGGACGGCGGTCTCGTCGACCCGACGATCGCGTACATCACGGCCGACGAACTGCGCGCCACCGACTGGGCGACGCCGTACGCGATCACCGACCGGCTCCCCTTCAACGTGAAGAAGCTGAAGGCGCTGCTGCGGGAGCGCGAGGTCGGCACGCTGACCGTGAAGAAGCGCGGCTCGGCCGTGGAGCCGGAGGAGCTGCGCCGGAAGGTCAAGCCGCAGGGGCCGAACGCGGCGACCGTGTTCCTGACCCGGGTGGCGGGGGCGCCGACCATGCTCGTCGGCGCCCCCGCGCGGCCGGCTACTGGTGCTGTGCCGTCCTGAGGGACGTCAGGTCCCGGTCGGTCGCCCGGCCGGACTTGGTGACGGCCGACGCGGGCTCGTTGGCGTCCGTGCGCTGCGCGAACGTGCGCGCGGCCGAGGTGACGCCGTTGAAGTACGGCCGGTACACGAAGTCGTTGCCGCTCGCACTGATCGACGAGCCGGCCGTGTTCAGCGCGCCCAGCGTGACCGAGCCGGTGTCGCCGAAGGCGATCACGGACTGGGTACCGGCGGACTCGCGCAGCAGATAGCTCTTGACCTCGTCGGACAGGGCGGGCCGGGAGGTCCACAGCACGGGCCCGTAGACGTTCATCGCCGAGCCCGCGGAGACCCCGTCCCGCCAGGAGCCGGCGTAGGCAAGGGCGACCTGGCCGGGGGTGGTCCACCAGAACTTGGCGACGGCCACCGACAGCGCCTCGCTGGTGGTCCCCGTGATCGGGTAGTAGTAGTACGTCGACGGCCACCTGGAGAACGACGCGTGGGTCAGCGCGTACTTCGCGTCCGACCCGACCGTGATGACCATGGTCTTGGCCGGGTTGAGGCTGTTGAGGTACGACTTCACCGCCGACGTCAGCGACTTGCCGCTGGTCAGGACCACACTGCCGGTGCTGCCGGTGCCCTCGGCGGCGGCCGCGGCTGCCGCCGGGAGCGCCGCCTGGTAGTCGGTCCCGCCGGCCAGGAAGACGTACGTGGGGCTGGTCGTGACCGTCTTCGCGGCCTTGACCGAGGTGTCGTAGCGGTCGGTGCCCGAGACCCGCTTCGGGACGTAGCCGAGGGACTTCAGCTGCGTGGAGACGTTGGTGGTGAGGACCGAGGTCCCGCCGACCATCCAGACGTTCGCGCCCTTCTTCAGGGTGCGCTTCAGCTCGTTCTTCACCGCCGTCGACAGCCCGGTCCTCACGGTCGTCAGCACCGGGCCCTGCCGCTTGCCGGCGAGCGCGGTCGCGACGGGCGCGTCGGCCGAGTCGTCCTGGCCGAGCAGCACGGCGGCCTTGGCGTCCAGCAGGCCCGGCTCGCTCTGGCCGACGGTGTTCCAGCTCCAGCGCGAGGAGGCGATGTCGGTGGCGTTCGGGTCGGCGCCCCAGACCCGGGCGGTGGTGTTCTTGCGGACCGGCTGCCAGCTGGGGTTGTCGCTGAAGTTCTTCCCGGCGGTGTCCGCGACCTTGGTCAGCGCGCCGGTGGCAAGGTCCACGTACTCGACGGTGTGCACGTCGTCGCTGTTGGGCGAGGTGTGCGCGTCGAGGACGATCCGGGTGCCGGTCGGCGACCAGGACGGGTTGGCGTACGAGCGCGGGCCCGTGGTCAGCTGCTTGACGCCGGTGCCGTCCGCGTTCGCGGTGAACACCTGGTAATTGCCGTCCGTGTCCTTGCGGACGAAGGCCAGCTCGGTGCCGTCGGGCGACCAGTCGGGCTGCTCGGCGTCGGTCAGGACGCGCTTGACCGTCTTCGCGTCCGAGTCGTAGACGTAGACGCCGGCGTTGTCGTAGCAGCCGTAGTCGACGTTGCGCTGGAAGGCGACCAGACCCGACGCCGGGTTCACCGTCGGGTGGGTGTCGCAGACGGTGGACGGCTCCAGAGCGCTGCTGAGCAGCGGCTCGGGGGCCCACGACCCGTCCGAGGGACCGTAGACGAGCTGGCCCGCGGTGGAGAAGACGACGTACCGGCCGCTCCAGCCGTAGGCTAGGTCCTCGTAGACGGCGCTGGAGCGCACGCCGTCCGCCCACGGCAGGGTGATCTTGGTGGAGCCGCTGGGGCGGTAGCTGGAGATCTGGCCCGCGCTGGTGACCAGCCTGCTGCCGTCCGGCGCCCAGGCGGCGTAGTCGCCTCCGACGCCCGGAATCTGCGTGGCTCTGCCCGTCGCCGGGTCGATCAGCATGCCCCCGTCGACGAGGATCCTGCCCTCGGTGTCGGGCCAGCTGCCGGCGTCGTCGGCGACGGCGCCCGGCGCGGTGGCCAGGGTGCCCATCGCGGCGAGTACCGCCGCGGTCGCGAGCGCCGCCGCACGGCGGCGCGTGAACATTCTCAAGTTGTCGACCCCCCATGGTCTGCACAGCCCCTGCACAGGGGCCGGGTCACTGTAGTGGCCAACTAATTGCCATGGGAACGGAGTTGCGAGTGAACAGCTGTCTGCCTCCAGGTTACGAAGCGCACTCCCGCGCCCTGGCCAGCAGCAGCTCCCGCTCCCGCTCGTTGCGGGTCAGCCCCGCCGCCCGTTCGAACTCCGCGCGGGCCTCCGCCGTACGCCCCAGACGGGCCAGCAGGTCACCCCGCACGCTGGGCAGCAAGTGGTAGTCGCGCAGGGCCGGTTCGGCCGTCAGCGGGTCCACGATCGCCAGGGCCGCCGCGGGGCCGTCCGCCATCGACACGGCCACCGCCCGGTTCAGCTCGACGACCGGGGACCGGGACCGGGCCGCCAGCAGGCCGTACAGGGTGGCGATGGACCTCCAGTCGGTCTCCTCGTAGGTGTACGCGTGCGCGTGGCAGGCCGCGATGGCCGCCTGCAGGGCGTACGGCCCCGGGGCGCCCGTCGCCGTGGCGTCCGCGCGGGCGAGCGCCCTGATGCCGCGGGCGATGAGCATGCGGTTCCAGCGGCGGCGGTTCTGGTCCCGGAGCAGGACCGGCTCGCCGTCCGGGCCGGTGCGGGCGGCCGTGCGGGCGGACTGGAACTCGAGGAGCGAGGTGAGGGCGTGCACCTCCGGCTCCTTCGGCATCAGCGAGGACAGCACGCGGGCCAGCCGCAGCGCGTCCTCGCACAGCGAGGGGCGCAGCCAGTCGTCGCCCGCCGTGGCCGCGTACCCCTCGTTGTGGATCAGGTAGATGACGTCGAGCACGGAGCCGAGCCGGGCCGCCCGGTCGGGGCCGTAGGGCACCTCGAAGGCGATGTTCCTGGTGGCGAGGGTGCGCTTGGCACGGACGATGCGCTGGGCGATCGTCGGCTCGGGGACGAGGAAGGCGCGGGCGATCTCGGCCGTGCTCAGACCGCCGAGGAGGCGCAGGGTGAGGGCGGTGCGGGCCTGCGGCGACAGCACCGGGTGGCAGGCGGTGAAGACCAGGCGGAGCAGGTCGTCGTCGATGTCGTCGGGGTCGGCGGGCTCCTCCGGCGGGGGCACGTCCGCGAGGCTCCGGCCGATCTCCCGGAGCTTGCGGGTGTAGTTCTCCCGGCGCCGGACCAGGTCGACGGCGCGGTGGCGGGCGGTGGCCATGAGCCAGGCGCCCGGGTTGTCGGGCACCCCGTCCCGGGGCCACTGCTCCAGGGCGGCGACGAGGGCGTCCTGGGCCAGTTCCTCCGCGATGCCGACGTCCCGGACGACCCGGGCGACGCCGGCGATCACGCGGGGCGACTCCAGGCGGAAGACGGTCTCGATGGTGTGCCGGGCATCGGCGTCGACGGAGGGCTGTGTGCTCACAGCCCCCCATTCGACACCCCCGGACGGCGGTACGCCAGGAGGGTCAGCCCTCCGCGATCTCCCGCACCTCGCAGGTCACCGTCCAGAACTCCTCGTGCACCTTGAGGAACCGCTTGGTCCACTCCAGGGCCTCGGCCATGTCCTTGCACTGCATGATCGCGTAACCGCCGACGACCTCCTTGGACTCGGTGAACGGCCCGTCGGTGACGGAGATCTTCCCGCCCTCCCAGTGCACCCGGGTGCCCTGGGCGGTCGGCGTGAGCCCCGCGGTGTCCAGCATCACGCCGGCCTTGGTGATCTCCTCGATCAGCTCGCCCATCCGCTGCATCAGCTCCTGGCTGGGACCTTCGGCGGGGGCGGCGGACTCGTCGATCTTCACGAGCGACAGGTAACGGGGCATGGTGACTCCTGGGATTCCGGTGCGGTACGGGGCCTCTCCCCGCATCTCACCCTTGCGTCGAACGCACCGGACCCGGATCGACACGCTCACCGGAATTTCCCGAAGTTTTTTCCGCACCGGCCGAACGAGCCCAGGACCGCCCTAGCGCAGCGACTTCCACAGGTCGCTCGCCTCGGGTTCGTTCGCGATCACCCGGTTGGGGTCGGACGGGGCCGTCACCACCGGCATCATCACTGTCTTCAGATGGTCCGAGGTGAGGCCCTTGAGGCTCTGGCCGAGGCGCATCAGCTCGCTGAGCGAGTCCAGGCCCGTGTCAGTGGTGAGGCTGGAGGTGACCGCGTCGGCGACCTCGTAGAGCTTGGCCGGGTTGCTCAGGAGGCTGACGGAGGCCATCTGGTCCAGCAGGGCCTTGACCAGTCTCTGCTGGAGGCCTATCCGGCCGAGGTCGCTGCCGTCGCCTATGCCGTGCCGGGTGCGGGCGAGCGCCAGGGCCGTGGTGCCGTCGAGGTGGTGGGTGCCCTTCTTCAGGTGCAGATGGCTGTCGTCGTCGTCGATGTCCTGGTCGGTGGTCACGGTCACCCCGCCGAGCGCGTCCACCAGCTTGGCGAAGCCCGAGAAGTCGATCTCCAGGTAGTGGTCCATGCGGACGCCGGTGATCGACTCGACCGTCTTCACCGCGCACACCGCCCCGCCCACCGAGTAGGCGCTGTTGAACATCGCCCCGTAGGCGACGGACGTCGAGCCGCCGGAGGAGAGCGGGCAGGAGGGGCGGGTGACCAGGGTGTCGCGGGGGATGCTGACGACGGTGGCCGACGTCCGGCCGGCGTCGACATGGACGACCATCGCGGTGTCGGAGCGGGCGCCCGAGCTGTCGCCGCCGCCGAGCGCCTGGTTCTCCTTGCCGGTGCGCGAGTCCGAGCCCAGCACCAGGATGTTGACGGAACCGGTGGGCAGCGGGGACGCCGACGCGGACGCGGTGGCCGTCGGGGTGGTCACCGCCTTCGCCGGACGGTCGTCCCCGAGCGCGCTGTTGATGTCGACGCTCTTGATGTTGTGGTTGAGGTGCCAGTAGACCCACCCCGCGCCCGCGACGCCCAGCGTCATGACCCCCGCCAGGGTGAGGCCGACGATCTTCAGCCCTCTCGACCGCCGGCCCACCCGTCTGACCGCGTCGCCTTGCTCCTCGTGTCCCGTCACGAGACAGGAACATAAGTCCGAATTATTAGGGGACTGTTAGCGCGAGTGCCGCAAGAGCGTTTTCTTCGGAAAATCTCACCCTTCTCAGGCCGGGTTCAGCCCAGGGTCACGGACGGCACCGGATTGCTGCCGCTCCAGGACGCGTTGAACCCGAAGGTCACCGAACCCCCGTCCGCCACCGTGCCGTTGTAGGACGCGTTCGCGCAGGAGACGGCCGCGCCCGACTGGGTGCAGACGGCGTTCCAGGCCTGGGTGATCTGCTGCCCGGCACCGTACGTCCAGTTCACCTTCCAGGACGAGAGGGAGGCACCCGAGCAGGAGATGGTCACCTGCCCGGTGAACCCGGTGTTCCACTGGCTGCCCACGCTGTAGGCGGCCGAGCAGGCACCGGTCGGCGGCGGTGTGGTCGTGGTCCCGCCGAGCGCCTCCGCGATCCCGTAGTACGCCGGTTTCGGCGCGTAGTTCGCGTCGTACGGCGTCGCCGCCCCGTACCCCGGGAAGGTGCTGTCCACCCAGGAGTCGGAGTCGGTGAAGCCCCACACGGTGACGTTGACGCACCGGCTCACGGCCACGCACGCGGCCACCACCGACTTGAAGTCGGCCTTCTGCTGGGCGAGCTTGGTGCTGTCGGAGGGCAGCGCCATCCGGATGTCCAGCTCGGTGATCGCCACGTCGACACCGAGGTCGGCGAAGCGCTGGATGTTCTGCTGGAGGGTGGCGGGCACCTGCCCGAGGATCAGGTGGGCCTGGAGGCCGACCCCGTCGATCGGGACGCCCGCCGCCTTCAGGGACCTGACCAGGTTGTACAGGGCCGTGGACTTCGCGTCGACGCCCTCGACGTTGTAGTCGTTGATGTACAGCTTGGCCGCGGGGTCGGCCGCGTGTGCCCAGGTCAGCGCGTTGGCGATGTAGTCGGCGCCGAGGCCGTCGTACCAGAGGGTGGAGCGGTAGGTGCCGTCCTCGTTGAAGGGCTCGTTGACGACGTCCCAGGCGGCGATCCTGCCCTTGTAGCGGCCGACCTCGGTGCTGATGTGGTTCTGCAGCAGGCTGCTCAGCTGGGCGGACGTCCAGGTGCCGTTCGTCAGCCAGCTGGGGTTCTGGCTGTGCCAGACCAGGGTGTGGCCGCGTACCTGCTGGTTGTGGGCCTGGGCGAAGGCGACGATCTGGTCGGCCTCACTCCAGTTGAAGGTGCCCTGGGTGGGCTCGACCGACCCCCACTTCATGGCGTTGCCCGGGGTCAGCGAGCTGAACTGGGCGCCGGCGACGTCGCCGTACGTCCCGGTGAGCTTGGAGCCGGTGACCGCGGTGCCGATGACCTTGCCCTTGGCGGCGGCGAGGTCGCGCAGCGGGGTGTCGGCGGCGTGCGCCGCGGGCGCCGTGAACAGCAGCGCGGCGCCGGTGACAAGTGCCGCCAGGGACAAGCCGGTGGATAAGCGGGGGAACAAGCGGGGGAACAAGCGGGGGGACGAACAGGGGGACAAGCGGGCGGACAAGCCTGTTCTCAGAGATCTCATGGCGGGTGCCTCCGAAACTTTCGGTCGTACAACCGATTGGCTTCGGTGGAGTGTGGAGACGCCCGCACCACCCGTCAATACGTCAACTTCCGGCCAAGCCGGTCTCACCCGGTCGCGGGCGCCGCCGTGCTCGACCGCACCACCAGGCTGGTCGCCAGCTCCACCCGGGTCGCGGTGGTGGCCTCCTCCGCTCGCCCCATCTCCAGCACCAGCCGGGCCGCCGCCTCGGCCATCTCGGTGAGCGGCTGCCGTACGGTCGTCAGCGGCGGCCCCACCCAGCGGGCCACCGGCAGATCGTCGAAGCCGACGATGCTCACGTCCTCCGGGATCCGCAGCCCCAGCTCGCGCGCGGCCTCGTACAGCCCGAGCGCCTGGAGGTCGTTGCCGGTGAAGACGGCGGTGGGCCGGTCGGGCATGCGCAGCAGCTCCAGGCCGAGCCGGTAGCCGGCGTCGTGGTGGAAGTCGCCGGCCTTGACCAGCCCCTGGTCGACGGGGAGCTCGGCGGTCTCCAGCGCGGCCCGGTAGCCGTCCACCCGGGCCCGGCTGCACATCATCCGGGAGGGTCCGCTGATCGCCCCGATGCGCCGGTGTCCCAGCTCGACCAGGTGCCGGGTGGCGGCCAGGCCCCCCTGCCAGTTCGTCGCCCCGATCGAGGGGACGTCGGGCCCCGGGTCCCCCGCCGGGTCCATCACCACGAACGGGATCGACCGGCTCAGCAGCAGCGCCCGCTGCGACTCGTCCAGCCCCGAGAGCACCAGCACCACCCCGTGCGGCCGCCGCGCCGCCACCTGGTCCGCCCAGGTCCGCCCAGGGGTCAGCCGCCCGGCGCTCTCACTCAGTACGACACTCAGCCCGGCGTCCCGGGCCACGTTCTCCACCCCCCGGATGACCTCCATCGCCCACGCGCTCTCCAGCTCGTGGAAGACCAGGTCGATCAGAGGCGAGCGGGAGGCCTCGGCGCGCCGGCGCCGGTAGCCGTAGGCGCGCAGCAGGTCCTCGACCCGGGTGCGGGTCGCCGGCGCGACATCCGCGCGCCCGTTCAGGACCTTCGAAACAGTCGGAGCGGACACACCGGCCTCACGGGCGATTTCGGCGAGCGTCGCCGTCTGCGTTTCTGCGGGCTTCGGAGGCGTCATGCCCGCGATCGTATCCCTGCGCTCCCCCTTGACGAAGACCTGTGTACGCCATAGGTTCCCGGAACATTCGGTGTGTTGTACGAAACATTCGTGACGGGAGTTTCATGACCACCGCTCCTTGGCGAGACCCCGCACTGCCCGCCCCGGCCCGCGTCGACGACCTGCTCCCCCGGATGACCCTGGAGGAGAAGACCGCCCAGCTCTACGGCGTGTGGGTGGGCGCCGCCACCGACGGCGACGGGGTCGCCCCGCTGCAACGCGAGATGACCGCCGATTACGACTGGGACGAGCTGGTCACCCTGGGCCTCGGCCAGCTGACCCGCTCCTTCGGCACCGCCCCCGTGGATCCGGCGCTGGGCGCGCGCGCACTGGCCCGCGCCCAGCGCCGGATCACCGCCGCCGGCCGCTTCGGCATCCCGGCGATCGCGCACGAGGAGTGCCTGGCCGGCTTCACGGCCTGGCAGGCGACGGCCTATCCGGTCCCGCTGGCCTGGGGCGCCGCCTTCGACCCACCGCTGGTCGAGGAAGTGGGCCGGAGCATCGGCGCGGATCTGCGCTCGGTCGGCGTCCACCAGGGTCTGGCCCCCGTCCTGGACGTGGTCCGCGACCCGCGCTGGGGTCGGGTCGAGGAGACGATCGGCGAGGACCCGTATCTGGTGGGCACGATCGGCACGGCCTACGTCCGGGGCCTGGAGTCGGCCGGGATCATCGCCACGCTGAAGCACTTCGCGGGGTACGCCTCCTCGGCCGGCGCCCGCAATCTGGCCCCGGTCCGGGCGGGGACACGGGAGTTCGCGGACGTCACCCTCCCCCCGTTCGAGATGGCGCTGCGCGAGGGCGGGGCCCGCTCGGTGATGGCGGCGTACAACGAGACGGACGGCGTCCCGGCGTCGGCGGACCCCCGCCTGCTGACCGAACTGCTCCGCGGTGACTGGGACTTCACCGGAACCGTCGTCGCCGACTACTTCGGCATCGGTTTCCTCCAGACCCTCCACCGGGTGGCCGGCACAGAGGCGGAGGCGGCCCGTCTCGCGCTGGCGGCGGGCATCGACGTCGAACTGCCGACCCTGAAGTGCTACGGCCGCCCGCTGGTGACGGCGGTGCGGGAGGGCACGATCCCCGAGTCTCTGGTGGACCGGGCGGTCCGCCGGGTGCTGCTCCAGAAGTGCGAACTGGGGCTGCTGGACGCGGACTGGGATCCGGAGCCCCCGGCCTCGGTCGACCTCGACTCGGCGGCCAACCGCGACCTGGCCCGCCGGCTGGCGGAGGAGTCGGTGGTCCTGCTGGACAACCCGGACGGCGTCCTGCCGCTGGCCCCCGACACCCGCATCGCGGTGGTCGGCCCGCGCGCGGCCGACGCCCTGGCCATGCTCGGCTGCTACTCCTTCCCGTCCCATGTCCTGACCCACCACCCGGAGGTCGACCTGGGCATCGCCATCCCCACCGTCCTGGAGTCGCTGCGGGCCGAACTCCCGGACGCGAAGGTGACGTTCGCCGAGGGTTGTGACGTCTCCGACCCGGACACCGCCGGCTTCGAGGAGGCGGTGGCGCGGGCGGCGGAGGCGGACGTGTGCGTGGCGGTGCTCGGCGACCGGGCGGGCCTGTTCGGGCGGGGCACCTCCGGCGAGGGCTGCGACGTCGCCGACCTGTCGCTGCCCGGTGTCCAGGCCGACCTGCTGGACGCGCTGCTCTCGACGGGCGTCCCGGTGGTCCTGGTCCTGCTCACCGGGCGCCCCTACGCGCTGGGCCGCTGGCAGGGCCGGCTCGGCGCGGTGGTGCAGGCCTTCTTCCCCGGGGAGGAGGGCGGCCCGGCGGTGGCGGGCGTGCTGTCGGGCCGCGTCAACCCGTCGGGGCGGCTGCCGGTGAGCGTCCCGCGGGTGCCCGGCGGCCAGCCCTGGACCTACCTCCAGCCCCCGCTCGGCCTGGCGGGCGAGCTCAGCAACCTGGACCCGACCCCGCTGTACCCGTTCGGGCACGGCCGCTCGTACACGACGTTCGCGTGGGACCTGGTGTCGCAGGGCACGGCCGGGATCGGCACGGACGGCTCGTACGACGTGACCGTGGCGGTCCGCAACACCGGCGAGCGGGCCGGCGCGGAGGTCGTCCAGCTCTACCTGCACGATCCGGTGGCCTCGGTGACCCGGCCGGACGTCCGCCTGGTCGGCTACCGGCGCCTGGACCTGGCGCCGGGCGAGTCCCGCCGGCTGACGTTCCGCTTCCACACCGACCTGTCGGCGTTCACCGACCGGGAGGGGGCCCGGGTGGTGGAACCGGGTGCGCTGGAGCTGCGGGTGGGCGCTTCGAGCACGGAGGTCCGGGGCGTGGTGCGGCTGCGACTGACGGGTCCGGTCAGGCGGGTGGGGCCGGACCGGGTGCTGCGCTGCGAGACGGAGGTGGTGTGAGGGCAGGGGCTCGGCAGACGGCTTCCTGAGATGCGGCAGGGCACTCCTCACGGACCGCCACGACACTAAACGGATAGACCTATCCGCTTAGTGTTACGGTGATGCGTGTCGGCATGGTCCGAAACGTGAGGAGTCCCCATGTCACGCAGCCGTCGGCTGTCGCTGGGCGCCGTCGTCTTGGTGGTGAACGCCCTGCAATGGGTGATCGCCGAAGCCGTCACCGCGGCGGCCTGGAACGATCCGCCCTACAGCTACGCCACCAACTACATCAGCGACCTCGGCGTGCCGGACTGCGGCACCAAGTTCCAGGGCCGCGAGATCTGCTCCCCCTCGCACCAGCTCATGAACACCTCGTTCATGCTCCAGGGGATCCTCTTCGCGACCGGCGTGATCCTGCTGTCCGTGCTGGCCAGCGGCCGTGCGCGGCGCTTCGTCGTCGCCCTCGCCGCCACCCACGGCGTGGCGTTCGTCCTGGTCGGGCTCTTCCACGGCTCCACGCACGGGCCGGGCTACAGCCTGGTCGTCCATGTCGTCGCGGCCGCCGTCGGCATCCTGTGCGCGAACACCGTCGTGATCATGGCGGGGTCGCTGCGCGGTCTCGGCGCCCCGACGCCGTACCGCGTCTTCAGTGTCACGGTCGGCGTGCTGGGCCTGCTCGCCGAGACCCTGGTCAGTGTCTCGGCGAGCACCGCCGGGGTGTTCGAACGCGCCGGGGTCTACTCCTGGCTGCTGTGGGGCACCGTGACCGGCGCCCTGCTCCTGGCCGGACGACTGCCCCGCCCGGCCGTACTGGAGAATGTCCCGGTGTGACCCGGGAAACGCAACGCCCGCTGCGCGCGGACGCGGAACGAAACCGTCGGCTGATCATGGACACGGCCAACCGCATGATCGCGCGCCGGGGTGCCGTCGTCACCCTCAACGAGATCGCCCACGAGGCGGGGGTCGGCGTCGGCACCGTCTACCGGCGCTTCGCCGACCTCCAGGCGCTGGTCGACGCCCTGTTCACCGAACGGTTCACCACGTTCCTCGGTCTCGCGGCGGCGGCCGAGGAGCACACCGACCCCGGGCGGGCGCTGCGCCAGTACCTGCTGGAGACGGCGCGCTGGCGGGCCGGGGACCGGGCCCTGGACGTCATCCTCGCCCACGCCGACCTCGACACCGGGCCGCTCGCCGCGATGCGCGACGAACTCGGCGGCCATGTGGACGGCCTGGTGGCACGGGCCGTGGCGGCGGGCGCGGTCCGCGCGGACTTCGCCAGCTCCGACGTGTACGCCTACCTGTACATGGTCGGCGCCGTCGTGGACCGCACCCACGACATCGCCGCCGACGCCTGGCGCCGCTACGCCGAGGTCCTGCTCATCGGCTTCGGCCTCGAACAGGCCCCGACGGCCCGCACGTCCGCCATGACCGACGCCCAGATCCGCCAGACGTGGCCGAGGCCCTAGGGGATGTCCACCCCGGCCGACTCGAAGCGCCAGCGGTGCACCGGGCGGGTCACCAGATCCCCGGGCGGGTCGGCGAGTTCGGGGCGGTCGGAGTCGTCGTACGACCCCTCCCACCAGGTGATCACCAGTACCCGGTCCTGCGGTGCCCGGAAGGTCTCCCGGCGCAGCGGGGTCCCGGAAAGGCTCTGCCCTCGCGCCCACGTCAGCAGGTCCGCGCCCCGGCCGGGCACCGCCCGCGCCTCCCACATCAACGCGACCGTCACGTGTACAGGTTCTCCTTGCTGACCTCGTGCACATGGTCGTGGTGGTGGCCCGGGACATGCGGGTCGGTCACCGGCAGCGAGCTGTCCGCCGAGAGGTCCCAGCTCGACGCGGCCCGGTTGCGCGCGACCATCTCGGCGCCGAGGGCGGCCACCATCGCACCGTTGTCCGTGCACAGCTTCGGGCGGGGGACGCGGAGCCGGATGCCCGCGGCCTCGCAGCGCTCCTGGGCCAGGGCGCGCAGCCGCGAGTTGGCGGCGACCCCGCCGCCGATCATCAGGTGGTCGACGCCCTCGTCGCGGCAGGCCCGGACGGCCTTGCGGGTCAGGACGTCCACGACCGCCTCCTGGAAGGAGGCGGACACGTCGCGGACCGGGACGTCCTCGCCGGCCGCCCTCCTGGCCTCGATCCAGCGGGCCACGGCCGTCTTGAGGCCGGAGAAGGAGAAGTCGTACGCCGGGTCGCGCGGACCGGTGAGACCGCGCGGGAAGGCGATGGCCCGCGGGTCCCCCTCCCTCGCGTAGCGGTCGATGACCGGACCGCCGGGGAAGCCCAGGTTCAGCACGCGGGCGATCTTGTCGAAGGCCTCGCCGGCCGCGTCGTCGATGGTCGCGCCGAGCGGCCGTACGTCGGAGGTGATGTCCGAGGAGAGCAGCAGGGAGCTGTGCCCGCCGGACACCAGCAGGGCCATCGTCGGCTCCGGCAGCGGACCGTGTTCCAGCTGGTCGACGCAGATGTGGGAGGCGAGGTGGTTCACGCCGTACAGGGGCTTGCCGAGCGCGTACGCGTACGCCTTCGCCGCCGAGACACCCACCAGCAGCGCGCCGGCCAGGCCGGGGCCGGCCGTGACCGCGACGCCGTCCAGGTCCTTCGGGCTCACGCCCGCGTCCTTCAGCGCGCGCTCGATGGTCGGGACCATCGCCTCCAGGTGCGCCCGGGACGCCACCTCGGGCACCACTCCGCCGAAGCGGGCGTGCTCGTCGACGGACGAGGCGACGGCGTCGGCGAGCAGGGTGGTGCCCCGGACGATGCCGACGCCGGTCTCGTCGCAGGAGGTCTCGATCCCCAGAACCAGGGGTTCGTCAGCCATTGATCTCGGTTCCTTGTCCGGAAGTGGGGCCGTCGGCGGGGCCGCCGCCCGGTTTCGTCATCAGGCGCATCACCAGGGCGTCCACGTTCCCCGGCTGGTAGTAGCCGCGTCTGAACCCGATGGCCTCGAAGCCGAACCGCTCGTAGAGCTTCTGCGCGCGGGTGTTGTCGACCCGGCACTCCAGCATGACCTCGGCGCACTCGAAGGCGGTCGCGGCCCGCAGCAGCTCGGTCAGGAGCTGTCCGCCGAGCCCGGTGCCCCAGTGGTCGCGGGCGACGGCGATGGTCTGGACGTCCCCGAGTTCGCCCTGGGCGGCCAGCCCCGCGTACCCGATGACCCGCTCGTCCGCCAGGGCGACCAGGTACCGCCGGGTCGCCTCCGGGCCCCTCGAGTGTGCCAGCTCGGACCAGAACATCCCCCGCGACCAGGCGTCCTCGGGGAACAGGCTCTTCTCCAGCTCCAGGACCTGGTCGATGTCCCACCAGCGCATCTCGCGCAACTGTGCCGTCACTTGGGCGTGACCACCTTGTAGTTCTTGGGGACCTGGGCGTCCGGCCGGCGCAGATACAGCGGCCGGGGCGCGGGCAGTTCCTCGCCGGCGGCCAGCCGTTCGACGGCGAGCGAGGCGAGGGCGGCCGCGGAGACGTGCTCGGGTTCGTGCACGACCGGGAAGGTGCCGGGGTAGAGCATCGCCCCGGCTCCGACGGCGGGCATCCCGGCGACCTGCTCGGCGATGTCGGCGGGCCGGTCGACGGCCGGATCCGTGAGCCGGGTGCGCGAGTCGGCGTACGTCGCCCAGTAGACCTCCTTGCGGCGGGCGTCGGTCGCCACGACGAACGGGCCCTCCTCGACGTCGGCCGCGTAGGCGAGCCCGTCGAGCGTGCACAGGCCGTGCACGGGCACGCCCAGCGCGAGCCCGAAGGTGTCCGCGGTCATCAGACCGACCCGCAGGCCGGTGTAGGGGCCGGGACCGACGCCTGTGACGATCCCGGTGACGGCGTCCAGCTTGACCCCGGCCTCGGCGAGAACGCGGTCGACGGCCGGCAGCAGCAGCTCGCCGTGCCGGCGCGCGTCCACCTGGCTCGACGAGGCGATGACGGCCTCACCGTCGTGCAACGCGACGGTGACGGCGGGGGTGGCGGTATCCAGAGCGAGCAAGAGCACGCGAACAGCCTACGGCTCCGACGCCGCGAGCACGGCCGCCAGGGGCGGACGGTCACTGGCTGCTACGGTCTGTACGAAGTACGACATATACGGCGAGTCAGAGGTGGCGCACGTGTCAGGGACCAGCTCGGGAATCGTCGCCGGCCTCACCGCGGCGGCCGTCGGGACGGTCGGTCTCCTCGCCTACCAGGCCTCGGCGACCGTACCGCCCGGCCTCGGCGGCAGGCCCGCGTCGAGTCCCGTCCCGGGAGCACCGGCGTCCAAGGCACCCCGCGACCAGCGCCACCCCCGCGCCCTGCCGGACAACTCCGGAACGGGTGAACGGGTGGTGTACTCGGTGGACGACGACCGGGTCTGGCTCGTCAACGAGCGCGAGCGCGTGGAGCGCACCTTCACGGTGAAGCCGGGCACGATCGACCCGCCCGTGGGCGCCTACTGGGTGACGTCCCGCTCCAAGGCGGTCACGGGCACGGACGGCCTCCCCATCGAACACGTGGTCCGCTTCACCACCACGAAGGACGGCTCGGCGATCGGCTTCAGCGCGGTCACCGGCACCAGCATGATCGAACCCCCCGATCCGGCGGTCAGGACAGGCGGCATCCGCGAAACCCGCCCCGACGGCTACGCGATGTGGAACTTCGCGACGATCGGCGTGAAGGTGATGGTGATCCGCTAGCTCCTGCAGCGCCCCGAAAGGGGCGCGGGGCTGTGTCGATGTGCGGCTGTCGCCGCGCGGGCGCGACCAGCCACAACGGCGCCGCACCGACCCACCGACCGGCCGGCCTCACCTACGCAGCCCGACGGCCCCGCTCAACCGGCCTCGGGGGCAGATCCGGCGTTCTCGGCGGCCGAGACACCGCGTCAGCCGCCGCGCAGGACGCCAGAAGCTCGCGCATGGAAACTCCGGCGACCGCGGACGGCCGCCGTTCCTTGGACGTGGACGCGGGCATGGGCGCCTCCTGAGGTGCGGGGGCGAACGAAGTTAGGTACACCTAACTACGGGCTGGGTACCATGTGACCACGCCCGAGTCACGAAACGCAATATCTTGCCGACGCCTTGTCGGAATGTTCACGCGGTCCCCGGCCCGCACCCACCGCGACGGCGGACACGGCTCCGCCCGCCGGTCAGGCGGACAGCACCCCCAGATCCACCGCGGCCCACCGCTCCCCGAGCCCTGTCAGAGTCACGTGCCGCACCTCGTCGGTCGTGTCTCCGACGGCCCGGTGAATCCGTACGACGATCCGGTCCTCGGTCAGCTCCTCGACCTTGCCCTCGCCCCACTCCACGACGATCACCGACTCGGGCAGCGAGACGTCGAGGTCCAGGTCCTCCATCTCGTCGAGCCCGCCGCCCAGGCGGTACGCGTCGACGTGGACGAGCGGCGGCCCGCCCCCGAGGGACGGATGGACGCGGGCGATCACGAAGGTCGGGGAGGTGACGGCCCCGCGCACACCGAGTCCCTCGCCCAGCCCGCGGGCCAGCGTCGTCTTGCCGGCGCCGAGTTCCCCGCTGAGCATCACGAGGTCACCGGCGCGCAGCAACTTGGCCAGTCGGCGCCCCAGCTCCCCCATCTGCCCGGGAGAGTTGACGATCAACTCCGTGCCGTTGCCGGCCCCGGCCCCGGCCAGGCCGTCAGCCTGGCTGTGCCGTGCTGCTGGTGCTTCCATAGCCACTTACCGTAGCCCCTGCCGGCACGGCACCCGCGCGGGTGAGCAGGTCGGCGAGGCGGTCGGTGACCACTTCCGGGTGTTCCAGCATGACCAGGTGTCCGGCGTCCGGGACCAGCACCAGTTCGGCGTCGGGCAGCAGGTCGGCGATGACCTCGCTGTGCTCGCTGGGGGTGACGAGATCCTGCACCCCGGCCAGCACCAGCACCGGCAGATCCTGGAAGTAGGCGAGGGCCGCGGTCTTGTCGTGGTCGGTGAAGGCCGGGTAGAACTCGGCGACCACGTCGATCGGGGTGGACTCGATCATCCGCTCGGCGAACCGCTCGACCGCCGGGTCGACGTCCCGGGACGCGAACGAGTACCGCTTGATGATCCCGGCGAACAGGTCGGCGGTGGCCCGCCGTCCCTTCTCCACCAGAGCGGCCTGGGTGCCCAGCGCCTTCAGCACGCCGGGCAGCACCCGGCGCACCGCGTTGACGCCGGCGACCGGCAGCCCGAAGTTGACCTCCCCGAGCCGCCCGGACGACGTACCGACGAAGGCGGTGGCGACGACCCGCTCGCGGATCAACTCGGGGTACTGCGCGGCGAGCGCCATCATGGTCATGCCGCCCATCGAGTGCCCGACCAGCACGATCGGCCCCTCGGGGACGGCCGCGTCGAGGACGGCCTTCAGGTCCCGGCCCAGCTGGTCGATGGTGAGCGCAGTGCCGCCCTCGTGCTGGGCGACGCCCCGCCCGGAGCGGCCGTGGCTGCGCTGGTCCCAGTGCACGGTGCGGACGACCCCGCGCAGGGCCGCCCGCTGGAAGTGCCAGGAGTCCTGGTTGAGGCAGTAGCCGTGACTGAAGACGACGGTGACGGGGGCGGGGGCCTTGCGGCCGAAGAGCCGGCGGCGGCGCGGGGAGACGGCCGGGCCGAGGTCGGGCTCCACCTCGTCCACCTCGTAGTACAGCTCGGTGCCGTCGTCGGAGTACGCCTTGCCGGGCGTGCCGCGCAGGGTGCCGTACGGTCCCGCCGAGTCCAGGGCCAGCCGGGCCTTGCGGCGCATCCCGCGGCCGACGGTCATCCGCTCCACGGCGACCCCCGCGGCCGCCCCGGCGGCGAGCACACCTATGGCGGCCCCGGCGATACCGGTGACCTTGAGCCATGTCCCGTCCGCCCCCGTGGCGGAAGCGACGGCCGCCGCGGCGTCCGCTACGGCCTCCGCACTGCTCTCGCTCACGTACCGCTCCTCTTCGCCGTACTGCAGTTCGCTCGTTAGGTGATACGGGTGATGCTGACGAGGTGAGTGTTGCGTCTGTTGCTGCTGTTACAGGTGTAACCGGGTTCTGCCGTCGCCGAACCCCGGAGGTCAGTCCCCGTCCCCTGGTTCTTGCCCACTCGGTTCCCCGTTCACATAGACGCGGGGAATCCGGGTTCCGATGCGGGTGACGATTTCGTAGGCGATCGTGCCCGCGGCCTGGGCCCAGTCCTCGGCGGTGGGCTCACCCCGGTCGCCCGGACCGAACAGCACGGCCTCGGAGCCGACTTCGGGCTCGTCGCCGCCGAGGTCGACGACGAACTGGTCCATCGCGACGCGCCCGGCGACCGTCCGCCACTTGCCGCCGACCAGCACCGGTCCGGTGCCGGAGGCATGGCGCGGGATGCCGTCCGCGTAGCCGACGGGGACCAGCCCGAGGGTGGTCTCGCCGGGGGTGACGTACCGGTGCCCGTAGCTCACGCCGTGGCCGCCCGGGACGTGCTTCACCAGGGCGAGAGAGGCGGAGAGGGTCATCACCGGGCGCAGTCCGAAGTCGGCCGCGCCGCCCAGCTCGGGACTGGGCGAGAGGCCGTAGAGGGCGATACCCGTGCGGACCAGGTCGAAGTGGGACTCGGGGAGGGTGAGGGTGGCCGGCGAGTTGGCGATGTGCCGCACCTCGGGGCGCACGCCCTGCTCCTCGGCGTGGGCGAGCATCTCGCGGAAGAGGGTGAGCTGGGCGGCGATGGAGGGATGGCCGGGCTCGTCGGCGCAGGCGAAGTGCGACCAGAGCCCTGTGATCCGGACCAGCCCCGCGGTCTGCGCGCGCAGCGCCTCGGCCACCAGCTCGGGCCAGTCACCGGGCTGGCAGCCGTTGCGCCCGAGCCCGGTGTCGGCCTTGAGCTGCACGCGCGCGGGGCGGCCGGCGGCGCGGGCGGCCGCGGTGACCTCCCGCAGCGCCCACATCCCGCTCACCGACACGTCGAGGTCGGCCTCGATGGCCTCCCGCCAGGGCCCACCCGGGGTCCACAGCCAGCACATGATCCGCAGGTCCGCGGGCAGCCCGGGGTCCGCGCGCAGCGCCAGCGCCTCCTCGGGGGTGGCCGTACCGAGCCAGCCCGCGCCCGCCCGGAAGGCCGCGCGGGCACACCGGACGGCCCCGTGGCCGTACGCGTCGGACTTCACCACGGCCATCAGGGCCGCGCCCGGCGCGAGGGCGCGCAGGGTCCGCACGTTGGCCCGCAGGGCGGCCAGGTCGATCTCGGCGCGGGCGCGCAGGGGCGCGGTCGGTGCAGTAGCTGTCTCACTCATCGCGCCCCCAGTGTCTCAGAGGCCTCTGACAGCCCTCCGGCACAGGCCCCGGTACGGGCCCCGGTCACCCTCGGGTACCCGCCGGGCACCGGTTCAGGTACCCGTCCGGTGCCCCCACACGTACACCTTGTCGCCCTTCTTCAGCACGCCCCACAGCTTCTTCGCGTCGCCGAGCTTGAGGTTCACGCAGCCCCAGGAGCCGACGGTGGTGTAGATGGAGCCGTAGACGGCGTGGAAGGCCTGGCCGCCGTCGAAGAACTGGGCGTACGGCATGGGCGAGTTGTACAGGGTCGACCAGTGGTTCTTGTGCCGCCAGTAGACGGTGTGCCACCCGGCCCGGGTCGCGTACCCCTTCCGTCCGCTCCGCATCTGCACCGGCCCGAAGACCACCTTGCTGCCCTTCTGCACCCAGGTGACCTGCCGGTTGAGATCGACACAGGCGACCCGGTACGACTTCACGGGGCAGTTCTTCTTGGCGTTCGGGTTCTTCTTCGCCGAGAGGAGCATCATCTGGTACCAGGTCACGGGCCCCGCGAACCCGATGGCCGGCTTGATCTTGTACGTCTTCTGGAACTTCTGGACGGCCTTGCAGTCGGACACCGACTGCTTCCCGTCCACCTTCAGCTTCAGCCACTGCTCGATCTGCCGCTGGTACGGCCCGGTCAGCTTGGAGCAGCTCACCTTGGCGACGGCGTCGCTGAGCGGCACGTACTCGACGAGGTCGTACGCCCCCGGCGGCGCCGCCTTGGGCTCGACGGCGTCCTCCTTGGCGCTGGGCGTGTACACCTTCGGCGCCAGCATCTGGTCGGGGGTGTCGACCTGCCAGGGCTGCCCGGGCCCGGGCGCGACCCCCGGCACCAGCTCCGACTCGGCGACCGCGGCAGGGGGTTTGGGAGCGGTGTCCGCGGCGACGGTCCCGGCCCCGAGGCAGAGAACGACCACGGCGGCGACGAGGGTCCCCGCGACCCCACGCGCAGAACGGCCCCGATAACGCAGGATTCGTCCACTAATCATGCGATCAGACAACCCCGCACGCCCTGGAATCCGGCGAAGCCGCGCGGCCGGTTCACCCGACGGATGCAGGAACCTCGGGCAGGACGGGCGACCCCCACACCCAACGAAAACGGGACGCGCCTTCCGGCCACTACGCCCAACTCCGCGGCCGACGAAACCAGGACACGCCCCTCAGGGGCACGGGGCCCAACTCCGCGGCCGACACCAGCAGGACACCCCCCTCAGCAGCACGGACCCCACTCCGCCGGCCGACGCGAGCGGGACACTCCCCTCGACGGCAGGGGGCCCGCTGCCCGCCCCGCGGCCAACACCGGCAGGACATCCCCCTCAACGGCGCGGGCCCGCTCCGCGGCCGACGCGAGCAGCGCACGCCCCCCTCATGGGCACGGGGCTGAATCGGATGTGCGGCTACCGCCGCGTGCGCGCGATCAGCGCCCGCCCACCCGCACACTCACCCGAACCGCGGCGCGGCCCCTTGACGGTGAGGTCTTGGCCTACCGAGTCGGGCGGGTGGGTGAGAAAACACCCCTCCACGCCGCCCCCAACGCGTCGGCCACCGCATGCGCGACCGTCGGCGCCCCCTGCGCCGCGAACCGCCCCGCGAGCCCGTGCAGATACGCCGCGACACTCCCCGCGTCCCGCCCGTCCAGGCCGCACGCCAGCAGCGACCCCGCGAGCCCCGACAGCACATCCCCACTCCCCGCGGTGGCCAGCCACGGCGTCCCCGTCGCGTTCACCCGGACGGCGGCTCCTCCCCCCGGCTCCGCCACCAGCGTCGTCGCCCCCTTCAACAGCACCGTAGCCCGATACGCCCCCGCCAGCTCCCGCACCGCCGCGAGCCGGCCGGCCTCGATCTCCTCCCGCCGTACCCCCAGCAGCGCCGCCGCCTCCCCGGCGTGCGGCGTCATCAGCGTCGGCGCCGTACGACCGCGCACCGCGTCCCGGTCGGCGAGCCGCAGCCCGTCCGCGTCGACCAGCACCGGCACGTCCTCCTCCAACACCTCGGCGACGACGTCGGCATGGTCCCCGGCCCCCGGCCCGACCACCCATGCCTGCACCCGCCCGGCCTTGCGCGGCCCCACGTCCGACACCAGCGTCTCGGGAAAGCGCGCCAGCACCTCGTCCCCGGCGGGCCCGACGTACCGTACGGCCCCGGCCCCGCCCCGCAACGCCCCCGCGACGGCGAGCACCGCGGCCCCCGGATAGCGGGCCGACCCGGCGGCGATCCCCACCACCCCCCGCCGGTACTTGTCGCTCTCCGCGGACGGCATCGGCAGCAGCCGCGCCACGTCCACGTCCTGCAAGGCCTCCAGCTCGGCCTCCTCGGGCAGTTCGAGCCCGATGTCGACCAGCCGTACCGAACCGGCGTACTCCCGCGCCGGATCGATCAGCAGCCCCGGCTTGTGCGTCCCGAAGGTGACGGTCACGTCCGCCCGTACGGCCGCTCCCCGCACCTCGCCGCTGTCCGCCTCCACCCCGCTGGGCAGGTCCACGGCGACGACGGCGGCCCGCGACCGCTCCACCACGGCGACCAGCGCGGCGGCCTCGGGCCGCAGCCCGCCCGTCCCACCGATCCCCACGATCCCGTCCACGACGAGATCGGACCGCGGAATCAACTCCTCGGCGGCACCGGCGAGTACGGCCGTACCGCCGGCCCGGCGCAGCGCCGCCAGGCCGCCGGTGTGCGTACGCTCCGGCGCGAGCAGCACGGCCGCGACCCCCGCCCCTCTCCTCGCCAGCCGCGCCCCGGCGTACAGCGCGTCGCCGCCGTTGTCCCCGCTGCCGACCAGCAGCACCACCCGGCTGCCGTACACCCGTCCGAGCAAATCGGCGCAGGCGGCGGCCAGCCCGGCGGCGGCCCGCTGCATCAGCGCCCCTTCCGGCAGCCGCGCCATCAACTCCCGCTCGGCCGCCCGTACCGTCTCCACGCTGTAAGCAGTCCGCATGTCCCGAGTCTCCCCCGGAACCGGTGGGGCGCGCATCCGGCCGCCCCCGGGTCACCCCTCCGCGATCACCACCGCCGACGCCACCCCGGCGTCATGGCTGAGCGACACATGCCAGGACCGCACCCCGAGTTCCGCCGCACACGCGGCCACGCTCCCCTTCACCTGCAACCGCGGCCGCCCGCTGTCCTCCACGAACACCTCCGCGTCCGTCCAGAGCAGCCCGGGCGGCGCCCCCAGCGCCTTGGCCAGTGCCTCCTTGGCCGCGAACCGCGCCGCGAGCGAGGCGATACCGCGCCGCTCCCCGCTCGGCAGCAGCAACTCCCGCTCCACGAACAGCCGCCCGGCCAGCCCGGGAGTCCGCTCCAACGACTCCCGGAACCGGTCGATCTCGGCGACGTCGATCCCTACCCCGATGATGCTCACCCGGGCACTCTACGATCCACCCGGCTGCCGCAGGCTCGCCCGGCCTCTCCCCTCACTCCACCGTCACGGACTTCGCCAGGTTGCGCGGCTGGTCGACCTCGTTGCCGCGGGCCGTGGCCAGTTCGCAGGCGAAGACCTGGAGGGGGACCGTGGAGACGAGGGGCTGGAGCAGGGTGGGGGTGGCCGGGATGCGGATCAGGTGGTCGGCGTACGGGACCACCGCCTCGTCCCCCTCCTCCGCGATCACGATGGTGCGCGCGCCCCGGGCCCGGATCTCCTGGATGTTGGAGACGATCTTGTCGTGGAGGACCGAGCGCCCACGCGGGGAGGGGACGACCACGACCACCGGCAGGTCCTCCTCGATGAGCGCGATCGGCCCGTGCTTCAGCTCGCCCGCCGCGAAGCCCTCGGCGTGCATGTAGGCCAGTTCCTTGAGCTTCAGGGCGCCTTCGAGGGCGACCGGGTAGCCGACGTGCCGGCCGAGGAACAGCACCGTCTTCTTGTCGGCGAGGGAGCGCGCGAGCGCCCGTACCGGCTCCATGGTCTCCAGGACGCGCTCGACCTCGCCGGAGATGTGCGAGAGGTCCCGGATCACGGCGCCGACCTCGTCGCCCCACTTGGTGCCCCGCACCTGACCGAGGTACAGGGCGACCAGATAGCAGGCCACCAGTTGGGTGAGGAACGCCTTGGTCGAGGCGACCGCGACCTCCGGCCCGGCGTGGGTGTACAGCACCGCGTCCGACTCGCGCGGGATCGTCGAGCCGTTGGTGTTGCAGATGGCGAGCACCTTCGAGCCCTGTTCCCGCGCATGCCGCAGCGCCATCAGGGTGTCCATGGTCTCGCCGGACTGCGAGATGGCGATGACCAGGCTCCGCGAGTCCAGGATCGGGTCCCGGTACCGGAACTCGCTGGCCAGCTCCACCTCGCAGGGGATGCGCGTCCAGTGCTCGATGGCGTACTTGGCGATCAGGCCGGCGTGGAAGGCCGTACCGCAGGCGACGATGACGACCTTGTCCACCTCACGCAGCTCGGTGGCGCCGATCCGGACCTCGTCCAGGGTCAGCGAGCCGGCCGCGTCGATGCGGCCCAGGAGCGTATCGGCGACCGCCTTGGGCTGCTCGGCGATCTCCTTGAGCATGAAGTAGTCATAACCCCCCTTTTCCGCTGCCGACGCGTCCCAGTCGACGTGGTACGGGCGGACGTCCGCCGGGGCGCCGTCGAAGCCCGTCACCGTCACGCCGTCCCGGCGCAGCTCCACCACCTGGTCCTGGCCCAGCTCGATCGCCGACCGCGTGTGGGCGATGAACGCGGCGACGTCCGAGGCGAGAAAGGCCTCGCCCTCTCCAACGCCTACCACCAGCGGGGAGTTCCGGCGTGCGCCCACCACCACGTCCGGGTCGTCGGCGTGCACCGCGACCAGCGTGAACGCGCCCTCAAGCCGTCGGCACGCCAGCCGCATCGCCTCCCCGAGGTCGGCGGTGACCGAGAACTCCTCCGCCAGCAGATGCGCCACCACCTCGGTGTCCGTCTCGGACGCCAGGTCGTGCCCGCGCTCCGCCAACTCGGCGCGCAGCGCGGCGAAGTTCTCGATGATCCCGTTGTGGACGACGGCGACCCGGCCCGCGTTGTCGAGGTGCGGATGCGCGTTGGCGTCCGTCGGCCCGCCGTGCGTGGCCCAGCGGGTGTGCCCGATCCCGGTGGCACCGGCCGGCAGCGGCCGCTCCGTCAGCTCCTTCTCCAGGTTGACCAGTTTCCCGGCCTTCTTCGCCGAGGCCAGCCCGCCGTCCGCGAGCACGGCGACACCCGCCGAGTCGTACCCGCGGTACTCCAGCCGCTTCAGCCCGGCGACCACCACATCGAGCGCCGACTGCGCCCCCACGTATCCCACGATTCCGCACATGAGCGGCAGCCTAAGTGCCGACGCCCGCCCGAACACGGCTCAGCGTGCCCGAAATCGGAAATTACACCGGGGTTCGAAACCGGCCAACCTCAAGCCAGCGACACCAACCACCCGCACACCGCGAACACATCACCGACACAAATACACCACAAGATCCCCAAGGGGTCACCCTCGACGCCCCCCTCATCACCCTCGCGCCGTACACGACTTCACGCCACTCCCCAAGGGGCGACGGAACTCGCGCTGCTTTCCAGAGAAATGCTGGACCCGGCCTTCCGCGCCATCTCATTCATCGCCGTCTTCAGGCTCGCTTTCCGCCTCCGCCCGTCCGTCATCACAACACCGCTCAGGCACATGCGGGCCGCTCTGCTGGGGATTCTCGCATCGGCGGGATTCGAGGTCGAGGAACCGGACGGACACGGACACGGACACGGACACGGGAGCATGGTCCACGTGAGGGGCTTGCGCTCCTGAGCCGCTCATGTGTCAACGGACCGCGCCAACAACAGACCAGGGAACGCAGCTTGAGCTACGGCATCCACCTGATCCGGTTCGTCGACGGCGAACCCGTGCCCGTGAGTGAGACCGCGATACGAGAGGTACTCGGACCCGTCACCGTCGGCGGCATGCCCGCCTCCGGGCTGCCGGAGTCCTGGGATCTCGAGGCCGAGGACGGAGGGGCCTCGGAGGTCTACGGCGGCACCGAGGGGCTCACATTCAACAGATTCTCCACCGGCGCCGTACTCGACCGCACAGCCGAACTCG
This sequence comes from Streptomyces sp. NPDC048417, assembly GCF_040651615.1. Lineage (NCBI taxonomy): Bacteria > Bacillati > Actinomycetota > Actinomycetes > Kitasatosporales > Streptomycetaceae > Streptomyces > Streptomyces sp. NPDC048417. The sequence goes on along the minus strand of NZ_JBEZKI010000005.1, from coordinate 55,382 downwards.
CCCGTCGCACTGGCGCGGTGGTGCTGCCTCAGGACGGCCCGGCGATCCTGGGAGACGAAGCCGACCGCAAGCACCTTGCGGAGCCCCTCCGCGCGGACGCGATCGTGGTGCCGTCCGCCGCCCTGACCGGTCAGACCGTCTCTCACGTCATCAACCCGCAGCCGGAAGAGCCCCGCCGGCCGCTCCTTCCGGACTTCCCGTACCACCCGAACCCGGTCGCCACCGGCTCCGTGACCGCCTCCGACGAGGCATGCGTGTGCTGCGGACAGAAACGCGGGTGGGTCTACACGGGCCCCGTCTACGCCGCCGACGCCCCGAGCACCGGCATCTGCCCGTACTGCATCGCCTTCGGCACCGCCGCCGAACGCTACGGCGCCTCCTTCACCGACACCGTCGACGGTGACGCACCCCGAGACGTCGTGCTGACCATTCTGGAACGCACCCCGGGGTTCTTCGCCTGGCAGTCCCCGTACTGGCTGACGCACTGCGGCGACGGCGCCGTCTTCCTCGGCCGCGCCGGGGCCGGGGAGCTCAAGGCGTATCCGAGCGCGGTCGAGTACCTGCGCCGGCAGTGGCCTTCCGGTCAGGCCGACGGCCTGCTGGACTCGCTCGACAAGGACGGCCGGCCGACCGCCTACCTCTTCCGGTGCCGGGTCTGCGACGTCCACCTCGCCCATGCCGACTTCACCTGATCAAAGCCCCACGTGACCGACCCCACCCCCCACCCAGTTCAAACTCCGTTAACAATGGAATGTGATCTCTCCGGTCTCCCCGATGCCCCGGAGCGCCCACCGGCACAGGCCGGAGGCGACTCCCTATGTCGACCTCACCCGTTCCGAGTGGAGCGCGCTGCGGGACAAGACGCCGTTGCCGCTCACCGCCGAGGAGGTCGAGAAGCTGCGTGGCCTGGGCGATGTCATCGACCTGGACGAGGTGCGGGACATCTACCTCCCGCTGTCCCGGCTGCTCAATCTGTACGTCGGTGCCACGGACGGCCTCAGAAGCGCCCTGAACACCTTCCTCGGCGAGCAGGGCTCCCAGTCCGGCACCCCCTTCGTCATAGGCGTGGCGGGCTCGGTGGCCGTCGGGAAGTCGACCGTCGCCCGGCTCCTGCAGGCCCTGCTCTCCCGCTGGCCCGAGCACCCGCGCGTCGAGCTGGTGACGACGGACGGCTTCCTGCTCCCCACCAAGGAGCTCGAAGCCCGCGGCCTGATGGCCCGTAAGGGCTTCCCCGAGTCGTACGACCGCCGGGCCCTGACCCGCTTCGTCGCCGACATCAAGGCCGGCAAGGACGAGGTCACCGCCCCCGTCTACTCCCACCTGATCTACGACATCGTGCCGGACCGGAAGCTCACCGTCCGGCGCCCCGACATCCTGATCGTCGAGGGCCTCAACGTCCTCCAGCCCGCCCTGCCCGGCAGCGACGGCCGCACCCGGGTCGGCCTCGCCGACTACTTCGACTTCAGCGTGTACGTCGACGCGAGCACCGAGGACATCGAGCACTGGTACCTCAACCGCTTCCGCAAGCTGCGCGCGACCGCCTTCCAGAACCCGGACTCGTACTTCAGGAAGTACACCCAGGTGTCCGAGGAGGAGTCCCTGGAGTACGCCCGCGGCCTGTGGCGCACCATCAACAAGCCGAACCTGGTCGAGAACATCGCCCCGACCCGCGGCCGCGCCACCCTGGTCGTCCGCAAGGGCCCGGACCACAAGGTGCAGCGGCTGCGGCTGCGCAAGCTCTGACACCCCGCCCGCCGGGACCGCCTGTTAAAAAGGCATCATGCTGCATCTGCGCCTGATCACCCCGGCGGACCGCACGGACGACGTGGTCCGGCTGATCGAGACAACGGTCGGCACGGCCCACCTCGTGGTGCTGCCGGGGGCCGCCCGCAACCCCGCAGGGGACGTCGTGATGTGCGACGTGGCCCGTGAGGCGGGTGACGAACTCATCGGTGGGCTGCGGGCGTTGGGCCTCGACCGCACCGGCTCGATCGCCGTCGAGGACATCGACCTGAGCCTGTCGGACCGGGCCGCCAAGGCCGAGGCGGAGGCCCCGGGCGAGGGCGCCGACGCCGTGCTGTGGGAGGGGCTGACGGACGCGACCCACGAGGAGTCGACGCTGTCGGTCACCTACGTCGCCTTCATCACCCTGGCCACGATGATCGCGGCCTGCGGTGTCGTCCTGGACAACGCGATCCTGATCGTGGGGGCGATGGCGGTGGGCCCGGAGTTCGGCCCGCTGGCCGGCATCTGCACGGCGCTGGTGCGGCGCCACCCCCGCCTGGCTCTGCGTTCCCTGACCGCACTGCTCGTCGGCTTCGCCGTGGCGATGCTGGTGACGGTCGGCTTCACCTACCTCATGGACGGACTGAACCTCTTCACCAAGGTGCAGCTGGAGGCGGAGCGCCCGAACACCAACTTCATCTACCGCCCCGACGCGTTCTCGTTCGTGGTGGCGGTACTGGCCGGCATCGCCGGCATACTCTCCCTGACCTCGGCGAAGTCAGGTGCCCTGGTGGGCGTGGCGATCTCCGTCACCACGGTCCCGGCAGCGGCGAACGCGGCAGTGGCCTTCGCCTTCACCGAGTACCGGCAGGCGTGGGGCTCGACGGAGCAACTGCTGCTGAACCTGCTGGGGATCGCCCTGGCGGGTACGGCGACTCTGCTGAGCCAGAAATGGCTCTGGAGGAAAGCGACTTGAGGCAGAGCGCCCCGTCAGGGGTGCGGGGCCGCGACAAGTGCGGCTCCGCCGCGTGGGCGGGACACGCCACGACTAACCCGTGGCCAGCAGCCCGCGGCCCGCGGCGCACCCTCCCCGGCACCCCGAACCCGGAGAACAGCTACCCCAGCGCCGACTTGACGGCGTCGGCCAGCCGCCCCGCCACCGACCGGGCCTGCTCGATGTCCGCGGCCTCCACCATCACCCGTACCAACGGCTCGGTGCCCGAAGAGCGCAGCAGCACGCGCCCGGTCTCCCCCAGCTCGCGCTCCGCCTCCGCGACCGCCGCCGCCAGGTCCCCGGAGGTCCTCACCCGGGACTTGTCGACGTCCGGCACGTTGATCAGCACCTGCGGCAGCCGCTCCATCACGCCCGCCAGCTCCCGCAGCGACCGCCCGGTCTGAGCGACCCGCGCCGCCAGCAGCAGCCCGGTCAGCGTGCCGTCACCGGTCGTCGCGTGGTCGAGGATGATGACGTGCCCGGACTGCTCGCCGCCGAGGGCGTACCCGTGCTCCTTCATCTCCTCCAGGACGTACCGGTCGCCGACCGCGGTCTGGACGAGGTGCAGTCCTTCCCGCTCCAGCGCCAGCTTGAAGCCGAGGTTGGACATGACGGTGGCGACGACGGTGTCCGAGCGCAGCGCACCCCGTTCCCGCATGGCCAGCGCCAGCACGGCCAGGATCTGGTCGCCGTCGATCTCCTCGCCGGTGTGGTCGACGGCGAGGCACCGGTCCGCGTCGCCGTCGTGCGCGATGCCGAAGGCGGCCCCGTGCTCGACGACCGCGGCCTTCAGCTTGTCCAGGTGGGTGGAACCGCAGCCGTCGTTGATGTTGAGCCCGTCCGGCTCCGCGCCGATCGTGACGAGGTCCGCGCCGGCCCGGCGGAACGCCTCCGGCGAGACCCCCGCGGCCGCGCCGTGCGCTTCGTCCAGGACGATCTTCAGCCCGTCGAGCCGGTTCGGGAGGACCGACAGCAGGTGGGCGATGTACTGCTCGGAGCCCTCGCCGTAGGACCGTACCCGGCCGACGCCCGCGCCGGTGGGCCGCTCCCAGGGCTCGCCGTGGCGGTGGGAGTCGTAGACCGCCTCGATCCGGTCCTCCAGCTCGTCGGCGAGCTTGTGGCCGCCGCGGGCGAAGAACTTGACGCCGTTGTCGGGCATGGCGTTGTGGCTGGCGGAGAGCATGACGCCGAGGTCGGCGCCGAGCGCGCCGGTCAGGAACGCGACCGCCGGGGTGGGCAGCACGCCGACGCGCAGGACGTCGACGCCCGCGCTCGCCAGGCCCGCGACCACGGCCGCTTCCAGGAACTCCCCGGACGCACGCGGATCCCGTCCGACGACCGCCTTCGGCCGGTGGCCCTCGAACGTGCCCGCCTCGGCCAGCACGTGCGCCGCCGCGACCGACAGCCCGAGCGCCATCTCGGCCGTCAGGTCCGCGTTGGCGACGCCGCGCACGCCGTCCGTGCCGAAGAGTCGTCCCACTTGTCCTCCTGAAGAAGCGTCCTTGCTGCCAGGAAATGATGGCAGGCGCTTAGTCATGCGATCACACCAGCCTTTGAGCGTCTTGTGTCGTTATACGCCCTTGGCCGGGATAAACGAACGCCCCGACGGCACATGTGGCGTGCCGCCGGGGCGTTCGGAGTACGCGTCGAGCCAGAACCCGGATACGCGGGCCAGGCCCGTCTGTACGTACGGGCAGGCAGCGGGCGATTAACGCTTGCTGTACTGCGGGGCCTTGCGGGCCTTCTTCAGACCGGCCTTCTTGCGCTCGACCGCACGGTCGTCGCGCTTGAGGAAGCCGGCCTTCTTGAGCGGGCCGCGGTTGTTGTCGACGTCGGCCTCGTTCAGCGCGCGGGCGACACCGAGACGGAGCGCACCGGCCTGGCCGGAGACACCGCCACCGGCGATGCGGGCGACGACGTCGTAGCGGCCCTCGAGCTCGAGCACCTTGAAGGGCTCGTTGACTTCCTGCTGGTGCACCTTGTTGGGGAAGTAGTCCTCAAGGGTGCGACCGTTGATCTTCCACTTGCCGGTGCCCGGGACGATCCGGACGCGGGCGATGGCGTTCTTGCGACGACCCAGGCCGGCGGCCGGCTGCGGCTCGCCGAAGCGGGAGGCCAGGGACTCGGAGGTGTACTCGCCCTCGACGGGGACGTCCGACTCGGTGGTGTAGCTGTCGATGTCGACGAGCTCGGTCTCTTCGACCGGCTGCTCAACAGTGGTCTCGGCCACGATTCTCCTCAGATTCTCTTCAGTCTTAGGGGGTGGCCGGACTTACTGCGCGACCTGGGTGATCTCGAACGGCACCGGCTGCTGCGCAGCGTGCGGGTGCACGTCACCCTTGTAGACCTTCAGCTTCGAGAGCATCTGACGGCCCAGCGTGTTCTTGGGGAGCATGCCCTTGACGGCCTTCTCGACGGCCTTCTCGGGGTTCTTGTCCAGCAGCTCGTCGTAGCGGACGGAGCGCAGACCACCCGGGTAGCCGGAGTGGCGGTACGCCATCTTCTGGGTCCGCTTGTTGCCGGACAGGTGCACCTTGTCGGCGTTGATGATGATGACGAAGTCACCGGTGTCGACGTGAGGAGCGTAGATCGGCTTGTGCTTGCCCCGCAGAAGGGACGCGGCGGTGGTGGCGAGACGACCCAGGACGATGTCCTGAGCGTCGATGACGTGCCACTGGCGAGTCACATCGCCGGGCTTGGGGCTGTACGTACGCACTTCGCAGCCTTCTTCTTCAGTGGATGGGTGCTGACACATGGCATCACTGAAGCGATCGTGCAGCTGGGGACGACAATGCCGGGGACGCTGCCCGTATGCCGCCCACTGGTAACTGCTCCAGGGAACCTAGGTAGAGGCCACTCCCGTGAGAATGAGCGAGCCAATACACAACGAAGACGAAGCCTACAAGGCTGCCCCCTGACGGGTCAAAACGAGCTCCCGCCGACATCCGGACGAGCCGTCGTCGGCATTGGCGCGAGCCCGGGGCGCCCGGCGCGGCCGGGATACGCCGTCCTGCCCCCAAAGGTCCACTATCACCCTTCGTACTGTCGCACCGGTACCCCCCGGCCCCCGTCTAAGATGCGCCCCATGAGCTATGGGCAGGGGGGACCCCAGTCCCAGTGGGATCCCTGGAAACCGCAGTCGCAGCAGCCCTGGAACGGCGGAGCCGACCAGACCCCGGACTGGGCCGCGCTCGCCGAGGCCTCGGAGACGCGGAACAAGCGGCGCAGAGTGCTGTTCATCGGCGGTGGCGTGGTCGCCACCCTGGCGATCGGCACCGCCGTCGCCATGGCCGTGGTGTCCGCGAACGGCGACAACAACGCCTCGGGCACGCCCAGCAACCTGCCCGCGAGCGCCTCGTTGCCGAGCGACTCGGCGGACTCGACGCCGTCCTTCGCGCCGACGAGTGCGCCGCCGCCGCTGGACCCCGAGGAATTCATATCCAGTGTGAAGAAGGACACGGCGCCACTCAGCGCCGAGACCCTCTTCCCGGGCACCCAGCTGACCATGGGCGAGACGGTGTACAAGAAGGGCGCCACGGCCGACACCAAGAAGTGCGCCACGGCCGCCAAGGGCACCCTCCCGAACATCCTCACCAAGAACGACTGCACCCGGCTGCTGCGCGTCACCTACTTCAAGGACGGCGCCGCGGTGACGGTCGGTGTGGCCGTCTTCGACACCGAGGCGCAGGCGGCCAAGGCCAAGACCGAGGCCGACAAGAAGGGCTTCGTCACCGCGCTGGCCGGTTCCGGGGTGAAGGCCTTCTGCGCCTCCGGCGTCTGCCGCACGACGACCAACTCCTACGGCCGGTACGCCTACTTCACCACCGCCGGCTTCCTCAACGGCAAGGACGTCACCACCAAGGACACCAAGGTCTTCCAGACCGGTGACGACCTGGCGGAGTTCACCTTCCGGCAGATCCGCCGGCGGGGCGAGGCCCAGGCGTCGGCCGCGGCCGACGCCGGCCAGTGATTTCGGACACGTCCGGTCAGGTCCGCTCCCAGGTGGCCTGGAGCACGGGCTCTTGGGGTCCGCCGCGCGCGACCGTGCGCGGCGGGGTGCCCTCGGCGGCCCTGAAGACCCACGTGCGGTAGGACCAGAAGCGGAACAGGGTGGCGATGCCGATGCCGAGGAACTTGCTCACGTTGTAGGCGAACGTGCTCTGCCAGCCGAACCCGTAGGTGGTCGCGTAGAGCACCCCGTTCTCGATGACCAGGCCGACCGCGCTGAAGAAGAGGAAGAGGCCCAGCTCCCTCCGACCGCTGCCGTCGTCCCGGTCCTGGTTCCGGTAGGCGAAGTAGCGCAGGCCCACGTAGTTGCCCAGTACGGCACAAGCTGTCGCGACCACGCTCGCGCGCACCGGCTGCCAGTGGACGACGGCCCTGATCACGTTGAAGACCGCCAGGTTCACCACGAATCCGGTGAGCCCCACCAGCCCGAACTTCGCGATCTCGCGGTACAGGCTCCCCCGCCGGGAGGGGAGCGCGTGCCGCCCGCTCACCGCCCCGTTCGGCTCTGCCGGTGGCGCAGGCGCAGCCGCAGCGGCATCACCGCGGACTCGATCTGGGTCGCGAGGTTCATCTTGGACTCGCCTTCCGTCCGCTCCTCGAAGCGGATCGGAATCTCGACGGCGCTGTGGTCGGCCCGGACCGCCTTGAACTTCAGCTCGACCTGGAAGCTGTAGCCCGCGCTGTCCAGGGTCAGCAGGTCCACATCGCGCAGGGTCCGCGCCGACCACAGGTTGAACCCGGCTGTGATGTCCCGGATCGCGGTGCCGAGCACGGTCCGGGCGTAGCGGTTGGCGAACCGGGAGAGCAGCACCCGGTGCCTGCCCCAGTCCTCGTCCAGCGAGCCACCGGCCACGTACCGGCTGCCGACGACCAGGCCCGCCCCCTCGGACACGACCGCGTCGAGCATCCGCGTGATCGCCTCGGCGGGGTGGCTGCCGTCGGCGTCCATCTGGACGACGTAGGCGGCGCCCTCCGCCAGCGCCGCGGTCATGCCCGCGACGTAGGCGCGCCCGAGGCCGTCCTTCTCGGTCCGGTGCAGCACGCTCATGCGCGGCCGCCCGGCGGGCCGGTCTGCGTTGTACTTCTCGGCGAGTTCCTCGGCGATCCGCCCAGTGCCGTCCGGGCTGGAGTCGTCGACGATCTTCAGATGAAGCCCGTCGACGGGCAGGCCGAGGACCAGCTCCGCCATTCGGGGCAGGTTCGCCGCCTCGTTGTAAGTCGGCATCACCACGGTGACCAGTGCGCCAGAGTGTCTGTCGAGCTCCGTCATGGTGTTCTCAGTCCCTCCCCAGGGAGGCCCGCAGCGGGCCTCTTCGCAGCGGGCGCGGGTCTGCCCAGCGCCCGGAAGTGCCAGCCCGCCGCAGTCCAGCGGTCCGCGTCGAGCACCCCCCGCCCGTCCACGATCAGCGGCCGGGCGACCAGCGTGGCGGCGTGCTCCGGGTCGATCTCCCGGAACTGCGGCCACTCCGTCAGATGCAGCACAAGGCCGGCGCCGCGCAGCGCCTCCTCGGCCGACAGTGCGTAGCCGAGGAGCGGGAACGCCTTGCGGGCGTTGTCCAGCGCCTCGGGGTCGTAGACCGTGACGTCGGCGCCATCCAGGCGCAGCCGGGCGGCCACGTTGAGCGCGGGCGAGTCCCGGATGTCGTCCGAGTCCGGCTTGAAGGCCGCGCCGAGCACCGCGATGCGGGCCCCGAGAACTGTGCCCCCGCACAGTGCCCGGGCCAGTTCGACAACCTTGTCGCGGCGGCGCATGTTGATCGCGTCGACCTCGCGCAGGAAGGCGAGCGAGACGCCCAGTTCGTCGGCGCGGTGCGCGAAGGCGCGGATGTCCTTGGGCAGGCAGCCGCCGCCGAAGCCGACGCCCGCGCGCAGGAACTTCCGGCCGATCCGGTCGTCGTGCCCGATCGCCTCGGCGAGAACACCGACGTCGCCGCCGGCCGCCTCGCAGACCTCGGCCATCGCGTTGATGAAGGAGATCTTGGTGGCGAGGAAGGCGTTGGCGGCCGTCTTGACCAGCTCGGCGGTCGGGAAGTCGGCGACGACCAGCGGGGTGCCGAGGCCCAGGACGGGCTCGTACACCGCACGCAGAATCGATTCAGCGCGCTCTGACCGCACCCCGAACACCAGCCGGTCGGGCCGCAGCGTGTCCTCGACGGCGAACCCCTCCCGCAGGAACTCCGGGTTCCAGGCGATCTCGGCGTCGAAGGCCGCGGCCAGCCGCTCGGCCGTCCCGACCGGCACGGTCGACTTGCCGACGATCAGTGCCCCGGGCCCCACGTGCCCGGCGATCGCCGTGAAGGCCACGTCGATGTAGGTGAGGTCGGCGCCCTCGGAGCCGGGCCGCTGCGGGGTGCCGACGCACACGAAGTGCACCTCGCCGAAGGCTCCGGCCTCCGCGTAGTCCGTGGTGAACCGCAGCCGCCCGCTCGCGGTGTGCTTCGCGATCAGCCCGGGCAGCCCGGGTTCGTGGAACGGCACCCGGCCGGCCCGCAGCGCGGCGACCTTGTCCGGGTCCACGTCGACCCCGAGCACCTCGTGCCCGAGCTCCGCCATACAGGCGGCGTGGGTGGCACCGAGGTAGCCGGTGCCTATGACAGTGAGCCGCATGGTGTGCGGCACCTCCTTGCGGACGAACCCGGCCTACTGCTTGACGTAGACGCGGTAGACACCGGCCGCGTCGGCGGCCCGATCCCGATAGGGCAACTGAGCGATCAGGCGGTAGTGACCGCCGGAGCGGATGGCCTGGGTGACGGCCCGTTCCCGGGCGGTGCCCGGTCCGGACGAGGCGACGTCGAGGACGATCAGGCCGTACCGGCCCTTCGCGACGCGGCCGGCGCTGTCCGCACCGAGCGAGACCCACTGGCCTGGCTCGGTCACGGAACCCAGGTAGTACTGGGGCACACCCTCCACCTCGGACAGATAGGTGCCCTTGCCGTGGACATGGGCGCGCAGTACCTCGACCAGGCCGACGCCGGGCCAGCTCTCGAATCGCTGGGCGGACTGGGAGATGCCCAGTGCGAGCATCAGCACCCAGGCCAGGATGCCCAGCTGGGGATGGCGGAAGTGGGCGCCGATCATCCGGGTGATGCCGAGGCCGGCCATCGGGGCGGCCAGCAGCAGACCGAACGCGATGTGCCGGAACATGCCCGCCGACGTGTGCAACTCGGCCTGAAGCAGCGGCACGAGCGCCGCGGTGACGCAGAGCGTCAGCCCGAGCGCGGCCCTGCGCAGCGCCGAGCCGGGGACGCTGTCCATGTCGACGGACTCGTTCATCCGCTCCCGCCTGACCCAGGCGACCGCGCCGCCGCAGGCGAGCAGCACGAACAGGCCGCTCCACTGGGCGGAAGTGCTCAGGATGTGCAGGGCGCTCTCGCTGCCCCGGCCATGCGCGGGCGTTACCTTCCTGATCTCGGTTAGCACACCGGCGACCAGCAGCGGAACGGCGATGCCAGCGCCCAGCACGACGCCACGGAGGATGCCCTTGGCGGGTCCCTTGTGCGGCCAGGCCATGTGCACGGCCAGCAGCAGCAGGGTGGGCAGGACGAGCACGGTCATGTGCTCCACCGCCGCCGCCAGCGCGGCTACTGGGGCCGCCGCCAGCACGGCCACGGCAGGAGCGCGGTTGGTGCGGACGACGATCCAGGCGGCGAGGGCGACCAGCATCAGCGCCAGTGCGTCCGGCGAGGCGTAGTAGCCCGTGACGACGGTGGACTGCAGAACCGCGTAGGCCGCTGCGGCGCAGCTCGCCACCCGCTCGTTGAACATCCGGCGGGTCAGTGAGTACAGCAACGCGGTGGCGATCAGGGCGCACAGCAGGCTGAGCAGCCGCACCCCGGCCAGCCCGTGGAGCTTGTCGGCGGCGCCAGCCAGGACCGGGTAGAGCCTGGCCGACCCCGACAGGCGGTGCACGAGGTCGGTGGTGACGGCGGTGCCATCGACCAGGTGACCGTACTCCTGACGGCCGACCACCAGATTGACTGCCTCCTCGGGGCTGGCGATGTTGCTCAGCCGGAGCGAGAGCAGCGCCTGCATGACCAGCACGCCGAACAGCAGGATCCGGCCGATCCAGCGGCGTCGGCGGCTGGGTGCCGCAGACCAGCCGGAATCCGGGATGTCGGGTATCGCATACTGCGGCCCGTCGGCGGCCAGCGTCTCGTACGGCTCGGGAGCGTAGCTCTCGATGACGTGCTGGGCGTCGAGCTGGCCCTCGTACCGGTCGCTCTCCGTGCCCGGCACCGGGGCCGGGGCGGGCACCGGGGCCGGGGCGGGCACCGGGGCCAGGGTCTGGGCGGAGTAGGCGGGCCGCTGATATTGCACCTGTCGCAGCGCCGGGTCGGCGTAGCGGTTCGGGTCGGCCTGCGCGGGATTCCAGTCGGGCGGCGGGCTGGCCGGGCTGAACCAGGAGTCCGTGTGCTCGGTCACTGCTGCTTCCTGATGTCGAAGCCGAAGCCGGAGTCGGCCGCGCGCTTGCGATAGGTGGCCATGGCGAGCGGACTGGTCTCGATGCGCCAGTCGGCCCGCTTGGGGATGTTGAACCAGACGAAGCCCAGCACGTCGTCGTGCTCCTTCACGCCGTCGAAGAGGTCCTCGACGTCGGCCCGGCGGCGTTCCCCGCCCTGCGCGGCGGTCTCCGCGATGAAGAACGGCTTCTTGGTGAAGGTCCTGATCTCACGCATGGTCGGGCCGTAGAGGGTACTGAAGGTGTGCTCGCCGGTGAGCGTGTAGTAGCCGATCATCCCGGCCCAGTCGACGTACGAGTCGCCCGGGTAGTACTGCTTGAGGTCGACGTTTGGCATGGGGTTGATGACGTTGGGCGTCCAGACCCAGATCACATTGGTCGCGCCAGCGTCCTGGAAGAGGTCGTGGATGTGCCGGTAGGCGGCCGCGAAGTCGGCGGGTTCGGCCTTCGTGCGGCCCCAGGCGTACCAGTCGCCGTTCATCTCGTGCCCGAAGCTGATCGCGATGGGCAGGTTGAGGCGCACGATGTCCGCCGCCGTCTTCTTGATGTACGCGTCCGACGCGCCGTCGACGATGGATTTCAGCGAGGGTTTGAAGGGCTCCCAGGCCATGAAGGGCAGCGCGCCCGCCTGGTTGATCCGGCGGACCCCGCTGGTGTCGAAGCCGTCGCCGAACGCGGCGTAGTACTCCAGCACGTTCGGCTGCTTGCCGATGTCCTTGGTGTAGGTTCCGAGCGCCTTCAGGGACCTGGGCACCCCGGTGAGCGCCACCCCGAGGTACTTGCCGTCAGGCTTGAGCAGGGGGCTGACGTCGTAGGGCGTGACGGACTTCGCGCTGTCGGTTCCGGACGTTCCGCCCTGCTGCGCGTCCGTGTCACCGGAGTCCGTGTCGGCGGTGAGGCCGCAGCCGGTGAGCAGCATCAGGCAGGCCATGAACAGGCCGAGTAGCGGCAGGGCGCGCCGCGACGCGGTCTCGTACGAAGGTGCAGACATCGGGATCACACCACTTCCCGGCTGCGCGGCTGCACGAGGACCCGGCCGACGACCACGGCGTAGAACAGGCCGGAGGCCAGCACCAAGGCGAAGTCCAGCGGGTTCATGGTGAGCATGCGCCAGGTCGCGGCCCCGACCCAGACCGCGGCGGTGCCGCCGCCCCAGACGATCATCCCGATCCAGAAGCGCCGGGTCTTGTTCTTCTTGGCGCCGCTGGACCCGGTCGGCTGCCAGCCCATCCGGTTCTTGCGGAGGATGTCCCAGATGGCGAAGAGATGTGCCCAGCCGTACATCATCCGGGCCGCCCAGGCCTCCAGGCGGTAGGGGTTGCGGTGCCAGAGCGGGAAGATCAGCGTGGTGTAGATGAGGCTCGGCAGCACCAGGCCCATGTACTCGATCTTCAGCATCTGCGGCAGTGCCAGCAGCAGCACGATCGGGATAAGCGGCGAGACGACCGTGAACAGCGCCGTGTGGATGTAGTAGAAGAAACCGGACATATAGCACAGCCGGGACTCCGGCCGGAGCTTGGCCTGCCAGAACTTCTTGCTGCCCAGCAGGCTCATCGAACCCGAGCACCAGCGGTACTGCTGGTTGAAGAAGGCACCCGCCGTGTCCGGGCAGACTCCGGTGGACAGCGCGACCGGCACATAGCGCAGGTCCCAGCCGAGGCCCCGCAGGTCGAAGCCGGTGTGCACGTCCTCGGAGTGCTCGATCAGCGTGGTGCCGCCGTTGGTCTCCAGCGCGGCGCGCCGGTAGACGGCACAGCTGCCCACGCATATCGCGCCGTCACTGTTCTGCCGGGAGACCTGGACGGAGCGGTAGAACAGCTCCTGCACCGCACCCGCGCCGCGCTCGATCCAGTTCTGCGAGTCAAGGATACGGAAGAACTGCGGGGACTGGATGATGCCGACATCCGGGTCCTTCTCCATGTACGGGAGCAGTTCCTCCAGCAGGTCCTCACGGGGAGCGAAGTCGGCGTCCAGGATGAGGATGTAGTCACCGTCGGAGTTCTGGAACCCGAAGTGCAGGTTCCCCGCCTTCTTGAACCAGCCCCGGTTACTGCGCGTGCCATAGACGAAGCCGAAGTCCACCGCCATCGCGGCCAGCTCGGGGCTCGCGGCGTCGTCGAGGACGTACGGGGTGACCACACCGGGGTAGCGGTCGCGCAGCCGAGCCACATGGGTCCAGGTGTTGTGCAGTACCTCGATCGGCTCCCCGCACACGGGCAGGAACACGTCGACCGTCGGGTAGCGGGCCGGCCGCCAGTCCCGGACCAGGGCACGGTGGGCCTTTAGGTCGAAGTCCTTGGTGAAACCGTTCACCTTGAGGGAGACCAGGTAGTACACGACCGTGAACAGCAGGAACGGCAGGTAGACCCACAACCACGGGGACGAGCGGGCGAGCGCTACCTGGCTGGCCACCAGGCAGCAGAAGCTGATGATGGAGAAGCAGGTCAGCACCCAGAGCCTGCGGCTCGTGTAGGAGTACTTCTCCTCGTTGTCCGGCGGCTGCGGAAGCAGCCCGTACTGCTTGCGGGCGGGCGGTCGCCCGCGTCGCATCCTGCGATGCGACGCCGAAGCCTCTCTGCCCCCGCCCGCCGCCACAGACCCGTCCACGACGGTCATGCCTATGCCCCCCCACGGAGCTTTTGTGAATACTCTCGATCGATCGGGTGAGGATAGACGAGAAATATTGCGAGGAATGGCGAGGGGTCTTGCATAAATCCACATGTAACCGGCATCTAAGCGGCGTAAGGCCATGGGCATGACAGATCGGATCCAGTGATTCCCCTCACAATGAATATCCGGTTCCGCATCGCCGCAGGCTGCGCCGTCCTCACCCTTCTCACCGGCTGCTCCACGCACACCGCCGCGCCTGGGTCCGCATCCGCCCCGCGCCCGGCGACCTCCACCGGTGCCGGCACGCTGTGCACGACCACCGAAAAGCCGTACCCGCAGCAACTGGTGAAGGCCGGCAAATACAGCATCGAACCGAACCGCTGGAACGCCTCCGCCGGCACGGTCTGCCTGAAGACGACCGGCGACACCGGCTTCACCGTCTCCGCGGCCGGCGGTCTCGTCGCCAAGGACTCGAAGGCGCCACGCGCCTACCCCAACATCGCCACCGTCCCCGGCACGGCCGGACTGCCGGTGCCCGTCGCCGAGTTGGGCGACGCCACCAGCGACTGGGCGGCCTGGCCCGCCGCCGCGGGCTCGTACAACATGGCGTACGACCTGTGGTTCGGCCCGAACGCGACCGACTGCAACCCCGCGCACAGCGCCGAACTGATGATCTGGCTGGACCGCACGGACAACGTGGTGCCCGCCGGCAGCCGGGCACCCCGCACGGTGACGCTCGGTGACGCGGCGTACGAGGTGTACCAGGCACCCCGCCCCGGCACCCACAGTGTGATCAGCTACGTCAGGACCGACCCGACCCACACCGTCCGGCGGCTGGATCTGAGGCTGTTCGCCGCGAACGCCCTACAGCGCGGCTACGTTCCCACCTCCTCCCGGCTGTGCAAGGTCGCGGCGGGCTTCGAGATCTGGACCGGCGGCGTGGGCCTGCGCACTTTCTCTTTCGCCTTCCACAACAGCACCGCCCTGCCGGCTGGGGTCCTGCGGTCCGGCGCGACCGGTATCTGCCTGCGCGCGGACGACGACGTAGTCACCGGCTCCTGCGGCGGCAGCGGCGGGAAGACGGTCTGGGCGGTGGCCAACGACGGCTCCCTGCGCACCGGTGGACGCTGTCTCCAGCCGCGCGGCGGCGCCGCAGTACTGGCCGACTGCACCGGGGACACCGCCCAGCGCTGGGCGGCCGACCCGGGCGGGCGGCTGGTGAACCCCGCCTCCGGCCGCTGTCTGGACACCGCGAGGGGCTCCCTGGCGGTCGGTGTCCTGGCGACCCTGGAACGGTGCCGGGAGGGGGCGTCACAGCGCTGGACTCTGCCCTACAACGGCCTGGCGTCATGACCATGGCCTATCATCCGCACATCGTCCACACACTTGAGCGATAGACCTAACGGGGGGGCTCCGTCGGGTCAGGGCTCCGAACTCCGAGAGAGTGACGCCTGATGACGGCAGACGGCACCTGGATCAGACCCGAGGGCACGGGGAGCCGCCGCCGGCCCGCGCCACCGGGTGTGGACACCACCATGCCACTGGGTACGGTCGCGGAGGACATCGCCGCCCGCCGCACCGCCGAGCGGATCGCCCGCCGCCGACCCAACCCGGTCACCAAGGCGCCGCAGGCCGCTTGGCGCACGGACTGGCTGCCGCTGCTGGCCGTCCTGCTGGTGCAGGCCGCCCTCTCCTTCCGCCTCACCGGCAGCAACACTGCGTTCGTGGACGAGGGCACCTACATCTACTCCGGGTACCAGGAGATCAACCACGTCGTGCACGGCGCCGCCGTCGCCGACTACGCGAGCTTCTTCTCCGGCTCGCCGCTGATCTACCCGGTCGTGGTCGCAACCGCCGACATGATCGGCGGGCTGCGCGGAACGCGGCTGCTGAGCCTGGTCTTCATGCTCTCGGCGACCCTTGCCATCCACCTGTCCACCCGGCGCTTGTACGGGTCCGTGGCGGCCTTCTTCGCGGCCGCGCTCTTCACCGCCGTGGGACCCACGCAGTTCCTCGGCGGCTACTCCACCTACGACGCGTTGGCGCTCGCGCTGCTGGCCTGGGCTGCCTACTTCACGGTCCGGCTCGCCACCGGCGGCGGCTACCCCAGCATGGCCGCCGCCGCGGTGATCCTGGCCCTGGCCGACTGGACCAAGTACGCCTCACTGCTGTGGACCCCAGTCGTGGTCGGCATCGCCGTCTTCGCCGGGCACGGCGGCTCCCCCTGGCACGGGACCCGGTGGCGCCGCGGCGTCGAACTCACCATCGTGTGGCTGGTCGCCCTCCTGATGCCCGCCGTCGGCGCCAAGGCCCACATCGACGGTTTCACCCACACCACCCTGATGCGCAAACCGGGCACCGACGCCGCCTCCTACGTCGCCGGGGAAGCGGCCAAGTGGGTCGGCCCTCTGCTGGTCATAGCCTTGATCGGTGTCCTGGTGACCGTCGTGCTCGCCCTGCGCGACAAGACCGAACGCGCCGAGATCTGGCTCGCCCTGGTGCTCTTCGCCGGCGGCGTGCTCGCACCTCTCAACCAGGTCCGCATCCACACCTGGCTCTCCCTCCAGAAGCACGTCGACTTCGGCGCCTGGTTCGCCTGCATCGTGGCCGGACTGCTGCTCGCGCGACTGTTCACAGCCCTCAGCGGCAAGGTCCACGTCACCGCCGGCGTCCTGGTCACCGCCCTGGTCGTCGGCCCGCTCGGCTACGTCGGGGCGGGCCAGGCGGCGCATATGTTCGGCGAGTGGCCCGACTCCTCCGGTCTCGTCTCCGCGCTTCGCCCGTACGTGCACAAGGGGAAAGACGAGTACCTGGTCGAGAACTACGACGTCCCCGCCTACTACCTGCGCGAATCCAGCAACTGGCAGCAGTGGCAGGACCTCGTCGGCAAGACCTACAAGGACCCTGAGACCAAGAAGACGCTCCAGGGTGCCCCCGCCCTGCAGGCCGCCGTCAAGGACCGCTTCTACTCGATCGTCGTCCTGGACTTCACCCAGACCGCAGACGTCGACACCGCGCTCCAGCCCACCCTCAAGCAGGCCGGCTACCGCGTGCACAAGGTCGTCAAGAGTGCCCGCACCGGCGACGGCACCTACACGATCTACTTCGCCCCGGGCTTCGGAAAGAGCTGACGCGAGGATGCGTGCCTAGCCGCAGCACGCGCCCCGCAGCGGCAACGACCGCTTGTTCCGCGCCTCCTTGTTCCGCGCCGCCAGCAGTTCGTCCGCTGGATAGCCCACCTCTTCCAGGGTCAGCCCGTGCGGTCGTACGACGTGTACGGCCGAGTCCCTGACCCCCGCGGCCAGTACCTTCCCCGGCCACTCCGGCCCGCGGTGGCCGTCCCCCACGAACAGCAGCGCACCGATCAGGGACCGCACCATGTTGTGGCAGAAGGCGTCAGCCCGCACGGTGGCCGTGATGATCCCGTCGGTCCCCCGCCGAAGGCTCAGCTCCTGGAGCGTCCGGATGGTCGTCGCCCCTTCCCGGCGCTTGCAGTACGCGGCGAAGTCGTGCTCCCCCAGCAGCCGGCCGGCCGCCTCGTTCATGGCGTCGACGTCCAGCGGCCAGTCGTGCCACAGGACGTGGTTGCGCAGGAGGGGGTCCACTCCCCCGGGGTGGTCGGTGACCCGGTACGCGTACCGACGCCAGATCGCGGAGAACCGGGCGTTGAAACCGCTGGGCGCCTCCGTGAGCGACCACACCCGTACGTCCTTGGGCAGCCGCCCGGCCAGCCGCTTGAGCAGCTTCTCCCCCTGCTCCGCCCACAGTTGCCCGGGCAGATCGACATGCGCCACTTGGCCGCGGGCGTGCACCCCGGCGTCGGTCCGCCCGGCCACGGTCAGCTCGTACGTCGTCTCCCCCGACCGCGTCACGGTCCGCAGCGCGTCCTCGATCTCCCCCTGGACGGTCCGCTTCCCCCCGGCCTGCTTGGCCCAGCCGTGGAACTGGGTGCCGTCGTAGGACAGGTCGAGACGGACGCGGACATGGCCGGGCTGAACTTCGTCACTCACGGGAGAATCCTCTCAAGGCAAGAAAAGCGGGCCCGTCCCAGGAAAGGGACGGACCCGCTCACGCACCCTTTCAGGGGCGCGGGGAACTGCGCGACCAGCCACAACGGACCGGCAGCCAAAGGACGGCTTACGCCTCCTTCGACTCCTCGGCCTCGTCAGCCTTGGCGTCCTCGACGACCTCGGTCTCCTCGACCTTGGTCTCCTCGGCCTTGACCTCGGCGTCCTTGGCGGCACGCTGGGTGGCGGCCTCGGCCTCACCCGTCGCCTGCTGCGCGACCGTCAGCGCCTCGACCAGCTCGATGACAGCCATGGGCGCGTTGTCGCCACGACGGTTACCGATCTTGGTGATACGGGTGTAGCCACCCGGACGGTTCTCGTACCGCGGGCCGATCTCGGTGAAGAGCGTGTGCACGATGCTCTTGTCCGTGATGACCTGGAGCACCTGACGGCGGTTGTGAAGGTCGCCCTTCTTCGCCTTGGTGACCAGACGCTCGGCGTACGGCCGCAGACGGCGGGCCTTCGCCTCGGTGGTGGTGATACGGCCGTGCTCGAAGAGCGCCTTCGCGAGGTTCGCGAGGAGCAGCTTCTCGTGCGCGGCGCTGCCGCCCAGACGGGCACCCTTGGTGGGCTTCGGCATGGTTCTTCTCCTGTGTGTCTGCCCCGGCCGTATCAGGTACCGGGGTCAGTATCCGAGCAGACGGTCGTCTGTCGGAGACCCCGCGCCCCAAGGGGCGCGGGGAACTGCGCGACCAGCCACAACGGTCCCGCAGCCAAGAACGGGCAGTCGGTCCCGAGCTCTTAGTACTGCTCGGTCTCGACGAACCCGGCGTCCGCGTCGTCGTCGGCACCGAAGGCGTCGGCGGCGGCGGTCGGGTCGAATCCGGGCGGGCTGTCCTTGAGGGCCAGGCCCATGCCGGCCAGCTTCGCCTTGACCTCGTCGATGGACTTCGCACCGAAGTTGCGAATGTCCAGGAGGTCGGCCTCGGAGCGGGCGACGAGCTCACCCACGGAGTGGATGCCCTCACGCTTGAGGCAGTTGTAGGAGCGGACCGTGAGCTCCAGCTCCTCGATCGGCAGCGCCAGATCGGCGGCCAGGGCGGCGTCCGTGGGCGAGGGGCCCATGTCGATGCCCTCGGCGTCGATGTTCAGCTCGCGGGCGAGACCGAACAGCTCGACCAGGGTCTTGCCTGCCGACGCCATGGCGTCACGGGGACGCATGGCCTGCTTGGTCTCGACGTCGACGATCAGCTTGTCGAAGTCGGTGCGCTGCTCGACACGGGTCGCCTCGACCTTGTACGTGACCTTGAGCACCGGCGAGTAGATGGAGTCGACCGGGATACGGCCGATCTCCTGGCCCACCTGCTTGTTCTGCACGGCGGAGACGTAACCGCGGCCGCGCTCGACCGTCAGCTCCATCTCCAGCTTGCCCTTGCCGTTGAGCGTGGCGAGGACCAGGTCGGGGTTGTGCACCTCGACACCGGCCGGGGGCGCGATGTCGGCGGCGGTGACCAGACCCGGGCCCTGCTTGCGCAGGTACATCACGACCGGCTCGTCGTGCTCCGAGGAGACGACCAGCTGCTTGATGTTGAGGATCAGGTCGGTGACGTCCTCCTTGACGCCCGGCACGGTGGTGAACTCGTGCAGGACACCGTCGATACGGATGCTGGTGACAGCAGCGCCGGGGATCGACGACAGGAGGGTGCGACGCAGGGAGTTGCCGAGGGTGTAGCCGAAGCCCGGCTCCAGCGGCTCGATCACGAACCGGGAGCGGAACTCGTCGACGACCTCTTCGGTCAACGAGGGACGCTGAGCGATCAGCATGGTGTGGATCCTTCAGTTGCGGGCGCCCGCTATTTGACGCCCTACAGGTACTGCAAGGGTACGGGCGATACGGCCCTTTTACGGAGCCGTACCGCCCGGAAACCTCAGGCCCGAAGGCGTCGCGTCAGACGCGGCGGCGCTTCGGCGGACGGCAGCCGTTGTGCGGGGTCGGGGTGACGTCCTGGATGGAGCCGACCTCAAGGCCCGTGGCCTGCAGGGAACGGATCGCGGTCTCACGACCGGAACCCGGGCCCTTCACGAACACGTCGACCTTGCGCATGCCGTGCTCCTGGGCGCGGCGGGCAGCCGACTCGGCGGCCATCTGCGCGGCGAACGGCGTGGACTTCCGGGAGCCCTTGAAGCCGACGTGGCCGGCGGAGGCCCAGGAGATCACGTTGCCGGACGGGTCCGTGATGGAGACGATCGTGTTGTTGAACGTGCTCTTGATGTGCGCGTGGCCGTGAGCGACGTTCTTCTTTTCCTTGCGGCGCACCTTCTTGGCAGCGCCCTGACGACCCTTGGGGGGCATCTAGTAACTCCTACGGGGAGGTGGTCGGTCCTACAGCGAAGACCGCTGATGAAGCGTTGTCCGCTGAGGACTACTTCTTGCCCGGCTTCTTCTTGCCGGCGATCGCGCGACGCGGGCCCTTGCGGGTGCGGGCGTTGGTGCTGGTGCGCTGACCGCGGACGGGCAGACCGCGGCGGTGACGCAGACCCTGGTAGCAGCCGATCTCGACCTTGCGGCGGATGTCGGCCTGGATCTCGCGACGGAGGTCACCCTCGGTCTTGATGTTGTTGTCGACGTACTCACGAATCGCGACCAGCTGCTCTTCAGTCAGGTCACGGACGCGGGTGTTCGGGTCGATGCCGGTCTCGGCCAGCGTCAGCTGGGAGAGCGTACGGCCGATGCCGAACACGTAGGTGAGGGCGACTTCCACACGCTTTTCGCGCGGGATGTCAACACCGGAAACGCGTGCCACTTCAATGGCTCCTGGTGATCTTCGGAGGTCTTCCGCAGGACCGGATCCCGGCCGCCGGCCTCTTCACGCTGTTCAAAAGATGCAGCCAAAGAGTAGGTACGACCTGGGTCCCCGGCCTCCGAACCGGGGGTGTCGAGCCGTGTGGGGCTCGGGCCCTGCGTATGAACAAATTCAGCTTGCGTCGCGCGAATCTCTGCGATGGGTGCAGAGGGATCGGTCGTGCGTCAGCCCTGGCGCTGCTTGTGGCGCGGGTTCTCGCAAATGACCATGACCCGACCGTGACGGCGGATCACCCTGCACTTGTCGCAGATCTTCTTGACGCTCGGCTTGACCTTCATGGGATTGAGGTTCTCCGGGTCAGTTGCCGGCAGCCCCGCTCACACGGGACCTGGGCAAGATCTACTTGTATCGGTAGACGATCCGGCCACGCGTCAGGTCGTACGGAGACAGCTCCACCACGACCCGGTCGTCAGGGAGGATGCGGATGTAGTGCATACGCATCTTGCCGCTGATGTGTGCCAGGACCTGGTGGCCGTTCTGGAGCTCGACCTTGAACATCGCGTTCGGAAGAGACTCGACGACAGTGCCCTCGATCTCGATGGCACCTTGCTTCTTGGCCACGCTTCGCCCTTCGAATCGACTACCTTGATCGACTCCTATGCTTCCCGCTTGGGATACCCCACGGGCGCATGCGGACATGCGGGTGCACGAGAGCCGACGAGTCAGTCTACGTCAGCGCACCCGGAAAGACGAATCGGTGGAGTCTGCCCCACAGCGCAGATCATTAAGCGCACGGGACTGTAGCGCCCCTTCAAGGGGCGCGGGGAACTGCGCGCTCAACCCCCCGCCCAGCCGCAGCGTCGAATAGTGCTCAGCCCAGCGGATCCGGCGCAGCCGTGATCCCGTGCTCGGCCAGCTTCGCCCGGCCCCCGTCGGGAGACGTCAGCACCAACGGCCCCTCCTCGGTCAGCGCGACCGAGTGCTCCCAGTGCGAGGACCACGTCCCGTCGGTCGTGATGACCGTCCAGTCGTCCTCCAGCACCTCGGTCCGCGGCGTCCCCAGCGACACCATCGGCTCGATGGCCAGGCAGAACCCGGGAACCAGCTTCGGACCCTTCCCCCGCCGCCGGTCGACGTAGTTCAGCAGGTGCGGGTCCATGTGCATCTCGGTGCCGATGCCGTGACCGCCGTAGTCCTCGATGATCCCGTACTTGCCGCCGCCGGGCTTCGGCTGGCGGCGGATGTACGTCTCGATCGCCCGGGAGACGTCGACCAGGCGGTTGCCCTGCTTCATCGCCGCGATGCCGGCCCACATCGACTCCTCGGTCACCCGGGAGAGCTCGATCAGCTCCGGAGCGTGGCCGGAGCCCACGAAGGCGGTGTAGGCCGCGTCGCCGTGCCAGCCGTCGACGATCGCGCCGCAGTCGATGGAGATGATGTCGCCGTCCTTGAGGACGACCTCGTCGGACGGGATGCCGTGGACCACGACCTCGTTCACCGAGGTGCAGATCGTCGCGGGGAAGCCGCCGTAGCCGAGGAAGTTCGGCTTCGCGTCGTGGTCCGCGAGCACCTTGCGCGCGACCTGGTCCAGATCCTTGGTCGTGGCCCCGGGCACCGCTGCCTCACGCGTCGCCGCGTGGATGGCGGCGACGACCAGCCCCGCCTCACGCATCCTGGCGATCTGCTCGGGGGTCTTGATCTGCACCATCAGCTCTGCTTCCTCACGGGTGCGAGTCCGGTTTTGTACACGGCAACAGTACGGCCCCCGAGCGACGCGGCAACACGTGGTCGCCCCGGTCAGCGCCGGGTGAGTAGCGGGATCCAGCGGCCCTCGTCCTGCGGCTTCGTCCCCCGGAAGCCGGAAAGCGGAGTGACCTTGCCGTCCAGGCCGACCAGCAGCAGCTGGTTGCGGAACTCACCGTTGCCGGGGCTGCACTGCTCGGGATCGCACCGCCAGGCGATGAGGTGACTGTTGTCGGCCCACGCGAGCAGCTGCTGGCCGGGGACCACCGCGGCCCGCTTGCCGGTCTTCGCGTTCCGTACCTCGGAGACGATGTTACCGCCCTCCCCGACGAAGGCACCCGTCACCAGGTTTCCGTCGGGGGACCGGATCGCCTCCGGGTAGGACGCACCCGCCTCCTGACCCGGGGCAGGCATCCTCTTGCCGGCCACGTCGTAGTAGACGCCGCCCGCCTCGTTACCGCCGAACTCCCACACCAGCTCCCCGTCACGGCTCCAGTAGAAGTCCTGACGTCCGCCGGCGGGGGCCTCGCTCTTCTTGGCCGGCCGCTCGGCGAAGTCCGCCTTGCCCGAGGCGACATCGATCACGTAGAAGCCGGTGCGGCTCTGCTTCGGCCCCGGCACGGTCCTGCCGTTCAACCGGTAGGACACGTCCTTGAACAGACCGTCCGGATCGAGGCGGTACGCCGTCGCCAGCAGGCGTTTGCCGTCCGGTGAGAACTGCACACTGCCGACGCTCCTGTCGACCTTGATCCAGCGCCGCACCTTGCCCGTGACCAGGTTCAGCAGCCCTATCCGGCTGACGGGCAGATCGCGCTCGAGCACCGCCGCGGTCCGCGTCCCGGGGGCGACGTCCAGCCAGGCCCAGTCGGTCTTCTCGTACCGCCCGGTGGCCGTGTCGAGCAACCGCCACTCGTAGGTGCCGATCGCGTTCCCGTTCGGCTGCTTCACGAGCTTCGTCGTGTAGTACGCCGAGACGGCGACCCTCCCCGCCGCGATCAGCTCTCGAGGAGGCGACTGATCCGGGTGCGCCACCACACCCGTGGCATCCGGCACGCTCGCGGGCCGCCCGTTCCCGTCACCGCCGCGCAGGGCGAGCGGCACCGCGACCACGGCGACGGCCACCGCGACGACGGCAGCCACCACGAGGCGTCGAGCCTTGCGACGGCGCGGCAGCGGTTGTGGCCGCACGGTGGATTGCGTTGCCGGTCGCGCCTCCGGAGAGGGCGTTGTGAAACCCGCGCGGGCATGCGGGTCCGGAGCCATGTTCGTACCTCCACGAAAGACGACTGGGACAGGAGTCCGGCCGGTTGGTGTCAAAGACAGCGAAGGAGTTCACCGCGTGCGGGCCCCCTGCGTCACGGACGGCGAAGGGGCTGCTCCCGCAACACCGGAGCAGCCCCTCTGTAGTCGATCTCAGCCCAGGAGCAGGTCAAGCATCATGGGTCGAGAGCCAACTCAACCGCGGTTTACTCGTTGAACCAGTCCGGCGACCAGACGGCAGCGCCGCCACCGTGCCACCAGACCTCCATCTTGTAGACGGAGAGCTGGCCGATGTTCTCGCCCTTCTTGTCGCAGCCGGAGTCGCCGCCGTCGTCAAGGGTCCACAGCTGCGACTGGATACCGGCGGAGTTCCGGACCCACAGAGCACCGGTCACCCCGTACCCGTCGGCCTTGGTGTCACAGACCGAGAACACGTCGCCGTCGTCGTGGAAGTGCATGTACCCACGGCTCGACGGGAGGTTGATCTGCTTGTCGCTGTCGGCCTGCGCCGAAGCACTCAGCCCGACCACCAGGGCGGCGGACGCGCCGACCACCATGGCTGCGCGAGCGAGCTTCGAGTTGATCACTGTTCCCCCAACTAGGTTGTACGTCACCGGTGTTGCCGGTGAGGTCGCTGTGAACACTATGTGAGGCACAAGCAACATGTCCACATCAATTAGCTATGACAGGACCATGACAATCTGCTGGTCGGACGCGCTGAAACGGCCTTCCGGCAGATCCACCGCCCGGCGATCCGCCTGACGACCTCGCCCGCTGGGCCACGCACACAAAAACCGGCCGCGGCGCCCTGAGGGCACCGCGGCCGGTCGGACCACGATCTACTTGTTCTCGGCCTTTTCGCGCTTGAGCGCCGCGAGCGCCCGCTGCGTGACCTCGTCCACCGGACCCAGGGAGGAGATCGTCACGACCAGGCCCTGAATCTTGTAGTAGTCGATGATGGGCTCGGTCTGCGTGTGGTAGACCTCGAGCCGCGTCCGGACGGTGTCCTCGGAGTCGTCGTCGCGCTGGTACAGCTCGCCGCCGCAGACGTCACAGACGCCCTCGACCTTCGGCGGAGTGTACGTGACGTGGAAGACGTGGGACGAGTCGTTGCGGCAGATACGGCGGCCCGCGATCCGCTTGACGACCTCCTCCTCCGAGACCTCCAGGTCGAGTACGGCGTCGAGCTTGATGCCCTCGTTCTTCAGCAGCTCGTCGAGCGCCTCGGCCTGCGAGACGTTGCGCGGGAACCCGTCCAGCAGGAAGCCGCCGGCGGCGTCCGGCTGCTCCATGCGGTCCTTGGCCATGGCGATGGTGACCTCGTCCGGGACGAGGTTGCCGGCGTCCATGTAGGACTTCGCGAGTTTCCCGAGCTCCGTCTGCTGGCTGATGTTGGCGCGGAAGAGGTCGCCCGTGGAGATGTGCGGGATCTTCAGCTCCTTGGCAAGGCGAACGGCTTGCGTTCCCTTACCGGCGCCAGGCGGCCCGACGAGGACGATTCGCATCAGCGGAGGAACCCTTCGTAATTGCGCTGCTGGAGCTGGCTCTCGATCTGCTTCACCGTCTCCAGTCCCACACCCACGATGATCAGGATGCTGGTACCACCGAACGGGAAGTTGTTGCTTGCCCCAAAGCCAACCAACGCCATCGTCGGTACGAGAGCAATCAGCCCCAGATACAGCGAACCCGGCCAGGTGATCCGGTTGAGCACGTACGACAGGTACTCAGCGGTCGGTCGGCCAGCCCGGATGCCCGGGATGAAGCCACCATACTTCTTCATGTTGTCGGCTACTTCTTCGGGGTTGAAGGAGATAGCCACGTAGAAGAACGCGAAGAAAACGATGAGCAAGAAGTACGAAATGATGTAAACCGGGTGTGTGCCCTTGGACAGGTTGGTCTCGATCCAGGTCTTCCAGCTCGAGTTCCCGCCCGCGAACTGGGCGACCAGTGCCGGGATGTAGAGCAGCGACGAGGCGAAGATGACCGGGATCACACCGGCCTGGTTCACCTTGAGCGGGATGTACGTCGACGTACCGCCGTAGGACCGGCGGCCGATCATGCGCTTCGCGTACTGGACCGGGATCCGGCGCTGGGCCTGCTCGACGAAGACCACCAGGGCGACCATGACCAGGCCGACCGCGATGACGCTGCCGAACTCGATCCAGCCGTCGGCCAGGGTGCCCTGCTTCTTGATGGCCCACAGCGCGGACGGGAAGGTCGCGGCGATCGAGATGAACATCAGGATCGACATGCCGTTGCCGATGCCGCGGTCGGTGATCAGCTCACCGAGCCACATGACGACGGCCGTACCGGCGGTCATGCAGATCACCATCGTGATGGTGGTGAAGATCGCCTGGTCCGGCACGATGCTGGAGGCGACCGTGCAGCCGGAGAAGAGGGCGCCGCTGCGGGCGGTGGCCACCAGGCCGGTGCCCTGCAGGATGGCGAGGGCCACCGTCAGGTAACGGGTGTACTGGGTGATCTTCGTCGTACCTGCCTGGCCCTCCTTCTTCAGGGCTTCCAGACGCGGGATGACCACGGTCAGCAGCTGAAGAATGATGCTGGCGGTGATGTACGGCATGATGCCGAGCGCGAAGATCGTGATCTGGAGCAGCGCGCCGCCGCTGAACATGTTGACGAGACCGAACAGGCCCTGGTTGCCGGAGGCCTCGTTCACACACGTCTGGACGGCTTTGTAGTTGACGCCGGGGATCGGGATATGGGTGCCGACCCGGTAGACCACGATGATGGCCAGCGTGAAGAGCAGCTTCTTGCGCAGGTCGGGCGTCCTGAACGCCCGGGCGAACGCGGTGAGCACGGTGCCTCCTGCGACCCCCGCGCAACTGCGTCAAGGGTGACGGTCTTGAGGTTCGACGAATAAGGAAAAAAGAACAGCGCGGGCCACCTTACCGGCGACCACGCCCCCTAGGAACGACCAACCGGGGATACCCCACAGTGAGGGTATCCCCGGTCGGGATCGCTTACGTCATCGATGACGTCCGAGATGCTCAGACGAGCTCGGTGACGGTGCCGCCGGCTGCGGTGATCTTCTCCTTGGCGGAGCCGGAGACGGCGTCGACCGTCACCTGCAGCGCCACGGAGAGCTCACCCTGGCCGAGCACCTTGACCAGGCTGTTCTTGCGAACGGCACCCTTGGCGACGAGCCCCTCGACGGTGACCTCGCCACCCTCCGGGTACAGCGCGGCCAGCTTGTCGAGGTTCACGACCTGGAACTCGGTCTTGAACGGGTTCTTGAAGCCCTTCAGCTTCGGAAGACGCATGTGGAGGGGCATCTGGCCACCCTCGAAGCGCTCCGGAACCTGGTAACGGGCCTTCGTACCCTTGGTACCACGACCGGCCGTCTTACCCTTCGACGCCTCACCACGACCCACACGGGTCTTGGCGGTCTTGGCGCCCGGGGCGGGACGGAGGTTGTGGATCTTGAGCGGGTTGTTCTCCGCCATGATCAGTCGACCTCCTCAACCGTCACGAGGTGGCGGACGGTGTGCACCATGCCGCGGAACTCGGGGCGGTCCTCCTTGACGACCACGGTGTTGATCCCCTTGAGACCAAGGGACCGCAGGGTGTCACGGTGGTTCTGCTTGCTGCCGATGTACGACTTCGTCTGCGTGACCTTGAGGCGAGCCATTACGCACCCGCTCCCGCACGCGCACGAAGCAGAGCCGCGGGGGCGACGTCCTCGAGGGGCAGACCGCGGCGGGCCGCGATCTCCTCGGGACGCTGCAGGCCCTTGAGGGCCGCCACGGTCGCGTGCACGATGTTGATCGCGTTGTCGGAGCCCAGGGACTTCGACAGGATGTCGTGAACGCCGGCGCACTCCAGCACGGCACGCACGGGACCACCGGCGATAACACCGGTACCCGGCGAAGCCGGCTTGAGCAGGACGACGCCCGCGGCCTTCTCACCCTGGATGGGGTGAGGGATGGTGCCCTGGATACGGGGGACCTTGAAGAAGTGCTTCTTGGCCTCCTCAACACCCTTGGCGATGGCGGCCGGCACCTCCTTGGCCTTGCCGTAACCGACACCCACGGTGCCGTCACCGTCGCCCACCACGACCAGCGCGGTGAAGCTGAAGCGACGACCACCCTTCACAACCTTGGCGACGCGGTTGATCGCGACAACGCGCTCAACGTACGCGGTCTTCTCGGCGGCAGCAGCGCCGCCGTCACGGCCCTTCCGGTCCCGCCGCTCGCCGCCACCGGCACCGCCACCGCGGCGCTGGGGTCCAGCCATTGGATTACCTCTCTCTTTCCGCTAGCTACAAGCGGCTCAGAACTTGAGCCCGGCTTCGCGGGCGGCGTCCGCCAGGGCAGCGATGCGCCCGGCGTACTGGTTGCCACCACGGTCGAACACCACGGCCTCGACACCGGCGGCCTTTGCACGCTCGGCGACCAGGGCGCCGACCTGCTTGGCCTGCGCGGACTTGTCACCCTCGCCACCACGGACCGAGGTGTCCAGCGTGGACGCCGACGCCAGGGTGTGACCCTTGATGTCGTCGATCACCTGGGCCACGATGTGGCGGTTCGAGCGGGTAACGACCAGACGGGGACGCTCCGCCGTACCGGAAATGTTCTTACGGATCCGGATGTGACGGCGCTTGATCGCGGCGCGCTTGTAGGCGTCGCCCTTGAGGATCTTCTGTCCGTATGCCATGGCTTACTTACCCGCCTTTCCGACCTTGCGGCGGATGACTTCGCCCTCGTACTTGACGCCCTTGGCCTTGTACGGGTCGGGCTTGCGCAGCTTGCGGATGTTGGCCGCGACCTCGCCGACCTTCTGCTTGTCGATGCCCTCGACCGAGAACCGGGTGGGGTTCTCGACCTTGAAGCTGATGCCCTCGGGGGCCTCGACGAGGATCGGGTGGCTGTAACCGAGCGCGAACTCGAGGTTCGAGCCCTTGGCGGTCACGCGGTAACCGACACCGCTGATCTCGAGCTTCTTCACGTAACCCTGGGTCACGCCGGTGATCATGTTCGCCACCAGCGTGCGGGACAGGCCGTGCAGGGCCTTGCTCTGACGCTCGTCGTTGGGGCGGGTGACGTTCAGAACGCCGTCCTCACCCTTGGCGATCTCGATCGGCGCCACAACGGTGTGGGTCAGCGAGCCCTTGGGACCCTTGACCGAGACCGTCTGGCCGTCGATGGTGACGTCCACGCCGGCGGGAACCGTGATGGGGAGCTTGCCAATACGCGACATAGCTGTTTCCTCCGTTCCCTTCTGCTACCAGACGTAGGCGAGGACTTCCCCGCCTACGCCCTTCTTGCCGGCCTGCTTGTCGGTGAGGAGCCCGTGCGACGTGGAGATGATCGCCACGCCGAGGCCACCCAGCACCTTGGGCAGGGAGGTGGACTTCGCGTACACCCGGAGACCGGGCTTGGAGATCCGCTTGATGCCCGCGATGGAGCGCTCACGGTTGGGACCGAACTTCAGGTCCAGGACGAGGTTCTTGCCGACCTCGGCGTCCTCGACCTTCCAGCCCGTGATGAAGCCCTCCTGCTGGAGGATCTCCGCGATGTGAGACTTGATCTTCGACGCCGGCATCGTCACGGAGTCGTGGTATGCCGAGTTCGCGTTCCGCAGACGCGTAAGCATGTCTGCGATCGGATCAGTCATGGTCATGAATTGGCCTTCGGCCTCTCTCGCCGGGGTTTCCAGGTGCCCATCCCTCTCCTCGATCCGAGACGAGGCGGGTGCGGTGCGGTGGACCTACGGCGTAGTAAGTCGTACGGGCGACCGTCAGGCGCCCAACCCTCCAAGCCTAAGCCATGAAGGGGTGGGCACCTGACACGCCCATTGCTTACCGAGAGCCTCCGGAATCCCTAAAAGGGGGATTACCAGGAGCTCTTGGTCACGCCCGGCAGCTCGCCACGGTGAGCCATCTCACGAAGGCACACGCGGCACAGGCCGAACTTGCGGTACACGGAGTGCGGGCGGCCACAACGCTGGCAGCGGGTGTAGCCACGCACACCGAACTTCGGCTTGCGAGCAGCCTTGGCAATCAGAGCCTTCTTCGCCATCTCGCTCACGCCTCCTTGAACGGGAAGCCGAGGTGACGAAGGAGCGCGCGGCCCTCAGCGTCGTTGGTCGCCGTGGTCACCACGGTGATGTCCATACCCCGGGTGCGGTCGATCTTGTCCTGGTCGATCTCGTGGAACATGACCTGCTCCGTGAGACCGAAGGTGTAGTTGCCACGGCCGTCGAACTGCTTGGGGGACAGACCACGGAAGTCGCGGATGCGCGGGAGCGCGAGCGACAGGGTGCGGTCCAGGAACTCCCACATGCGGTCGCCACGGAGCGTGACGTGGGCGCCGATCGGCTGACCCTCACGCAGCTTGAACTGCGCGATGGACTTGCGGGCCTTGGTCACGGCCGGCTTCTGACCGGTGATGGTGGTCAGGTCGCGGATCGCGCCCTCGATCAGCTTCGAGTCACGGGCGGCGTCGCCGACACCCATGTTGACCACGATCTTGACGAGGCCGGGGATCTGCATGACGTTCTCGTACTTGAACTCGTCACGCAGCTTGCCCGCGATCTCCTCGCGGTACTTCAGCTTCAGACGCGGAGCAGTGGTGGTAGCCATCAGATGTCCTCACCCGTCCGCTTGGCAACGCGGATCTTGTTGCCTTCGTCGTCGAAGCGGTAACCGACACGCGTGACAACCTTGTTGCCGTCCTTCTCAACGACCAGCTGGACGTTGGAGACGTGGACGGGCGCCTCGGTCGTGACGATGCCGCCGGCCTGCGAACCGCGAGCGGTCGGACCGGCCTTGGTGTGCTTCTTGACCCGGTTGACACCCTCGACCAGGACGCGGTCCTCGCGGGGGTAGGCCGCGATGACCTTGCCCTGCTTGCCCTTGTCCTTACCGGTGATGACCTGGACCAGGTCGCCCTTCTTGATCTTCATGCTTACAGCACCTCCGGAGCCAGCGAGATGATCTTCATGAACTTCTTCTCGCGCAGCTCACGGCCGACCGGGCCGAAGATACGGGTGCCACGAGGGTCGCCGTCGTTCTTCAGAATGACGGCGGCGTTCTCGTCGAAGCGGATGTACGAGCCGTCCGGACGGCGGCGCTCCTTGACGGTGCGAACGATGACCGCCTTGATGACGTCACCCTTCTTCACGTTGCCGCCGGGGATCGCGTCCTTGACGGTGGCGACGATGACGTCACCGATGCCCGCGTAGCGGCGACCGGAGCCACCGAGCACACGGATGCAAAGGATTTCCTTCGCACCAGTGTTGTCGGCGACGCGCAGTCGCGACTCCTGCTGGATCACGTCTATCTCCTGTTTGTCTGCCGGTTCCCCGGGCGGGTGTCAAAGTTGCACACCCGCCCGGAGCCTGGCGGAACTGTCCTGCGAGGGATGCCCCGCAGGAGATTTACTTGGCCTTCTCGAGGATCTCGACGACGCGCCAGCGCTTCGTCGCGGACAGCGGCCGGGTCTCCGCGAGGAGGACACGGTCGCCGACGCCCGCGGCGTTCTGCTCGTCGTGCGCCTTGAGCTTGTTCGTACGGCGGATGACCTTGCCGTACAGCGCGTGCTTCACGCGGTCCTCGACGGCGACGACGACGGTCTTGTCCATCTTGTCGCTGACGACGAGACCCTCACGGGTCTTGCGGAAACCGCGCGCCTCGGTTGCGTTCTCAGTCACGTTGCTCTCGCTCATCAGGCGCTCTCCACCGTCTCGATGCCCAGCTCGCGCTCACGCATCAGGGTGTAGATCCGCGCGATGTCCTTACGGACGGCCTTCAGCCGACCGTGGTTCTCGAGCTGACCCGTCGCCGCCTGGAAGCGGAGGTTGAACAGCTCTTCCTTGGCCTCGCGGAGCTTGCCAAGAAGCTCCTCGTTGCCCAGCTCGCGCAGCTCGGACGCCTTGGTACCGGCCGACATCACGCTTCACCTGCCTCGCGCTTGACGATCCGGCACTTCATCGGCAGCTTGTGGGCTGCGCGAGTCAGGGCCTCACGGGCGATCTTCTCGTTGGGGTAGGACAGCTCGAACATGACCCGGCCCGGGTGCACGTTCGCGATCCACCACTCCGGAGAACCCTTACCGGAACCCATGCGGGTCTCGGCAGGCTTCTTCGTCAGCGGGCGGTCCGGGTAGATGTTGATCCAGACCTTGCCGCCACGCTTGATGTGGCGGGTCATCGCGATACGGGCCGCCTCGATCTGGCGGTTGGTCACGTACGCCGGCGTGAGGGCCTGGATGCCGTACTCGCCGAACGCGACCGTGGTACCGCCCTTGGCCTCACCGCGACGCTTCGGGTGGTGCTGCTTGCGGTGCTTGACCCTACGGGGGATCAGCATGTCGGTCAGGCCTCCGTTCCGGTGCTCTCAGCAGCCGGAGCGGCAGCGGCCTCGGCCTGGGGGGCCTCGGCAGCGGGAGCCTGCTGCGGCTTGCGACCGCGCCGCTCGCCACCACGGCCACCACGGGCCGGGCGGTCACCAGCGCCACCACCACGGGCCGGGCGGTTGCCGGCGCGGGCAGCGGCGTTCTCGGCGCGGACCTCGGCGATGTTCTTGACGTCGCCCTTGTAGATCCAGACCTTCACACCGATGCGGCCGAAGGTCGTCTTGGCCTCGAAGAAGCCGTAGTCCACGTTCGCGCGGAGCGTGTGCAGGGGCACACGGCCCTCGCGGTAGAACTCCGAGCGGGACATCTCGGCGCCGCCGAGGCGGCCACCGCACTGGATCTTGATGCCCTTGGCGCCGGCCTTCATCGCCGACTGCATGCTCTTACGCATGGCGCGACGGAAGGAGACGCGGGAGGAGAGCTGCTCGGCGACGGCCTGCGCGACCAGCTGGGCATCCGTCTCGGGGTTCTTGACCTCGAGGATGTTCAGCTGGACCTGCTTGCCCGTGAGCTTCTCGAGGTCACCGCGGATGCGGTCGGCCTCGGCGCCACGGCGGCCGATGACGATGCCCGGACGCGCGGTGTGGATGTCCACACGCACACGGTCACGGGTGCGCTCGATCTCCACCTTCGAGATGCCGGCGCGCTCCATGCCGGACGTCATCATCCGACGGATGGCGACGTCTTCCTTGACGTAGTCCTTGTACAGCTTGTCGGCGTACCACCGGGACTTGAAGTCCGTGGTGACACCGAGCCGGAACCCATGCGGGTTAACCTTCTGGCCCATTACCGGGTTCCTTCCTTGCTGCTGACGACCACGGTGATGTGGCTGGTCCGCTTGCGGATCCGGTAGGCACGGCCCTGGGCGCGCGGCCGGAACCGCTTCAGGGTCGGACCCTCGTCGACGTACGCCTCGGAGATGAAGAGGCTGTCGGCGTCGGTGTGGTCGTAGTTGTGCGCGGCGTTGGCGATGGCGCTGTCGAGCACCTTGCCGACCGGCACGGAGGCTGCCTGCGGAGCGAATCGCAGAACAGCCTGAGCCTCCGTGGCGTCCATGCCACGGATAAGGTCCACCACGCGGCGGGCCTTCATGGGCGTAACGCGGATGTACCGCGCCTGGGCCCTGGCTTCCATGGTTGTCCCTCTCAGTTACTTACGTGTCTGAATGCGATCCGCTGTTAGCGGCGCTTCGACTTCCGGTCGTCCTTGACGTGGCCCCGGAAGGTGCGGGTCGGCGAGAACTCGCCGAGCTTGTGGCCGACCATCGACTCGGTGACGAACACCGGGATGTGGGTCTTGCCGTTGTGCACCGCGATCGTGTGACCGAGCATGGCCGGGACGATCATCGAGCGACGGGACCAGGTCTTGATGACGTTCTTGGTGCCGGCTTCGTTCTGGACATCCACCTTCTTGATCAGGTGGTCGTCTACGAAGGGCCCCTTCTTCAAGCTACGAGGCATCTCAACCAGTCCTTAACGCTTCTTGTTCGTCTTGCGGCGGCGGACGATGTACTTGTTCGACGCCTTCTTGGGCGAACGAGTACGACCTTCCTTCTTGCCCCACGGGGAGACGGGGTGACGACCACCGGACGTCCGGCCCTCACCACCACCGTGCGGGTGGTCGACCGGGTTCATGACGACACCACGGACGGTCGGGCGAACGCCCAGCCACCGCTTGCGGCCGGCCTTGCCCCAGTTGATGTTCGACTGCTCGGCGTTGCCGACCTCACCGACGGTGGCGCGGCAGCGCACGTCCACCATGCGGACCTCGCCGGACGGCATACGGAGGGTCGCCATGGCGCCCTCACGGGCGAGCAGCTGCACCGAGGCACCCGCGGAGCGGGCGAACTTGGCGCCACCACCGGGACGGAGCTCGATCGCGTGGATCGTGGTACCGACCGGGATGTTGCGGAGGGCCAGGTTGTTGCCCGGCTTGATGTCGGCCCCGGGACCGTTCTCCACGGTGTCGCCCTGCTGCAGGTTGCGCGGGGCGAGGATGTAGCGCTTCTCGCCGTCCGCGTAGTGCAGCAGCGCGATGCGCGCGGTGCGGTTGGGGTCGTACTCGATGTGCGCGACCTTCGCCGGCACGCCGTCCTTGTCGTGACGACGGAAGTCGATCACTCGGAAGGCGCGCTTGTGTCCGCCACCCTGGTGGCGAACGGTCACACGACCGGCGTTGTTACGGCCGCCCTTGCTGTGCAGCGGGCGGACCAGCGACTTCTCCGGCGTGGACCGCGTGACCTCGACGAAGTCGGCGACGCTGGCGCCACGACGGCCCGGCGTAGTCGGCTTGTACTTGCGGATTCCCATTTCTCAGTCCTCGTCCGATATCGGACGATCCGACCCGCTTACGCGGACGGACCGCCGAAGATGTCGATACGGTCGCCCTCGGCGAGGGTCACGATCGCGCGCTTGGAGCCCGCGCGCTGACCGAAACCGGTCTTGGTGCGCTTGCGCTTGCCCTGGCGGTTGAGGGTGTTGACCCCGGTGACCTTGACGTCGAAGACCGCCTGGACGGCCTGCTTGATCTGGGTCTTGTTGGCGCCCGGGGCGACGATGAACGTGTACTTGCCCTCGTCGAGAAGCGCGTAGCTCTTCTCCGAGACGACCGGCTTGAGCAGCACGTCACGGTGGTCCGTGAAGGACTTGCTCAGCGGGGTCTCGACGGTGTTCTTGCCCTCGGCCTCGTGGCGGCGCGCCTTGGCGACGCGTGCGGCCTTGGCGGCCTTGGCGGCCTTCGAGGCGATGCTCGGGTGACGGGTAGCCATCAGACCTCGGTCCCTTCGGTGTCGTTGGCCTGCGGGCCGGCGACGAAGGACTCGAAAGCGGCCTGGGTGAAGACCACGTCGTCCGAGACGATCACGTCGTACGTGTTCAGCTGGCCCGGCTCCAGGATGTGGACCTGGGGCAGGTTGCGGGCGGACAGCCACGCGGCCTCGTCGGCGCGGTCGACGACCAGGAGCAGGTTCTTGCGCTCCGAGATCTTGCCGAACAGCGTGCGAGCGGCCTTGGTGCTGGGGTTCTCGCCCTCGATCACGCCGGAGACGACGTGGATGCGGTTGTGGCGCGCCCGGTCGGTGAGGGCGTGACGCAGAGCGGCAGCCTTCATCTTCTTCGGGGTGCGCTGCGAGTAGTCACGCGGCTGCGGGCCGTGGACGACGCCACCGCCGGCGAACTGCGGGGCGCGGGTCGAACCCTGACGGGCGCGGCCGGTGCCCTTCTGGCGGTACGGCTTCTTGCCGCCACCACGGACTTCGCCGCGGGTCTTGGTCTTGTGCGTGCCCTGACGGGCAGCGGCGTTCTGCGCGACGACGACCTGGTGAATCAGCGGAATGCTGATGTTCTCCACGCCGAAGATCTCCGCGGGGAGCTCGACGGTGCCGGTCTTCTCGCCCGCAGGCGAAAGGATGTCAACAGTGCTCATCGGTACCTCAGGCCCCCTTGGCCGCGGTGCGGACCAGGACGAGGCCGCCGTTCGGACCGGGAACCGCGCCCTTGATGAG
The DNA here is from genome assembly GCF_040651615.1 of Streptomyces sp. NPDC048417. Classification (NCBI taxonomy): domain Bacteria; kingdom Bacillati; phylum Actinomycetota; class Actinomycetes; order Kitasatosporales; family Streptomycetaceae; genus Streptomyces; species Streptomyces sp. NPDC048417. The sequence goes on along the minus strand of NZ_JBEZKI010000005.1, from coordinate 19,895 downwards.
CAGCAGACCCTTCTCCGCGTCAACGGCGTGGACGGTCAGGTTCTGGGTGGTGACCCGCTCGTTGCCCATGCGACCCGCCATGCGGAGGCCCTTGAACACGCGGCCCGGGGTGGCGCAGCCACCGATGGAACCGGGCGAGCGGTGCTTGCGCTGGGTGCCGTGACCGGCGCCGAGGCCCTTGAAGTTGTGACGCTTCATGACACCGGCGAAGCCCTTGCCCTTGCTCTTGCCGGTGACGTCGACCTTCACGCCGGCCTCGAAGACCTCGGCGGTGACTTCCTGACCGAGGGTGTACTCGGTGGCGTCGGCCGTCCGGATCTCGACGAGGTGACGACGGGGGGTGACGTCGGCCTTCGCGAAGTGACCCTTGAGGGGCTTGTTCACCTTGCGCGGGTCGATCTCGCCGAAGGCGATCTGGACCGACTCGTAGCCGTCGACGTCGTTGGTACGGACCTGGGTGACGACGTTGGGGCCGGCCTTGACGACGGTGACCGGGACGACACGGTTGTTCTCGTCCCACACCTGCGTCATGCCGAGCTTCTCGCCCAGGATGCCCTTGATCTGCTTAGCCATTCTCAGATCACCGGCCCTCAGAGCTTGATCTCGATGTCGACACCGGCCGGGAGGTCGAGTCGCATCAGAGAGTCAACGGTCTTGGGGGTCGGGTCGAGGATGTCGATCAGGCGCTTGTGTGTGCGCATCTCGAAGTGCTCGCGCGAGTCCTTGTACTTGTGCGGCGACTTGATGACGCAGTACACGTTCTTCTCAGTGGGCAGCGGCACCGGGCCCGCGACCGACGCACCAGTGCGAGTCACCGTCTCGACGATCTTCTTCGCCGAAGAGTCGATGACCTCGTGGTCGTAGGCCTTGAGCCGGATGCGGATCTTCTGTCCCGCCATGGCTACTCAGTAGTCCTGTCTCTTCTTACGCTCCGGAACCCGGTGGATTCCTTCTGCTGCCTTCGTTCCCTCCGACCCACGCGGTCGGGTGTGTCGCGCTCCCGCTGACACGGATGCCCCTTGTTCGAACATCCCTGCGGGGAATGCACACGGCCCGTCCGGAACCGCAAGCCGGGGGCGGAAGGCCCACCGGGCGCCTGACCGGTGCCGCACCACACTTCCCGAAAGATTCCCGTACGTCCGCCCCAGTGCTGCCGTATGGCAGTTAGGACGACGAGTACTGTGGGACTCGCTTCCGGTCCTCCCGGCGGGAGGCGCACAGCATCAACACTCGGCCGAGCAACTCCGACAGTCTGCCATACGGGACACGGGGCTGGCCAATCGAGCGGGAGAGAATACCCCCAGGGTGACGTAGGTCAAACACGAGGTCGATCCGGGCGCCCGCCGACTCCCGTCACGACCAGTCCTCTTCCTCGCCGTCCTCGGCGAGATCAGCCAGCTGACTCAATTCGGTGCTTACGTCGACCATGATCTCGAAGCTCGCTCAGAATCCCCAGGGATCAGGGTGCGGTACCGGCCCGGGGTCCTCCGACCACACCAGCCGGCACTCCAGCTGGTCCCCGAGCAGCCCGCTCAGCAGGCGCGCGGCCCAGCCGTTCCAGCAGACGGCCGTGGGAAAGGCGGTGGGGCGGAAGGCGGGGACGTCGGCCGGCACAGCATCCGCCCGGAAGACGGACTCCCGGATCCGGCCGATCCGGTCGGGGACCGACGACCGCTCGGTGTCCAGGCAGTCCACCACCCGCTCGACGAGATACAGCAGGTAGCCGTCGTCCGCGTTCTTGATCCGCACGGGGAGCAGACGCCCTGCCTTCTCCAGGTCGTCCCACAGCAGATCGGCGATACGGCGGCTCAGCACCGGCGAGCTGGCGTCCCCGGTGGGAAACTCGCTCTTCGGCCACCGCGGGTCACCTGCCCACTCGGCGGTGAACCGCGCGGGGTACGGCCCGGCGGAGCCCGCTCGCTGCCACCGCATGAGCTCCACGACCTGGTCATCGAGGTGGAGCAGCTGAAAGTCGCTCATGCTCGGCAGCAGCCGGTACACGGACAGGTGTTCTTCGATGCCTTCTGTAGTCATGCAGCCTTCTCGCAGCCTTCTAGGGGAGCCTTGTCCAGCGTGCGGTCGGAGCCGGGGCGCCGTTCACCATCTGGCCGGGTGAGAGCTCATGCTTGACCTGCTGTCCGACGGTCCGCAATTCCGAGCGGATCAGGTCACCCATCTCCGTCTTGCTGAGCCCCGCCGCGACTCCCTGCCGTTCCACAGCCGTCAGGTGCTGGTTCAGGCGCAGCAGGAAGGCGTCGGTGTGCGTGAAGTTGTGGGGGCGCGCATGCCCCAGGGGGATGCCGTTCGCCGCCTCGTCGATGTCGACTCCGTACCTCGACAGGATCGCGCGGCTGTCCGCGGTGCGCCCGACCACGCGGTTCAGCGTGGACGGCACGATGTGAGCCGCGGCCTGCCCGGACTGGAAGACGACACCCTCTGCCTCCATGTTCCCGCGGAGGATCTTGGAGTGGCAGATCAGGCCCAGATAGTCGACCCACAGCAGGGGATTGGGTACGTAGGCGTGGGCGTTGGGCCCGGCCTCCAGCCCCAGGGGGTCCGGACTGAGGTAGGCGGCCGTGGCCGGGTCGTAGTGCCGCAGGTTGTTGTAGTGCAGCCCGGACTCGGGATCGAAGTACTGACCGGGGAAGCGAAGGGGCGTGTCTGCGCCGGACGGCTCCCATGTCGCCAGGCCCCACAAGGTGGCGGTCGATCTCCCGGCGATCTCCCCGTCCTCGTCGACGAGTTCCGTCGGAGTTCCGACGAGGTCGCCGACGACGGCGAAGAAGCGTTCGTCGATGAGGTCCTGCGGGGCCTGCGCGAGGACGGTGCGTTCCGTCTGTGCGACGGGGACCAGACCGTCGCGGTCCCAGGTGAGGGTCACTTCCCGGTCACTGTCGGCGCCGTACGACGTCTGTTCCACGAGGTGCGGTCCGTCCCAGGTGAAACGGATCTCTTCCAGCACGGCGGCCGGGGTGTCCGGTCCGTCGACGGCGGCCAGCCGCTGCTTGGCGACGCGCCGCCCCAGGGAGTCGTACACATAGCGCCACACGGTGCCGTCCGGCGTGGTGACGCTCGTGAGCCGGTCCTCGCCGTCCCAGGCGTACCGCCAGATGTCGGGCTTGCGCGACAGCCTGGTACGACGCCGTAGGACGACCCGTCCCGCGGCGTCGTACTCGTAGTGGACGGAACCGGCGCGGGTGACGCGGGTGCCGGACCGGTCCCGGTCGCCGCGGGCCTCGGCGGCGGGCTGCCGGTCGGGCCAGGTGGCCCGGGCCTGATTGCCCGCCGGGTCGTAGGCGTAGCTCTCGGTCCAGTCCGTCGCGAGCACCGCCGTGACGCGGCCCCCCGCGTCCAGGTCGAAGCGACGGTGTCCGGTGTGCAGGTCGGACACCGAGGTCGGGAGGCCGTCCGCCCCGTAGGTGTAGCCGCGGTCGATGGTCCGGCGCCGGGTGCCGGGAGCGGTATGGCTCTGCGCGGTGAGGCGATGGTGGGCGTCCCAGCTCTGGTGGAGCGCGAGTCCCGCGGTGCCCATGCTGCGGGCGGTCTCCCGCCCGAGTGCGTCGTACTCCGAGAACAGCGTGCGGCCCGACGCCGTCAGCTCCGTCCGGTTTCCCGCCGCGTCATAGGCGTACGTGGTGACGGCACCGCCCGGGGTCGCGCGCCGGACGGCGCGCCCCAGGGCGTCGTACTCGGTCGTGAGCGCACGTCCGTCCGCGGTCTCGCCGATGATCCGGCCGATCGGATCGTAGACGTAGGTCAGGGTCACGTCCGGGCCTACGGCCTCCAGGACGCGCCCGGCTGTGTCGTGGACGTAGCGGGTCGTTCTGCCGTCCACCGTCTTCCGGCACTGATTGCCGGCGATGTCGTAGGCGAACACGGTCGACTGGCCCAACGCGTTGGTACGACTGATGAGTTGGCCCGCGGAATCATAGGCGTAGTCAAGGGTACGACCGTCGAAATCCGACTCCCTGACGAGCCGGCCGACGCTGTCGTAGGTGTAGTCCCAGGTCAGTCCGTGCGGTCCGACGACCTGGACCAGGCGCAGTTCGGTGTCGTGCACGAACGTGTGGCGGGCCCCGTCGGCCGCGATGCGCGCGGAGAGCACGCCCAGTGGCCCGTAGGCGCACCGAGTGGTCCGGCCGACCGCATCGGTGCGGGTGAGCATGTTGCCCTCACCGTCGTACGTCCAGGACTCGCTTGCCCCGTCCGGGTCGGTTCTGGCCTCCAGACGGCCCTCGACGGTCCAGGTGAAGCGGGTTGTGGCGCCCATCGGGTCCCAGATGCCGACGCGCCGCCCGAAGGGGTCGTAGGCGGCCCGGGTCACCGCGCCGAGCGGGTTCGTCACGGCGACTGGTTGGCCCGCGGGGTTGTTGACGAAGGACGTCACCGCGCCCAGCGCGTCCGTCACCGAAGCCAGGGCTCCGCTCGGGTCGCGTGTGAAGCGCGTGACGGCTCCGTCCTGGGCGGTCAGGGCGGTGCAGTTGCCCCGCTCGTCCCAGTCCTGCCGGATGACGGAGCCGTCGTACCCGACCATCTCGACCATCAGGTTCAGGTCGTTGTACCGCCAGGTGGAGGTCGCCCCGTCCGGCAGGCGCACTTCGACGAGATGGCCCGCCGGGTCCCAGTCGAGACGGATCGTCCGGCCCAGCGCGTCGGTGCGCGACAGCAACCGGTCACGCCGGTCCCACTCCTGGAGGACCGTGTGACCGAGCGGGTCGGTCTCGGCCAGCAACTGGTAGGCATCGTTGAACCGGTAACGGGTGGTGTGCCCGAGCGAGTTGACGGCGATGGTCTCCCGTGTCTCGTCCTCGTACGCGAAGGAATAGTCGAGGACGCCGTCGACGCCCCGCGTGGCCACACAACGGTCCTGGTCGTCGTACGTGTACCGGTACCAGGCTCCGGCGCGGTCCTCCCAGCCGGTGATCCGGCGCCGGTCGTCGTAGTGAAATCGCTGCGGACGGTCCGAGGAGTCACGTATCTCCGCGAGATTGCCGTCGGTGTCGTAGCCATAACGCAGGAGAACGGGCTGTTCAGAGGAGTTGAGCAGGGCCAGGGCGGTGATCCGTCGCTGCAGCGTGGTCACGCCGACCCGATAGCCACCGTGATGGCGGACCTCCGTGGGCATTCCGTCCGCGTCGTAGGAGACGGTCACGCTGTTGTCGTTACGATCACGGACGGCGACCAGGGGCAGTTCATCCTCGGCGCCGCCGGGAACCGGCCGGAAGAACAGGGTCAGCCCGCTTTCGGGCTGGTGCACGGTCAGCTCACCGCCCGGGGTGCCGTCCCAGCTCAGCGGCCAGTACGGACCCTCCACAGGAGGCAGATCCACGCCCACCTCCGGCCTCGGATACTGGAGCACCATCCCGTCCGCGGTCGCGAACCGCACCCCGGTGGCATCGAGCAGCAGCCGCTGGTCGAGGGTGGATGTCCAGCTCGCTCCGAACAGTCGTCCGCTCCGACCTCCCGTGCGGTAGTGGCGTTCGAGCACCAGCGGAAGTACGCCGTCCAGCTGGATGTCGGTGGCGGACATGACCATCTGGCCGGTCGCCATGTCGATGGGGTCGCCGCAGGTGAAGAGCTTCTTCATCTGCCGGCCGAGGGCACGGGTGCTCTTGCCGAGCCCCTTCACCCCCAGCTCCATCCCCTTCAGCCCGCCCTTGAGGTTCTTCAGCTCCTTCAGCCCCTTGGCCATCTTGCCGAGGCTGGTGATGCCCTTGCCGCCGGGTATGCAGTCCAGCGCGGCAAAGGCCACATCCCACAAGGAGGCTTGGCCTTTGGAGTACTTGTAGAGCGTGTCCGCGAGCACGACGAGGGCGGCGACCAGCACGATCGCGCCGAGGATGGGCCCGCCGATGATCATCGCGATGATCCCGACGACCGCGACGACGACCTTGCAGACCGTGACGATGGTGTCCCAGTTGTCCTCGAACCAGTGCCCGACGTCCTGCCACCAGTGCCGGTTCGGAATACCGGCATCGGAGGCCTCGTCGATCTTCCGCTTCGCCTCACCCGCCGCGTCGTCCCGCATCTTCCGCGCGTCCTCGGCCATCTTCTTCGCGGCATCGAGAGCGTTCTGCGCGGTGGTGACATCCGACTGCGCCTGGGTGTGCGCGGACTTGGCGCTCTGCACATCCCGGGTGGCGGCCCGCACCTTCGCCTCGTCCGGCTTGTCCGCGCTGGACTTGCTGCCGGTGGGGTCGTCCTTGTACTTGTCCGCCTCCTTGCCGGCCCGGGTGACCCATGAATCGGCGGAAGACAGCCGGGACTTGGCGGAGGAGAGGTCGCTCTGGGCCTCCTTCGCCTTGGCGAGCGCCTTGTCGGCCAGGGCCTGCGCCCGCTCCAGCTTCGGCCAGTAGTCCGCGAGGGCGTCGCCGCACATCTCGTACGACTTCTTCAGCTTCTTCAGGTTCTTCGGGACGTCCTTGAACTGCTCCTTGAAGACGTCCGCGGATTTGCCGGCCCACTGCAGGAGGGTGTCCTCGCCGGCCATGCCCTTGACCAGGCGCAGAGCGTCGGACACGTCGTCGGCGAAGTCGTGGAGCTGGGTGGCGAGGGCGCGGACGCGCTGCGGATCGCCCGGGGTCGGGTCCTTGTCGAGGTCGAGTGGATGCCAGTCCGCCGGCCGATACCCCGCCATGTCCCGCAACCCCCGTCGCGTACGCCCCGTCAACAAGCCTGTGCACAAGCGAACTTACAAGGAACGGTCGTTCGAGGTGAAGCCCGGCGGTCGGACTCATGAGAGACGCGGACGGCAGACGCCGGAACGGCACGAAGGCCGGCATGTGCACGGTGCGGACGAGGCGCCCGCTGTCAGGTCCCGAGCGTCCAGTAGCGGGAACCCTCCGGAGGCGTGGGGCGGACCCGCAGGACGGACAGGTCGAGACCCTCGTCGTCGGCGTCGTCGCCGGTGGGCAGACGTCCGGACGGGTTCGGGTAGTAGTACAGGCCGTACGACCAGTACTCCGGAAGCTCGTGGCACATGAGATCGGGGTACGCCGAGATCTCCGCGTCGTGATAGCGCTCGTTGATTCTGGCCACGGCCTCCGCGCGGGAGATACCGAACCTCGAGATCATCTCGTTCGCGATGTCCCGGAAATACTCGACCATGCCCTGATCGAGATCCATCAGGAATTCCGCTGTCATGACGTCGGAGGTCCTACTCGCCGGAAACCGGAACCGGTGGCCTGTGGGCCCCGCGTCCTCGTCGTGCGTGGCCCCGGGCAGGACGCAGCAGCTCTTCTCGTGCGGTCACTGCGTCTCCTTCCGTTCAGTGAAGCGGCCACGCAGCGCCCGCCGGCCGCCTTCGAATGCGTCCCCGGCACTCGCTCACCAGTACTGCAGCCTGTCCCGCACCGTCACGTACACCCACCGGCGCCTGAACCACGACGGCAGGTCCCGGTACGGCACGAACGTCAGCGTGTCGCTGATCGCGTCCTCGGCCAGGCCGCCCGGGCCTTCGGCGCGCAGCGCCGCAAACAGCTCCGGGGTCAGTCGGCCGTTGAGGCGGGCCGCGGTGCCCGCCGCGGTGAAGGCATACTCCCGCTCACCCTGGTCCGGAAGGTTCAGCACCCTCACGATCCGAGGGGACACCTCCTCCAGCGAACAGTTGAGGGCCAGGCCGATCGCCGCCGTGCCGAGGCGGGACTCGCCGCGTTCCAGAGCGGCGTCCCACTCCGCGGGGTCGTCAAGGCTCAGCAGGCCCTCGCCGCTCTCCCAGTCCAAAAGGCCGGCCCGCTCAGTCCGCGAAGCGGAACGTCGACGTGATCGCGTCGAAGATGTCGAAGAAGGAGTCGGCCAGGTCCAGGACCTGGCTGCTGCCGGCGACCAGGGCGACCTTGCCCTCCTGGCCGGGGACCGGGATGAATGTCTGCATCAGGACCGCGCGGATGGTGCGGTTGAGGCCGTCCTCGGGGATCGGGATGTCCTCGATGCCGTACGTCCGGGCGGCCGGCCCCACGCCGGGGATGTCGACGGTCGTCACCTTGCGCCAGGAGTCGCCCTCCCGGTGCGCCTCCTTCGGCGCGAGCTGGGCGGCGATGGCGGCCGGGTCGTTGGCGAGCGGCGCGCCCTCGCGGGTACGGCCGCCGACCAGCGACACCGTGACCGAACCCGTGATCGGCGTGTCCCCGCCGAAGCTCTCCGCCATGCAACCGCAGTACATCGCGCCCGACTTCCACGCGTCGGCCGCGGACTTGCGCAGGAAGGCGACGTACGTGTCCCGGTACTGCGCCAGCTCCGGGTGCTGGGCCACGCGCTCGTTCACCATCCGCCGGATCGAGTCGTCCCGCGACTCCGGCCGCACGTCGAACTCCCACCACGACTCGGGCACCTTGATCCGGAAACCGCCGCGCTCGATGGTGAGCGTCTCTATGTAGCGGGCCATGGTGTACGCCGTCCCCGTTCCGGTGATCTGATATACGGTGCGGCCAGACTACGAGATGCGCGAACGGGGGACGGTCACGTGGGCAAAGGCAAGAGTGACCTCGCGATACCGCTGAGCGAGCTGGAGGACTACGGCCGCCAGCTGCGCTCCATCAAGGAACGTCTCAACCACACCAAGAAGATGTTCGAGTCCTACCGGGACGACGTCGGCAGCGGCACGGTCTACGACGCCCTCGACGACTTCGAGTCCAACTGGCACGACGGCCGCGAGGACATCACCAAGCAGATCGACTCGCTCGCCGACATGTCCGACACCGTGGTCCGCGAGTTCAAGAAACTGGACGACGACCTCGCGAAGAAGGCGAAGGACGCGGTCCGGCCGGAGGAACAGCAGCAGGGTGGCGGCGGGCCGAAGGCGGAGTAGTACACGCTCAGCCGGGACCGGTCGCCCGGCCGGTCATTCCCCGGGGTCCACGTTCCAGGTCTCCGGCAGTTCGGCGCCGCAGAAGACGCAGGCGAAGTCGGCCTCGCGGACGATGTCATGCTCCGCGCGGCGCGGGCAACGGCGGAACACCATCTCGTGCGTGAAGCGGGCAGGTGAACGGCTCGGCCAGCTCCGTCGGCGACTGTCGTCCGGCCCACGACAGGGACGTGATCGAGTACGTGGTGCCCAGCTTCGTGGCGTCGACCCGCATGATGCGGCAGGAGCGTCCGTCCCGAGGTCATCCCCACCATGACCGGCCTGCTGGTGGCGGCCGGTACCGGCCTGAGCCCCAGTCTGTGGCGCCGACAGTACGGGGACTGGGCCAAGCGCCCTGGAGGCCACGGCCGTGCTGCTCGCGGAGCACATCAACCGGCTCACCGACGACCAGGACTTCGCCACCCGGCTGATCACCGAGGCCCTGACCCGCTCGACCGAAGGCTGACCCACCTCAGGAGAAAGGAAAGGTGAATTCTAAGTTATTCGGAATGGCTACCGGATGAAATAGCCGTTCGCACCCGCCCGTGACCAGTCCTTACGGAATATTTTCGGACCCTGTGACAATTCCTGGCCCTGGCTTTACCATCGCCCAATGCGCATTTCCGAGGTCGAAGCAGCCAATGCACGCATGCTGGCCCACGCGCCGTCGGTCCGGCCCGTGGCCACCGGCGACATCATCCGCGTGCACCGCAAGAAGTTCCCGTACCGCGGCTACGTTGAGATCGACTCGCCGTACTGTCCGCCGTTCGTGATGTTCTGTGTGAACGACGATGCGGTCGCCATGGACACCCTGTGGAACGGGACGTTCGGCTACGAGCCCGGCACGCTCGCCACCTGGTCCCGGCTGGCGGCGCGGAGCGCGACGATCGCCGACGTCGGCGCCCATGTCGGCTACTTCTCGATGATCGCCGCGCACGCCAATCCGAAGGCGAAGGTGCATTCCTTCGAGCCGGTCGACCAGATTCACTCGCGGCTGTCCGTGAACGTCCGCTCGAACGGCCTCCAGAACGTCAGGCTCCACCAGGCCGGTGTCTCCAGCGAGCCCGGCTGGGCCGACATCAGCGTCCGGTTCTCCGGGAACCTGCTGTCCACCGGTTCGACCCTGGAGGGCGCCGCACCCGACGCCCAGCTCAAGCGCATCCAGCTCGTCACCCTCGACGAGGTGTTCGCCGACACCAAGCTGGACCTCGTCAAGATCGACGTGGAGGGCCACGAGATGTCGGTGCTGCGCGGGGCGCGCCAGGTGCTCAAGCGCGACCGGCCGACCCTGGTCCTGGAGGCCCTGGTCGACGCCTCCCTCGACGAGCTCTTCGCCGAGTTCGAACCGCTCGGCTACGACGCCCACTGGATCACCGAGGCCGACGGCACGCCGGTGCCCTGGCGCGAGCCCCGGCCCGCCCGCACCCGGAACCTGCTCTTCGCCCCGAAGGACTGAACTGAGGCTGTCCCCGCCCCTGGCACACCGGGGTCCCGGAGGGTCCGGGCCTGTCGGAATCGGGAATCGCAGCCTGTCCCCCTACACCCGACGGCTCTCCAACGGCCCCAGATACGTCGGCGTCAGCCCGCCCGTGTCGATCACCAGCCGCTGCACCACCACCGTGGGGTCCACCGCCCAGAACTTCAGGTGGTGGACCCCGGATCCCACCGTGTGGCGGGTCGCCGTCCGGTTCACGTTGTCCGACGTGTTCCGCGCCCACACCACATTCAGCAGGCCGTCGTCCGCGCCCGCGGTGATGTCCACCGGCTGGGGACGGTCGTCGTCGAAGGACAGCGCGTAGCGCAGGCCGGCCGTCGTCGGCAGCGCCGGATTCCGTGGGGACAGGTACGCCCACACCGTCACCTCCCCCGCCGACAGCAGGGTCACCGCGTACTCCAGCCGGGGCCACGCGTCTCCCCAGCCCCCCGTCACCGGCCACGGCGTCATCCCCGCGCCGGTCCGGCCGATGCCCTCCAGCCGGCGCCAGCCGCCGACCGCGCGGTCGTGGTGCTCCGCGTCGATCGCCACATAGCCGCCCGCCTCGACGAAGCCCCGCAGCCCCCGTGCCGACGGCTTCTCCGCGACGCACCCCACCGTCACCGACTCCCCCGCCCCGCTCACCGTCAGCGATCCCGCGAACCGGCCGGCCGGTGCCCGGGACCAGTCCACCCGCACCTCCACCCGGACCTGCCGCGTCACCCGGCCCCGCGGACGATCCACCACCAGCCAGGGCACCGACGTATCCACCCGGTAGTCGAAGGGCATACGGCCCCGGTTGAACACCTCGACGTACTGCTGCGGCCGGGTCTGGTACGGGCTGAACGACGGCAGATCCAACGAGTCCCCGTCCGGGTCCCCGTCCCCGTCCACCGACACCCCCAGCCCCGCCGCGTCCGGCACCTCGATCCGCCGTACCGCCGGGAACAGGACGTCCGGCAGGGCCACGTTGTCCTTCTCCGGCTGCTGCCAGGGCGCGTTGGGGCCGTACCGGTCCACGTCCCCGTAGTCGATGTGCGGCTGGGTCTGGAAGCCCCGCCATTTTCCGCCCGCCACCGCGGAGTTGAAGCGCTCGGCCAGGGCGAAGTCCCGTAGCAGTCCCTGCTCCGCGCCCGCCGCGCGGTCGTTGGCCGCCGCTCTGCCCTCACGGGCGTAGCGCAGGTTCGTGAACTCGGCCTCCCGCAGCGCGTACAGGTTGGCGGTCGCCGTCACCTCGTACCCGACCAGCTCGAACCACGCGTCCCGTACCGTCGCCGGCAGCCGGCGCTCGATCCGCGTCGCCCTTCTGCCCAGCTCCCGCCACTCCTCCGTCACCCGCTCCAACTCACGGTGCTCGAAGGAGAAGGGGGTCTGCTGATCGTCGTACACCACCTGGCCGTCGTCCCCGAGCGTGATCCGGCGGTTCAGCAGCTCCGGCTTGCGGCGCGCCTGCAACCGGCCGTAGGCGGCGAGCAGTTCGGCTGCCTCCCGCGCCGCCTCCTCGCCGAAGTTCTGGCGCGCGTATCCGCGCTCCCACTCCCCCAGCCGGTCGATGTCCCAACGCTGCGGGTTCCAGGCGTAGTCGAGGAAGAACTGGGTCGGCAGTTCGTTGCCCTTCAGGTCGCCCACGTTGGCCACCCACAGGCCGTGGTTGCCGTAGGCGTGCGCCTGGTGGAGCTGGTCCCAGACGTTGCGCAGGTTGGCCGTGTCGACCCACTTGTAGTTGCGGCCGGCACCGACGTAGTCGAAGTGGTAGTACAGGCCGTATCCGCCGCTTCGGGGTTCCGCCGGGGACGGGTGCCTGCGGATGTTGCCCCAGTTGTCGTCCGTCAGGACCACGGTGACGTCGTCGGGCGCCCTGAGCCCCCGGTCCCAGTAGCGCTGGACCTCCTTGTAGAGCGTCCACACCTGAGGGGTCTCGGCGGCCGGCCTGCCCGTGACCTCCTCGATGATCCCCCGCTGTGCCGCGATGATCTCCTGCATCAGTTCGATGCCGTCGCCGTCGGGGAGACCGGTGTCTCCGTTGCCGCGCATGCCGAGGGTGACCACGCCCTCGAAGCCCTGGTCGACCATCCGCTGGATGCCGGCCCGCCAGTACGCCCTGATCGCCGTCGGGTTGCGGAGGTACGACCACTCGCCCGTGCCCCCGTAGGGGTCGGTCCCGTCGGCCGCGTGGCGGTTCCACTCCTCGATCCCCCGCATCATCGGAGCCTCATGGGACGTGCCCATGACAACTCCGTATTCGGCAGCCCTGCGGTGGTTCTCCGGGTCGTCCTCCGCGAACGCCCGCCCCCACACCGCCGGCCAGAGGTAGTTGCCCTTCAGCCGGAGCAGCACCTCGAAGACACGGGCGTAGAAGTCCGCGTTGAAGCCGCCGGGGTAGCCGGGGGCCTTGCCGGGTCCGAAGTGGGCCGGGGCCCAGGTCCCGAGCGCCGGGTTCTCGTCGTTGACGAAGAAGCCGCGGTACCTCACCGCCGGCGTGCCCTGGGTGTGGCGGCCCGGCAGCACCCACACCCGGTCGCGGTGGGCCGGCGGTACGTCGTCCCACCAGTACCAGGGCGAGACCCCGATGCCGTACGAGACGTCGTAGGCCCCGAAGATCGTGCCGCGCGGGTCGCTGCCCGCGATGACGAAGGCCTGCTCCACGCCGGGCAGCGGATGCTCGACCACCGCCTGCAGCGAGGTCTCCCAGCGGCCCCGGACGCCCGTCACGTCCAGCTTGCCGGACGCCACCAGGCCGTCGATCAGCGGGCTGCGGCCGATCGTGCCGACGAGCACCGCCCGCCGGGCGATGGTCGCGCCCGGGCGTACGCCGGTCACGCGCTCGATGTCGGTACGGAGGTCACCTGCCACCCGTACGACTCCGGGGTGATCCTCGGCGCTCACCACGACCGGGGCGCCGACGAGCGAGAACGCCCCGCCGCTGAAGGAGATGTACGCCCCCGGGTCCGTCACCCTCGGCTCGCCGTCGCCGCCCGCCCGGGCGAGATGCGACGACAGCACCGGTACGGCGGCGGCACCCGCGCCCAGCACGGTCCTGCGGCTCACAGACATGCCTCACCCCTCCACCCGAATTTGGTCAGCGGCATGACAAATGGTGGGGTGAGTGGCTCCCGGGAACCAGGGGTCGTACGCGCCGAATAGTTTCGAGACGTCGGTACGCCGAAAGGCCCGTACGACCGGAGTCGTACGGGCCTTTCGGATACCTACCGGGTCAGCCCTTGCGGGCCGAGATCACTTGTTGATCTTGGTGACCTGGCCGGCGCCCACCGTGCGACCACCCTCACGGATGGCGAACTTCAGGCCCTCCTCCATGGCGATGGGCTGGATCAGCTCCACCTTCATGTCGGTGTTGTCGCCCGGCATGACCATCTCGGTGCCCTCGGGGAGGGTCACGACGCCGGTCACGTCCGTGGTACGGAAGTAGAACTGCGGGCGGTAGTTGTTGAAGAACGGCGTGTGACGGCCACCCTCGTCCTTGGACAGGATGTACGCGGTCGCCTCGAACTCGGTGTGCGGCGTGACCGAACCCGGCTTGATGATGACCTGGCCGCGCTCGACGTCCTCGCGCTTGATGCCACGGAGGAGCAGACCGACGTTCTCACCGGCCTGGCCCTCGTCGAGCAGCTTGCGGAACATCTCGATGCCGGTGACCGTGGTGGTGGTCTTCTCGGTCTTGATGCCGATGATGTCGACGGTCTCGTTGACCTTGAGGACACCACGCTCGATACGACCGGTGACGACGGTGCCACGACCGGTGATCGTGAAGACGTCCTCGATCGGCATCAGGAACGGCTTGTCGACGTCACGCTCGGGCTCCGGGATGGACTCGTCGACGGCCTTCATCAGGTCGAGGACGGACTGGGTCCACTCGGCGTCGCCCTCGAGGGCCTTGAGCGCGGAGACCTTGACGACCGGCAGGTCGTCGCCCGGGAACTCGTACTCGGAGAGGAGCTCACGGACCTCGAGCTCGACGAGCTCCAGGATCTCCTCGTCGTCCACCATGTCGGCCTTGTTCAGGGCGACGACGATGTACGGCACGCCGACCTGGCGGGCCAGGAGCACGTGCTCCTTGGTCTGCGGCATCGGGCCGTCGGTGGCGGCGACGACGAGGATCGCACCGTCCATCTGCGCAGCACCGGTGATCATGTTCTTGATGTAGTCCGCGTGACCCGGGCAGTCGACGTGGGCGTAGTGACGGGTCTCCGTCTGGTACTCGACGTGCGCGATGGAGATGGTGATACCGCGCTGACGCTCCTCGGGCGCCTTGTCGATGTTGTCGAACGCGGTGGCCTCGTTCAGGTCCGGGTACGCGTCGTGCAGCACCTTGGTAATGGCGGCCGTGAGGGTCGTCTTACCGTGGTCGATGTGACCGATGGTGCCGATGTTGACGTGCGGCTTAGTCCGCTCGAACTTCGCCTTCGCCACTGGGGTCCTCCTGGGAGTGGTTCTGTACGCCTTGATTCGATCGGCGCCAGGTGATCTTTGCTGTTGGTTCCCGGGCCCCGGGCCATTCCGCCACGAATGCGGAGGAACGGCCCGTGAGGCTCCGGGGTCAAGCCTAAAGCGTCGTAGCGCGGTGCGTTACTCGCCCTTGGCCTTCGCGATGATCTCCTCGGCGACGTTCCGCGGAACCTCGGCGTAGGAGTCGAACTGCATGGAGTAGCTGGCCCGGCCGGACGTCTTGCTGCGCAGGTCGCCGACGTAACCGAACATCTCCGAGAGGGGCACGAGGCCCTTCACGACGCGGGCACCGGCCCGCTCCTCCATGGCCTGGATCTGACCACGGCGGGAGTTGATGTCGCCGATGACCTCACCCATGTAGTCCTCGGGCGTGGTGACCTCGACGGCCATCATCGGCTCAAGGAGCACGGGGGACGCCTTGCGCGCGGCCTCCTTGAAGGCCTGCGAACCGGCGATCTTGAACGCGAGCTCGGAGGAGTCGACCTCGTGGTAGGCACCGTCGAGAAGCGTGACGCGGACGCCCGTCATCTCGTACCCGGCGAGGATGCCGAACTGCATGGCCTCCTGCGCACCGGCGTCCACCGAAGGGATGTACTCCTTCGGGATACGGCCACCGGTCACCTTGTTCACGAACTCGTACGAGGCGTCGCCGCTCTCGATGGGCTCGATCGCGATCTGCACCTTGGCGAACTGACCGGTACCACCGGTCTGCTTCTTGTGGGTGTAGTCCACGCGCTCGACGGCCTTGCGGATCGTCTCGCGGTACGCGACCTGCGGCTTGCCGACGTTGGCCTCGACCTTGAACTCACGGCGCATGCGGTCGACCAGCACCTCGAGGTGCAGCTCGCCCATACCACCGATGATGGTCTGGCCGGTCTCCTCGTCCGAGTGGACCTGGAAGGACGGGTCCTCCTCGGCCAGGCGCTGGATCGCGACGCCCAGCTTCTCCTGGTCGCCCTTCGACTTGGGCTCGATGGCGACCTGGATGACCGGCGCCGGGAAGTCCATGGACTCCAGGATCACCGGCTGCTTGTCGTCACACAGCGTCTCACCGGTCGTGGTCTGCTTCAGACCCATGACGGCGATGATGTCGCCGGCGCCCACCGACTCGATCTCCTCACGCTTGTTCGCGTGCATGCGGTAGATCTTGCCGATGCGCTCCTTCTTGCCCTTGACGGAGTTCAGCACGGCGGTGCCGGACTCCAGGCGGCCCGAGTAGACCCGGACGAAGGTGAGCTTGCCGAGGTGCGGGTCGCTCATGATCTTGAACGCCAGCGCGGACAGCGGCTCGTCGTCGGACGGCTTGCGCTTGACGACGACCTCGGGGTCCTTGACGTCGTGGCCCTCGATGGCCTCGACGTCGAGCGGGGTCGGCAGGTAGCGCACGACCGCGTCGAGCAGGGGCTGGACACCCTTGTTCTTGAACGCGGTACCGCAGAACACGGGGGTGACCGTGACACCGTCGGACTTGCCGGACGCGATGGTGATACGACGGATCGCGGCGTACAGCTGCTCCTCGGTGGGCTCCTGGCCCTCCAGGAACAGCTCCATGATCTCGTCGTCGTTCTCCGCGACGGCCTCGACCAGCTTGCCGCGGTACTCCTCGGCAGCCTCGGTGTGCGTGGCCGGGATGTCGACGACGTCGTACATCTCGCCCTTCGCCGCCTCGGCGGACCACACGAGCGCCTTCATGCGGACCAGGTCCACAACGCCCTTGAAGTCCATCTCGGCACCGATCGGCAGCTGCATGACGAGCGGCACAGCACCCAGACGGTCCGAGATCATGTCCACACAGCGGTGGAACTCGGCGCCGGTACGGTCCAGCTTGTTCACGAAGCAGATGCGCGGCACGCCGTAGCGGTCGGCCTGACGCCACACCGTCTCGGACTGGGGCTCGACACCGGCGACACCGTCGAACACCGTCACGGCACCGTCGAGGACGCGCAGCGAACGCTCCACCTCGACGGTGAAGTCGACGTGGCCCGGGGTGTCGATGATGTTGATCGTGTAGTCGTTGTCCTCAAGCGGCCAGTGACAGGTGGTGGCAGCAGAGGTGATCGTGATGCCACGCTCCTGCTCCTGCTCCATCCAGTCCATGGTGGCGGCGCCGTCGTGGACCTCACCGATCTTGTACGACACACCGGTGTAGAACAGGATCCGCTCGGTGGTGGTCGTCTTGCCCGCGTCGATGTGGGCCATGATCCCGATGTTGCGGACCCTGGCCAGGTCAAGTGAAGTGGTAGCCATAAGGCTTCAGTCTTCTCTCGGTCTCGATGTGGGTAGCGACTACCAGCGGTAGTGCGCGAAGGCCTTGTTGGACTCGGCCATCTTGTGGGTGTCCTCGCGCTTCTTGACGGCCGCACCAAGGCCGTTCGAAGCGTCGAGAAGCTCGTTGAGCAGACGCTCGGTCATGGTCTTCTCGCGACGGGCGCGGGAATAGCCGACCAGCCAGCGCAGCGCCAGGGTGTTGGCGCGGCCGGGCTTGACCTCGACCGGCACCTGGTAGGTGGCGCCACCGACACGGCGGGACTTGACCTCAAGCGTGGGCTTGATGTTCTCCAGCGCGCGCTTGAGCGTGATGACCGGGTCGTTGCTGGTCTTCTCGCGCAGGCCCTCCATGGCGCCGTACACGATGCGCTCGGCGGTGGAGCGCTTGCCGTTCAGCAGCACCTTGTTGATGAGCGAGGTGACAAGAGGAGAACCGTAGACCGGGTCGATGATGACCGGGCGCTTCGGGGCAGGGCCCTTACGAGGCATTCTTACTTCTCCTTCTTGGCGCCGTAGCGGCTGCGGGCCTGCTTGCGGTTCTTGACACCCTGGGTGTCAAGCGAGCCGCGGATGATCTTGTAGCGAACACCGGGCAGGTCCTTCACACGGCCGCCGCGCACGAGCACGATGGAGTGCTCCTGCAGGTTGTGTCCCTCACCCGGAATGTAAGCAGTGACCTCGATACCGCTGGTCAGACGCACACGCGCGACCTTACGCAGGGCCGAGTTCGGCTTCTTCGGGGTGGTCGTGAACACACGCGTGCAGACGCCACGACGCTGAGGGGAACCCTCGAGTGCGGGCGTCTTGTTCTTCTCGACCTTGTCCTGCCGGCCCTTGCGGACCAGCTGCTGGATCGTAGGCACTACTTCTCCGGTTTCTGTGTGCCGAATGGTGAAGCTAACCTGGAACGTCGCCGACCCACGCGGTCGGGTGTGTCGGATTCCGCGGACTCCTGCCGAACGGCAGAAGGGGGCGCGGATCGCGGTGGCCACTTCGTCACTCCGGTGCGGTTTGAAGGCACGCACGAGGGTCAGGGCACACCCCAGGCACAAGGTCTGAGCGTACCCAGCGCAATCACTTCGGTCAAAACAAAAGAAGCGGGACCGGTCGCGGAGGACCTGAGCTGCGGTTTTGGCAGGGGTTCCGATATACCACGAAGACGAACGACACGCGAACGGAGAGCGGCGCGAGCCGCCGGTGGCGGGTTTCACAGGCGTGCGGTGCGGGGCCGGCCCTCTGACCACCGGCCTCGCCCCACACCCGGCACGGCCGCGGGGCCACACGGCTGCCCGCGGCCCGGTACAGCTCGGCGGCCGACGCGAGTGCGTGCCCCGCAAGGGGCGCGGAGAACTGCACGGACCAGCCCCCGCACGCCCGCAGGCGCTCGCCGGCACGAGTACATGCGTGCACCGCAAGGGGCGCGGGGAACTGCACGGACCAGCCCCCACGCACCCGCAGGCGCTCGCCGGCACGAGTACATGCGGGCCCCGCAAGGGGCGCGGAGAACTGCACGACCAGCCACCGCACGCCCGCGGGTGCTCGCCGGCTCCGAGGCGCCCCCGTCGTCACGGACGGCGGGAAGCCGTGCGTTCCGCGGCGAAGACGTCCTCCAGGCGGAACAGGGCCGCCCGGCCCGCCTTGCCGGCCGCCCTGAGGTGTCCCAGCTGTACCCACTTCCTGATGGTGGCGGGCGCGACGCCCGCCTCCTGGGCGGCGAGCGGCCCCGGAATGAGGGTGGGCAGTTCGGCGTACGCGGACCTCATCGGTGCTGCCACTCCCCCTCGTCCCAGGTGTGCCGGTAGGCCGGGTCGTCGTGGCAGCCGCAGTCCGGGTCCGTGCACCGGCAGCCCGGATTGACGCAGAGGACGGCGGCCCGGTCCGGGAAGGCACGCAGCGAGACGGAGTCGCACCAGGGACAGCGCCCGGAGACACGGACGACGGTCTCGGTGTCGCCCAGGGCACGGGCACAGCGCCGGGCCATCCGGCGGGTCTCGTCCCGGACGTGGGCGGCGAGGACCGGGTCGGCGGCGATGCCGTCGAGGAGACCGGCGATCCGGCGCAGCCGCTCGGGCACGGCGGCACGCCGGACGCGGGACAGTCCGAGCCGGTCCCGCACCGCTTCCTCCAGTTCGACCACACCGTCGGTGATGTCCCGGATGGTGTCGGAGATGTTCAGCCGCAGCGGGGCGGCGCTGTGGCCGGGGGCGACGAGCCCGTGGGCCTGCTGGAGGAGCAGGGCCTCGGCGCGCTCCGCACGGAGCCGGCCGGCGAGGTCCGCGGGCGGCGGCGGGGGCGTGGGCCGGTGGTCCGGGGCGGCGCGGCCGGGCGCGAGTTCGACGGACAGCTCGGGGAACTGCCGGAGGAGCAGGCCGATCCAGAGGGCGGCGTTGTCGACGGGACGGTCGCCAGAAGGAGCAGGGGTCGTACGAGGGTCAGGCAACGGAGCCTCCGCGGCGCAGCGCGCCCTGTACGACCGGGCTCTGCATGACCGGCAGGAGCTGGGCGGGGATCTCGACCGGGCGTCCCCGGCGCCAGAGGCGGCCGCCACACACGCCGTCGAACCAGTTGTCGGCGGGGGCGACGGCCTCCTCGCAGTTGCGGCGCACCGGGCAGCGGGCGCAGGCCTGTAGCGCGGGCGCGGCCTCCTTGACCTTCCTGGAGAAGACGACCCCGGGCGGGAGCCCGGCGAAGGCGGCCGCGGCCTGCCAGGCGGGTGGTGGGCATGAGCCGGTGACGGACACGGACATGGGGCCTCCGTAAGTTGTTAGGTGGCCCGGGAGGGCCGGATGTGGCTTATGGGGTCTTGCCTTCAGTGGCTTCTCAGGAGTGGCCGTCCGGCTCTCCGGG